>NZ_JBBWWT010000001.1:0-432500 GCF_038321125.1 Pseudoxanthomonas putridarboris | reverse complement strand
TAGGTTTGGATCTTTGGCAAATCCGGGATCCTTTAAGACCGAGCACCGAGACGAGCCCTTTTGGGCGAAGTCACCGATACCACGCTTCCAGGAAAAGCTCCTAAGCTTCAGCTCACGCAGACCGTACCGTAAACCGACACAGGTGGGTAGGATGAGAATTCTCAGGCGCTTGAGAGAACTCGGGTGAAGGAACTAGGCAACATGGCACCGTAACTTCGGGAGAAGGTGCGCCCTTGATGGTGGCTACATGCGTAGCTGAGCTGTCGAGGGCCGCAGAAACCAGGCCGCTGCGACTGTTTATCAAAAACACAGCACTCTGCAAACACGAAAGTGGACGTATAGGGTGTGACGCCTGCCCGGTGCTGGAAGGTTAATTGATGGGGTCAGCCGCAAGGCGAAGCTCTTGATCGAAGCCCCAGTAAACGGCGGCCGTAACTATAACGGTCCTAAGGTAGCGAAATTCCTTGTCGGGTAAGTTCCGACCTGCACGAATGGCGTAACGACAGCGGCGCTGTCTCCACCCGAGACTCAGTGAAATTGAAATCGCTGTGAAGATGCAGCGTTCCCGTGGCAAGACGGAAAGACCCCGTGAACCTTTACTATAGCTTTACATTGAACGTTGAGTTCGTCTGTGTAGGATAGGTGGGAGGCTTTGAAGCGATGGCGCTAGCTGTCGTGGAGCCAACCTTGAAATACCACCCTGATGTGCTTGACGTTCTAACCTAGGTCCGTAATCCGGATCGGGGACCATGTATGGTGGGTAGTTTGACTGGGGCGGTCTCCTCCCAAAGAGTAACGGAGGAGCTCGAAGGTACGCTCAGCGCGGTCGGACATCGCGCACTGTGTGCAAAGGCATAAGCGTGCTTGACTGCGAGATCGACGGATCAAGCAGGTACGAAAGTAGGACTTAGTGATCCGGTGGTTCTGTATGGAAGGGCCATCGCTCAACGGATAAAAGGTACTCCGGGGATAACAGGCTGATACCGCCCAAGAGTTCATATCGACGGCGGTGTTTGGCACCTCGATGTCGGCTCATCACATCCTGGGGCTGTAGTCGGTCCCAAGGGTATGGCTGTTCGCCATTTAAAGTGGTACGCGAGCTGGGTTCAGAACGTCGTGAGACAGTTCGGTCCCTATCTGCCATGGGCGTTGGAGATTTGAGAGGGGCTGCTCCTAGTACGAGAGGACCGGAGTGGACGAACCTCTGGTGTTCCGGTTGTCACGCCAGTGGCATTGCCGGGTAGCTATGTTCGGAAGCGATAACCGCTGAAAGCATCTAAGCGGGAAGCGCGCCTCAAGATGAGATCTCCCGGGGCACAAGCCCCCTAAAGGAACCATCAAGACCAGGTGGTTGATAGGTCAGGTGTGTAAGCGCAGCAATGCGTTGAGCTAACTGATACTAATGATCCGTGCGGCTTGACCATATAACCTCAAGTGGCCTTGGACTCGACGGCAACGTCGATGAAGATCCAATGCCCGCTACGTCACAAGACCCTATGCGAGACGGTGCGGCTCCGTTCTATCGGACGCCTGCACGCTCCAACCGTCTCCCTGGTGAAATTAGCGCTGTGGTCCCACCCGTTCCCATCCCGAACACGGAAGTGAAACGCAGCCGCGCCGATGGTAGTGTGGCTTAAGCCATGCAAGAGTAGGTCATCGCCAGGGGCTTTACCCTAAAACCCCCGTCCGTATGGACGGGGGTTTTTTCTTGCCCGGGTTTCGCCAACAATCGGACTTTCCTGTCGTGTCGGGGGATCTGGATGAAGGCTTTCTCGCAGTTGATTGGCGTCGTGGCATTGCTGGGACTCTCCTCGGGGTCTTCCGCGGCGGACGTATCCGCGCGGGCGCGCCAGGTGCATGACGCGGCGCTGGTGCTGGATACGCACCTGGATACCCCCGCCAATTTCCGCCGCCCGGGCTGGAGCATCGCCGACGACCACCAGCACGAGGGCGACCTGTCGCAAGTGGACCTGCCGCGGATGAAGGCCGGCGGCCTGGATGGCGGCTTCTGGGTGGTCTACACCGCGCAGGGCGCGCGCGACGAGGCGGGCAAGCAGGCCGCGCGCGACCACGGACTGGAGCGGCTCACCAGCATCCGCGAAATGCTCGCGGCGCATGCGGATGAATTCGAACTCGCGCTGACCGCCGACGACGCCGAACGCATCGCCGCTGCCGGCAAGCGCATCGCCTTCATCAGCATGGAGAACGCCGCGCCGCTGGCCAGCGATCCCACGCTGCTGACGGCCTACCATCGCCTGGGCCTGCGTATGCTCGGCATCACCCATGTGCGCAACAACGATTTCGGCGATTCCTCCACCGACCCGAAGGGTGCGGAGTGGAATGGCCTGAGCCCTGCGGGCAAGCGGCTGGTCGCCGAGGCGAACCGCATGGGCATCGTGCTGGATGCGTCGCATGCCAGCGATGCGGTGTTCGACCAGTTGCTCGAATTGTCCACCGCGCCGATCGTGCTTTCGCATACCAGCGCGGATGCGATCCACGACCATCCGCGCAACATCGACGACGAGCGCATCCGGCGGCTCGCGGCGAAAGGCGGCGTGATCCACGTCAATGCGTTCGGCGCCTATCTGATTCCGACGCCGAGGATTCCCGCGCGCGTGCAGGCGATGGAGGCACTCTCGAAGAAGTACGGCCCCGAAGGCCGGATGCCGGCGGATCGTGTCCCGGCCTACCTCGCCGAGCGGCGCGCGATCGAAGCGCGTTACCCGGTCAAGCGGGCGAGCCTCGAGGATTACATGGCCCACCTGCTGCACATCCTGAAGGTCGCCGGTCCCGAGCATGTCGGCATCGGCGCGGATTGGGACGGCGGCGGCGGCGTGGTGGGCCTGGAGGACGTTTCGGCCCTGCCCCTCATCACCGAGCGCCTGTTGCAGGCGGGCTACGGCGAGCAGGACATTCGCAACATATGGGGCGGCAATCTGCTCAGGGTATTGCGTCGCGTCCAGGAAGCCGCCGTCGTGTCCGAGGCGGAATCCAGCTGAGGCGGCGAACGGCGGACGCAACGGCTGCGAGGATTCGCCCGACCGACACGTCGAGCCTGCCCGGCACCGGGGTACCCGCGATCCGCATGCGCGGGAGCCGATAGCCGGTCGTCCGCCACGGCTCCGGGGAGTCATCGTCTTGTTCCGGGGCGTTGGTCCACGGGCCCGCGCCGCGGGCATTCCGCTTCAGTGCGCCGCTTCGGCCGGCAGGAGGCCGCCATGACCGAAACCATCACGCCACGTCGCTTCGCCTGGGATCTTCCGCTGGATATCCCGAAGCACTGGCTGCCCGGAAACGAAGTCGTGTCCTCGATGCTCAACGCCTACACCATCCTGGTGCCGGCGAACGAGGGCTTCTACATCCGCACGCTGAAAGCATGCATGCCCCGTATCGAAAGCGAGGACCTGCGCGCGCGATGCGTCGAGTTCATCCGGCAGGAGGCGCAGCACGGGGTTGCCCACAAGCGCTACTGGAGCAACCTCGATGCGCAGGGCTACCGTTTCCGTGTGTTCGAGAAGCGCGTGGACAAGCTGGTTTTCCGTGTCATGGAAAAGATCGCTCCCTTGTGGCTGCGCGTCTCCCTGGTGAGTTGCGTCGAACACATCAATGCCTACCTGGGGCATGAATTCCTCTCGCAGGGCATCCTGGCCGACGCCGATCCGCGCATGCGGGGCTTGATGGAATGGCACTTCGCCGAGGAAATCGAGCACAGGCGCGTGGCGTTCGACCTGCTGCAGGCCATGGCACCCCGCTATGCGGTCCGGGCGCTTGGATTCGTACTGACCGTGGGCCTGTTCTATTCGCTGATGAGCGGCTTGGCCATGGCCTTGCTGGCGCAGGATCGGATCCTGTGGAGGAAGAAAACCTGGACCCAACTGATGTCGCACCTGGGAACCGAGCACCGGATGTTCCGGCGCACGCTGGGCCACCTGACCGACTACCTGCGACCCGGCTTCCACCCCTCCCGAATGAAAAGCGATGCCCTGGCAGCCGCGGTTCTGGCCCGCCAGGCGACGACGACACCGCCCGTGATCGTCTCCATGCACGGGTGCCATCCGCACGCTTCGGACTAGCTGGGCGGCGCCTGCAAGGGGTAATGGTGTCCAGCAGGCAGGAAAGCATGGTGTTGTTATGTATGTTATTGATTTTATTGAATGTATCCGGCAAATAAAGCCCGGGGCCGGCGGCAGCGTTCCAGCAACGGGATGATGGGGAACTTCCAGTGTGCTTAGCAGTCGAACCCCCCGACTGCTAAGATGACCCCCATGAGCCAGAACACCCCCACTACCGCCCTGGTTACCCACAACCTGCCGATTCCCAGCGCACTGGGTTCGCTGGACGCGTACATCAGCGCCGTGCACCAGATCCCGGTGCTGACGGTCGAGGACGAGCGCGAGCTGGCCAACCGCTACCGCGAACAGGAAGACCTGGATGCCGCGCGCGAGCTGGTCCATTCGCACCTGCGTTTCGTCGTGCACGTGGCCCGCGGCTACAGCGGCTACGGCCTGCAGCTGGGCGACCTGATCCAGGAAGGCAACATCGGCCTGATGAAGGCGGTCAAGCGCTTCGACCCGGACATGGGCGTGCGCTTGGTCAGCTTCGCCGTGCACTGGATCCGTGCCGAGATGCACGAGTTCATCCTGAAGAACTGGCGCATCGTCAAGGTCGCCACGACCAAGGCGCAGCGCAAGCTGTTCTTCAACCTGCGCAAGTCCAAGACCCGCCTGGGCTGGATGAATGCCGCCGAAGTCAGCGCCATCGCCAAGGACCTCAATGTGTCCGAACGCGAAGTGCTGGAAATGGAAGCGCGCCTGTCCGGCCGCGACATCGGCTTCGATGCGCCGGCCGACGAGGACGAGGACCACGCACCGCCGTCGCCGGCCAGCTATCTGGTCGCGCACGACGAGGATCCCTCGCAGGCCTACGAACGCGCCGACAACCAGGACAACCAGCTGGAACTGCTGCGCGAAGGCCTGGCCGGTCTGGACGAACGCTCGCGCGACATCATCAAGCGCCGTTGGCTGGACAGCGAAAGCAAGATCACGTTGCAGGAACTGGCCGACGAATACGGTATCTCCGCCGAGCGCGTGCGCCAAGTGGAAGCCAACGCGCTGAAGAAGATGAAGGCGTTGTTCGCCGCATAGTTTGTCAGCTTAGTCACAATAGAAAGAGGCCCCGCACCGGGGCCTCTTTTTTTGTGCGCATATCGCATGAAAGGTGTGATCATCTGCGCACCCGCCTGGAGCGGGCCTGGATTATCGGAAGGAGTAGACGATGCGTTGGGGGAAGGAGAGAGCGATAACGTTTAGTTTGATCTGCGTGCTGGCATGCGGTCTGGCCGGACCGCAGCTGATCCATGAAGCATCCGCGACCGAAAGCAGCAACACGAAATCGACAAGCACGGGCGGCATCCGCTTCGGCATCGATCGCGAGGAGTACGACGCGCAGGCCCGTGCCGCGATGCAGGTGGACCCGGTGGTGGCGGCGCACATCGGCGCGATCCGCAAGATCGCACTGGACGAACCCGCCAGCCTGGAAGAACCCGGCCCGGACGTGCTGGTGTTCGATGTCGAAGGCAGTCGCGGCGAGGGGCGCGTCACCGCTCGCTTCATCACCGTCAGCGCGACCGCGGAAGCGCTCGGCCCCGGCATGCTGGTGATGGCGGACGGCACCGAACACGCCATCGAAGGCGATGCCGGCGCGTTGGCCGCCGAACACGAAGGCCACGGCCACGATGTAGAGTCCGGAATCGCCCTGGGCGAGGACATTTTCACCCGCCAGGCGCGCGAAGCCGCCCAGCGTTACCCGCTGGTGCAGGAGCATATCGGGCGGATCGAGCGGTTCGTCATCGATGCGATCGCGACGGGCGAAGCGCCGGGCATGGACGAATTCGTCTTCGATATCGCCGGCAGCGTGGGACGTGGCCAGCTCCTGGCCGAGTTCATCACCGTGGATGCCGATACCGAGCGCCTGGGCAAAGGCGTGTTGACGCTGGCCGACGGACGCGAACTGCCGTTCGCCGGCGAAGCGCCTTATCCGCGCGAGCGACGCGCCGATGATGGCGATGGGATACCGGAAACGTTCGCCACCCAGGACGGCATCTTCGTGCTGCAGGCCAGTGCGGCGATGCAGGCGCATCCGGTGATCCAGCGCCACATCGGCGATATCCGCGAGGCGCGCTTCGATCGCGAAGTGTCGTGGGCGCTGCCGGGCGATCGCTATTCCTTCTATCTGGTCGGCAGCAAGGGCGAAGGCCGCGTGGTGGCCGAGTTCATCACGGTCGATGCCGACAGCGAACGGCTCGGCGATGGCGAACTGGTGATGGCCGACGGCAGGACGCATGCGCTGAAGTCGCCGTGATCCGCGCGGGCGCGCTCGGCGCAAGATCCGGATAGCCGCGCGCGCCGCGATCGCCCACGCTTGGCGCCATTCCCCACCGGAGTGGCGCCATGTCGTTCGTGATCCGCGGTCTTTCCGCAGAACCCTTCCGTCCCCTGTTCGCGCTGGACGACGGGGCGCTGGCCGCGCGCAACATCCGCCGCGTCGTCGCCGATGCCGACCATGGCTTTCCCTGTCGCGTGTCGCTGGTGGATGCGGCGGTCGGCGAGACATTGCTGCTGTTGCCTTACCTGCACCACGACGCAGCCGGGCCGTACCGCGCCAGCGGCCCCATCTACGTGCGCGAGGCGGCCGGCGTGTCCGCCGTGTTCCGCGACGAACTGCCGCCTTCGTTCCCGCGCCGCCTGCTGTCGCTGCGTGCCTACGATGGCGATGGCGGGATGCGCGACGCGGACGTGGTGGAAGGCCAGGCGGCGCGGTCCGTCATCGAGCGCATGCTGGCCGACGCCCGCATCGCTTACCTGCACATACACAATGCGCGACCGGGCTGCTACGCCTGCCGGGTGGATCGCGCCTGACCGTCGCGGTCGCCGCCTAATCCGCTTTCGCGGCCGACGGGCACCGGCATCAACGGCATTCGCCGCCACGTTGCCCTGGAACGGGCGGATACGACGACGGCCCCGAAGGGCCGTCGTCGTTCGCTTCACTACTGGCAGGCTGGCCGTTGTCGCAGCGCCGGAGGCGCTCAGTGCATGCAGACCATCATCGGCATGCCGCCGCACGTCATGGTCATCGGCATGCCGCAGCTCATCATGCGGTTCATGCTGTCGCAGCACATCTTCAGCATGTCCATGCTCATCATGCCTGTCGGCATCATCATGCAGACCATGCCCTTCGCATCCATGCTGCAGGTCATTTCGGGCATCATCGGCATGCCGCAGCAGGCCATCATCGGCATGCCGCCGCACATCATCCCGCAAGGGGTGCCGCTGGACATCATCGACATCATCATGTCGCAGCAGTCCTTCATCATCTCCATGGTGGAGCCTTCGGCGGGCTTCATCACGCACATCATGCCTTCCGCGGTCATGGAGCAATCCATGTGGCACATCATCGGCATCATCGTCGCCATCGGCATGGCGGACATGCCCATCATCGGCATGTTGTTCATCGGCATCGACATCGTGTTCATCGCGGTCTTCATGGGGGCTCCGGCAACTTCGGGGTGGGGGATGGACGCACCGAGGCGGCTCGTCATGCCTTATGGCGATATCATCATGCGCTTAAATCATTAGAGGTGCAAGATAATGATTTTAAAGGAAAAATTCGTTATCGCGAACGTCGCGGCGTTTTATTGAACGTGCCGTTATAAGGGTATGGCGAGCGGTTGTTTCCCCCTCGATCCGCGGCCGGGCACATTGACCGTCCCTTCAGGCGTTCCGAGTCGTCACCGCAATGAGCCCGGCCCAGATTTACGATTTCCAGGATTACCGCCGCCGCCAGGCCCTGCGCGACTGCGGTGCGGCCAGTCAGCGACGGGAGTTCCTGTGGATGAATCCGCTCAACGGCAGTGTTTCCGTCGGCGTGTTCCGACCAGCGCGGTCGGACGCGGCGGAGTCGTTGCGTTACCACGCCGGGCGTACGGGACAGGGCTAGGCCCGGCAGGATGGCCGGAGCCGGTGGGCGCGCCGTCGACGGCCTGGGGAAGTCCATGGGCGTGACCGGCGGCGATGGCGCCAGCGGAGACCCCGGCGATCTGGGCGCCATCGTGGCCCGCCGCCTGGGGGAACTGCGCAAGCAGCGGCAGTGGTCGCTGGAGGCCTTGGCGCGCAGCTCCGGTGTCAGCCGGGCGATGCTGTGGCAGATCGAACAAGGGCGCAGCGCGCCGACGCTGAAGCTGCTGGGCCGTATCGCCGCGTCGCTGGACGTGCCGCTGACCGCGTTGCTGTATGGCGTCCGCCCCGACGTGGAAGTGCTGCGCGCGGCCGATGCCAAGCATCTGAGTTCGGCCGACGGCGGCTACGTGTCGCGGGCCCTGTTTCCGTTTACGGGGGTGCACGCGGTCGAGTTCTACGAGATCCGCTTGGCGCCCGGGGCTGAGGAGCGGGCCGAGGCGCACGCGGCGGGCACGCTGGAGAACCTGGTGGTCAATGCCGGCGCCGTGGAGATCGAAGTCGCCGGCGAGATCCACCGGCTGGCGGCAGGCGATGCCATCCATTTCCGCGCCGACCAGGCGCACGCCTACCGCAATACCGGCAGCGTGCCGGCATTGCTGTATCTGGTGATGAGCTACCCGGGCGAACTCAACTACGGTTGAGCGCGCGGCGGGGCAGTGTCCGTGCCGCTGCCGTCGTCGCCCAGGATGATGCGCGCGCCACGCTGGTAACTCCAGTACGCCCAGAACCAGTTCAGCAGCACGACCAGCCGGTTGCGGAAGCCGATCAGGAAGAACACGTGCGCGGTCAGCCAGAACCACCACGCCAGCAGGCCCGAGAACTTCAGCCGTCCGAAATCGACGACGGCCGCCATGCGCCCGATGGTGGCCAGGTTGCCGTAGTCCCGGTAGCGGAAGGCGGTGGACGGTTTCCCCGCCATGCGGGCGCGCAATGTTTGCGCCACGTGGCGGCCCATCTGCTTGGCCGCCGGCGCCACGCCGGGTACCGGCTTGCCGTCGGACGTCACTGCCGCCAGGTCGCCGGCCACGAAGATGTCCGGATGCCCGGGCACGCTCAGGTCGGGTTGCACCGGCACGCGTCCCGCACGGTCCAGCGGCACGCCCAGCGAGCGCGACAGCGGCGACGCGGCCACGCCCGCGGCCCATACCACCGTCTTCGCCGGCACGAAGGCGTCGCCCAGCCGGTAGCCCTCGGCGGTGATGTCGCTGACGGGCGTGCCCGTGGAAACTTCCACGCCCAGTTTTTCCAGTTGGCGGCGTGCCTTTGCGGACAGCGCTTCGGGAAACGAGGACAGCACGCGCGGCCCGGCCTCGATCAGCCGCACGCGCGCCTGCGAAGGGTCGATGTTGCGGAATTCGTTCTTCAACGTGTGGCGCGCGATCTCGGCCAGCGTGCCGGCCAGCTCCACGCCGGTGGGACCGCCGCCGACGATGGCGAAATTGAGCCACGCGGCGCGGCGGGCCGGGTCGGTCTCCGCCTCGGCCCGCTCGAACGCGAGCAGCAGGTGGCGGCGCAGTCGCAGCGCATCGTCGAGGGTCTTCAATCCCGGCGCGTGCGCGGCCCATTCGTCGTGTCCGAAATAGGCGTGGGTGGCGCCGGTGGCCAGCAGCAGGTAGTCGAAGGCCAGCGTGCCGCCATCGGCCAGCATGACCTGCTTGCGGTCGGGCGCGATCGAGGCGACGTCGGCCAGCAGCACTTCCACGTTCTCCTGCCTGCGCAGGATGTGCCGCAATGGCGCGGCGATGTCGGGCGCGGAAAGCCCGGCCGTCGCCACCTGGTACAGCAGCGGCTGGAACAGGTGGTGGTTGTGGCGGTCGATCAGGGTGATGCGCAGCGGCGCAGCGGCCAGGGCGCGGGTGGCCCAGAGTCCGGCGAAGCCGCCGCCGATGACGACGACGTGGGGAAGTGCATGGCTCATCCTTCGCTCTCCTGTCCCGAAACCGATGCTGTGCGGCGGCATGGAAGCGATTCTCGCATGGCGAAGATTCGCCATGGCCGCGTTGAAGGCGCGCGCGGCGATGGTTGCCATGCGCATGCGCAACCGGTGATCGGTTGCGGCATCAGGCCGGATCTCGATCGATCAGCGAGGTCCGGCGGGTATCCGGCATCCACAGGTAGACCAGCAGCGAACAGGCGATGCTGGCGGTGACGTACCAGTAGAAGCCGCTTTCCAGTCCCGCGTTCTTGAACCACAGCGCCACGTATTCCGCGGTGCCGCCGAACAGCGCCACCGTCAGCGCGTAGGGCAGGCCGACGCCGAGTGCGCGGATCTCGATGGGGAACAGTTCCGCCTTCACCACCGCGTTGATCGCGGTGTAGCCGCTGACGATGACCAGCGCGCCGAGGATCAGCCAGAACGCCTGCGCCGGGCTCGACGCGTCCTGCAGCGTGGACAGGATCGGCCAGGTGCACAGCGTGCCGAGCACGCCGAACGCGATCAGGATCGGGCGCCGCCCGATGCGGTCGGACAGCGCACCGACCACCGGCTGCAGCAGCATGTACACGAACAGCGTGGACGCATTGATCAGGCTCGCGGTCTCGCTGGCGATGCCGGCGCTGTTGACCAGGAACTTGTGCACGTAGGTCGTGTAGGTATAGAACGCCAGCGTGCCGCCCATGGTCAGGCCGACCACGGTCAGCAGCGCGCGCGGATGCTGCATCAACAGGCGCAGCGTGCCTTGCTTGCGCTGGTGGTCATTTGAACGGTCGGCTTCGCTGCGCTCGAACGATTCGGTTTCGCTCATGTTGCGGCGAAGCCACAGCGCCACCACCGCGGCCACGGCGCCGATCAGGAAGGGAATGCGCCAGCCCCATTCGCGCAACTGCTCATCGGTCAGGAACACGCGCTGCAACGCGATAAGCACGCCCAGCGCGATCAGGTGGCCCATCACCAGGGTCACGTACTGGAAGCTGGACCAGAAGCCGCGGTGCGCGCGCGTGGCCATCTCGCTGAGGTACGTGGCCGACGTGCCGTATTCGCCGCCGACGCTGAGCCCCTGCAGCAGCCGCGCCAGCACCAGCAGGATCGGCGCGGCGATGCCGATGCTGGCATGGCCCGGCGTGCAGGCGATGATCAGCGAACCGGCGCACATCATCAGCACCGACAGCATCAGCGCGCGCCGGCGGCCATGGCGGTCGGCGTAGCGGCCCAGCAGCCAGCCGCCGAGCGGCCGCATCAGGAAGCCGACGGCGAAGATCGCGGCGGTCTTCAGCAACTGGCTGGTGCTGTCGCCGCCCGGGAAGAACACCTCGGCGAAGTAGAGCGAGAACGCGGCATAGACGTACCAGTCGTACCATTCCACCAGGTTGCCGACCGAACCGCTGAAGATGCTGCGCAGGCGCTGCGCGGGCGTCATCGTGGCGGTGGTGTCCATGGTGGTCGCCATCAGTACAGATCCATCGGGTCCACGTCGAGCGACCACCGCGTGCGGCGCGCCTCGGGTAGTTCGTGGATGTCGGGCAGGGCCAGATCAAGCAGGCGATGCAGCGGGCGGCGCTCGGGCGACGACAGCAGCAGTTGCACGCGATGCAGGCCGGCGCGGCGTGGCATCGGCGCGGGCAGGGGACCATGCATCTCCAGTGTGGCGTCGTGTTTCCGCAACGCCTGCTTGGCGGCCTGCAGGAACTGCTGCGCCGCGTCCACGTGCTGCGCTTCGGCGCGCAGCAGCGCCAGGTGCGCGAACGGCGAGAAGCCGGCCGCTTCGCGCTGCTCCAGCTCGCTTTCGGCGAAGGCGTGGTAGCCGCCGCTGATCAGCGTGTTGAGCAGGGGATGATCGGGGTGGTGCGTCTGCAGCCAGACTTCGCCGCGCTTGCCGGCGCGGCCGGCGCGGCCGGCGACCTGGATCAACTGCTGGGCGAGTTTCTCGCCGGCGCGGAAATCGGTGGAGAACAGGCCTTCGTCCACGCCCACCACCGCCACCAGGGTCAGGTGGGGCAGGTCGTGGCCCTTGGCCAGGATCTGCGTGCCGACCAGGATGCCGGGCGCGTCGCCCAGTTGCGCGAGTTGCCTGGCCAGACCGTCGCGGCGCTGGGTGGTGCCGCGGTCCACGCGCAGCACCGGCACGCCGGCGAACCGTTCGGCCAGCATTTCCTCCAGCCGCTCGGTGCCGATGCCCTGCGGCTGCAACGCCAGCCCGCCGCAGTCGGGACAGGCGGGCGGCGCGGGCTGGCGCGCGCCGCAGTGGTGGCATTGCAGCCGACGCCCGCCGCCGTGCACGGTCATCGGCGTGTCGCAGCGCTTGCAGCGGGCGCTCCAGCCGCAGTCGTGGCACAGCAGCACGGGCGCATAGCCGCGCCGGTTCTTGAACACCAGCACCTGCCCGCCGGCATCCAGCGCGGCGCGGATGGCCTGCAGCGTGTCCGGCAGCAGGCCGGCTTCCTGGTGCCGCTTGCGCATGTCCAGCACGCGCACGCTGGGCGGCTGCGCTTCGCCAGCGCGCCGCGACAGCCGCAGGTGCGCGTAGCGCCCGCTGCGGGCGTTGTGCAGCGTTTCCAGCGATGGCGTGGCGCTGCCCAGCAGCACCGGCACGTCCAGCGCCTTGCCGCGCACCAGCGCGAAGTCGCGCGCGTGGTAGCGGATGCCGTCCTGCTGCTTGTAGCTGCCGTCGTGTTCCTCATCGACGATCAGCAGCCCGGCCTCGGGCAATGGGGTGAACACCGCCGAGCGCGTGCCGACGATGACGCGCGCCTCGCCGCGCAGGCAGGCGGCCCAGGTGCGGGCGCGCTCGTTGTCGTTGAGCCCGGAATGCAGCGCGTGCACGGGCACGCCCAGGCGTTCGCGGAAGCGCGCCAGTGTCTGCGGCGTCAGCCCGATCTCCGGCACCAGCACCAGCGCCTGCCGGCCGCGTCGCAGGCAGTCGGCGATGGCGTGCAGGTAGACCTCGGTCTTGCCGCTGCCGGTCACGCCATCCAGCAGCAGCGCGCCATACCCGGACGTGGCGGCGACGGCGTCTGCGGCAGCCTGCTGCTCCGGGTTGAGCGGCGGCCCGGGACGCGGCGCCGGTACCGGCGGACGTGCGGGCACGGCGTGGCGTTCGGCCAGTCCGCGCTTGGCCAGCGCGCGTGCGGCGGTGCGCCAGTCGTCCATGCGCAGGTCCAGCGCGTCTTCGTCCTGTTCGCTGGGAGCCAGCAGGTCGGCCAGCCGGCGCGGGCGACTACCGGCGCGCAGGCGCTCTCGCTGCGCCACGCCTTCGGCGGTCAGGCGCCAGGCCCAGGCATGGGTGTCCGGCAACGGTTCGCCTTGCCGCAGGGGCACCGGCAGGGCGGTGGCGAAGACATCCCCCAGCGGCGCGTGCGTGTAGCGGGCCAGCCAGCGCAGGGAGTCCAGCAGCTCGCCCTGGAACAACGGTGCGGCATCCAGTACCGCCAGCGCCTGGCGCAGCTCCGGGCCTTCCCCCGTGGCCGGTCCCAGGCCTGCGACGACGCCGGTCAGTTCGCGGCTGCCGAACGGCACCCGCAGGCGCTTGCCGACGTCCTCTTCCCCGGCGGCATGGCCGTCCGGCGGCAGGTAGTCGAAGGTGCGGGGCAGCGGCACCGGCAGGGCGACGTGCAGGACGAGGGGGGCGGACATTGTGTGCAGTTTATCGGGGCGGCAGGAGGCAGGTCAGGTCTTGTGCAGTTGCGCTCATGTCCTGCCGATTTCTTGACGAAAATCACGCAAGTGCCGGTTGCAGAACGAGATTCCGGTTTATCCACACGATCTGTGGATAAATCTGTGCATGGCGGCTTTGCTCCACGCGCCGATGAGCCAGTGGCAAGCCTTGGTGTCGGGTTGGCGAAAAAAGCGCCAAACCGGTATTCCCCAGTGCAATCATGGACTTAGGCGTGAAACGTCTTTGCAATAAAGTCCATACGCCTGTCCACGGGCCAGCCTGTGACGGACGGATGACGGCTGTGCACAACGCATTTTCCCGGAAAGCCTTGTGCCACCGAAGAGAGCAGATTTCGGCGCGCTGTCAAGCGTCCGATCGGCCTGCTGGGCTGGCTATGATCGGGGCGTCCGCAACCGGTTCCAGCATGGTTTCTCCCGTCCCTTCTTCGCCGCCGCCGGCTGCCTTGTCCGCCTTCCTCCGGGGCTGCGAACGCCGTGGCGCCGTGTTCGCCGAACTGCAATGCGGCGACCCCGACCGTGGCGATGTGGCCCTGGCGGCGGCACTGCGCGCGTTCCGCGCCCATGCCGCGGAACTGCCGCTGGCCGACTGGCCGCCGCGGTTCTGGGCGCTGCTGGCTGCCACGCCGCACCTCCGCTCCCCCGCACCGGCGGCGTGCTGGATACCGTCCCTGCACGCCCTGTCCCGGGCGGAGCCGCTGGACCGGGCGGCGCTGCTGCTTCGGTTGGCCGCCGGCCTGCAGGAAGAGGAAGCCGCCGCCGTGCTGGGCTTGGCGCCGGAGGACTATCGCCAAGGCCTGACCCGGGCCTGTCCCCGCGATCCTCAGGGCCGTCCCGACGCGGAGGCGTGGCGCCTGCTGGCCGACGCCATCCAGCAACACCTGCGCGACCTGCCGCCGGAGCGCCTGGCACGGCTGGCGCGCCTGCGCGAAGACGCCCTGGCCGGCACGCGCCTGCCGTTATCACACACCGCCTCCACCACCCGGTCGCCGGGGAAGCGCAAGGCGAAAGCGGACCCTCGTCCGCGCCGACGCTGGCCATGGGTCGCATTGGTGTTGACGCTGGTGGCAGGAGCGCTGGCGGCCACCTGGTTCTGGCCGCCGTCGTGGCCGTCGACGCCGGCATCTCCCGCGGGCACGCCGGACGGCGAGGGCATCGTGCGGGAGGTGTCGGTGCGGGTGGACGCCTTGCCGCCCGTGTCGCCGCCCGCCGCGCGCTTCGACGACGAATTCGCCGCCGCGACGCACCCCGACTTCGCACTGTTGGCCGATCCGGATGGCGAGGCGATCGCGCGGCAGGCCGATTTCCTGGCGTGGTACGTCGCCAGCGGCGTGCCCGACGACGCCACGGCGCGGCAGGAGGCATCCGATGCCAGGCCGTGAGTGCAAAACGCTTGCGGGCACGTTGCTGTTCGCGCTGGCATCGCTCTGGCCGGCCGCGGGCCCCGCGCTGGCGCAGGACGACGGCGCGCGCTGGGACAGCATGACGCCCGAACAGCGCGATGCCTGGCAACAGCGCCGCGCCGCATGGGACGCGCTGCCGCTGGTGGAGCGCGAAGACCGGCGTTCGCGCTATGCGGCGTGGCGCGAACTGGACGACGTGCAGCGCGCCCGCCTGCGCGCGGCGGCCGAGGGCTATGCCTTGCTGCCGGCGGAAGAACAGGCCGCCTTGCGCGCGCGATTCGATGCGCTGGACGACATGCAGCAGCGTGGCTGGCGCCTGGGGCCCGCGCTGGGAGCGGACTATCCGCGCCTGCAACCGCTGTTCGCCTACCTGCCGCAGGACCAGCGCGGCGCGATGCTGTTGTTCTTGCGGCAACTGGATGCCGAGCAGCGCGACGACCTGGCCGCGCTGGCGCAGCGGATCCCGCCGCAACAGCGCGACGCCTTCCGCCGCGAGCTGCTGGCGGTACCGGCGGACCAGCGCGGTGCGTGGCTGCGCCAGCGGCGCGATCAGTAGCCGGCCGCATCCTGCAGGATGCGCCGGCTGGCGCGGAAGCGGCCGCCGAAGCGCTGCTGCCCGTCGGCCCGCATCCGTTCCGCATGCGCGCGCAGGTAGTCGTCCAGCGCGGCGCGGTCGCGCAGGCAGTAGTGCACGCAGAACACCGCGCGTCCCGGCTCTGGGGCGGGTTCGCGCTGTTCGTAGACCCGCGCGCCGGTGAAGCCGGGCAGCGCGGTCATTTCTGCGACGTGATGGCGCAGCCAGGGGCCGTACTCCGGCAACAGCCCGGCCTCGACGTCCAGCACCACTTCGTAGATCACCGGCAGCGCGCTCATGCGTTCACCCACGTGGTCAGGGTCAGGAAGACGATGGCCGACAACAGCAGCATGAAGTACAGCGAGCCCAGCACGACGTACTTCACCAGCGTGATGATCCAGTGCTGGCGGTAGACGCGCTGCTGCATCCAGAACAGATAGACCGGCATCCACGCCACGATCAGGCCTTGCGCCAGCCCCAGCGGTATCGTCGCCCAGACGGCCTGCGAGGGAATCAAACCGCTGATCGCCGAAAGCAGGCAGATCGCCAGGATGCACAGGCACAGGTAGGCGTGGCTGTAGAGCGCCACCACCAGGTGCTCCAGGTAGCCGCGCCGCGTTTCCAGGTACCCCAGCTTCAACAGCAAGGCGAACACCGGCACCAGCACGAACAGGGCGGTGGGAATGGAACCGATGAAGACGTTCTTGAACTGCTCGGGATCTTCCCGGATGCGGGGCACGTTCTTCTCCGCCCGCGCGAACTTCTTGTTGAGCCAGCGGTTGGCGAAGTCCGGCAGGCTGTCGAACCGCACCGGGTTGTCGGTGGGATGGAAGGGCTTGCCTTTGTGGGTGAACAACGAGCCCTTGGCGTCGCCGGGCAGCGGCTGGCCTTCGACGTACTTGTCGGGTTGCGCCAGCATGGGGTGGCCGGGCTGCAGTTCGGCGATGCGTTCGCGCGCGCGGCGCTGGGTGGAATGGATGTTCTGCTCGATCCGTTCGCGCACGAAGCCCAGGGCGCCGGGTACGTTGGCATGCGCGGACAGCAGGTCCTCCACCGTCTTGTCGCGCAACGCGATCACTTCCTCGACGCTCTGCAGCGGCCGGAAGTCGACGCCGCCGTTGTCCGCATCGGCCATCAGGTTGGACCGGGTACCGCCATCGGCCGTGGGCACTTCCGGCGGGGTCGGCATCTCGCCCAGATGCACGGTGAACTTGGCCACGAAGAACGTCAGCACGCTGATGATGACGAACAGGCGCAGCGGCGCCACGTACGGTGCGCGATGCCCGGCCAGGTAGGCGATGGCCAGCTTGCCCGGCGACAACAGCGTGCGCAGGGTGCGGAAGATGCGGCCGTCCAGGTGCCAGAACGACTCGAACACCTCCTCGATCGCATGCCCCAGGTTGCGCAACGGGTTGTGCGAACTCTGCCCGCACTGGTGGCAGAACTCGCCTTGCAATGGGGTGTGGCAGTTCTCGCACGTGGCGGCGTGCGCCGGGTCGGCGGCTGGGGTCATGTGGCGTTATGGTCGGCGGGGCGCGAGCGGGTAAGATACCGGCCTCCCGTGACCCGGTGCCAGCGCGCAACCGCGCGACCGTAGTCCGGCGGTGTTTTCCCATGTCGTCCCCCACTCTGCCGTCCCCGCGGTTCCGCAAGGAAGTGCGCTCGACGGCCACCCTTGCCCTGCCCCTGGTGCTGGGCCATGTGTCCACCGGCCTCATCGGCTTCGTCGACAACGTCATCGCCGGCCATCACGGCACCCAGACGCTGGCGGCGGTGACGGTGGGCACGGCATTGCTGTGGCTGCCGATGATGGTGCCGATCGGCACGCTGATCTCGTTGACCGCCTCGGTGTCCCAGCTCGACGGCGCCAACCGCCGCGGCGAGATCGCGCCGCTGTTCCGCCAGGCGCTGTGGCTGGCGCTGGGCCTGGGGCTGCTGATGTTCGCCTTCCTCAGCGCGGCGCCGCACGCACTGGCGGCGTTCGGCATCGCGCCGGAGATCATCCCCGGCGCCACCGGCTTCCTGCACGGCATCCGCTGGGGCGTGCCGGCACTGACGCTGTACTTCTGCATGCGCTACCTGAGCGAAGGTATGCATTGGACGCTGCCGACCATGCTGATCGGCTTCGGCGGGCTGCTGGTGCTGGGACCGGTCGGTTACGTGCTGACGTTCGGCAAGCTGGGGTTCCCGGCGATGGGCGCCGCCGGCCTGGGCGTGGCGTCGGCCGTCACCATGTGGCTGCAGGCACTGACGTTCGCGCTGTACCTGTGGAATACGAAGCGCTTCGCGCACCTGCAACTGTTCTCGCGCTTCGAACCGCCGCGCCGCGAACCGATCGTGCAGTTGCTGCGCACCGGCCTGCCGATCGGCATCACCGTGCTGATGGAAGGCAGCCTGTTCATCGCCACCGCGCTGCTGATCGCCCGGCTGGGCGCGGTGCCGGCGGCGGCGCACCAGATCGCCATCAACGTCTCGGCACTGTGCTTCATGATTCCCATGGGCGTGGCCGAAGCGACCACGGTGCGCGTGGGCCATGCCGTCGGCATGGGCGATGCGGCCGGCATCCGCCGTGCCGCGCATGCGGGCTATGCCATCGTGCTGGCCACGCAGGCGATGTCGGCTGCGTTCCTGTTGCTGGGCCACGATCTGGTGGTGTCGCTGTATACCGCCGACATGGCGGTGGCGGCGCTGGCCGGGACCCTGCTGCTGTACGCGGCGGCGTTCCAGTTCCCCGACGGCATCCAGGTGCTGTCGGCCGGCGCCCTGCGCGGGCTCAAGGACACCCGCGTGCCGATGTGGCTGGCGGCGGTGTCGTACTGGGGTCTGGGCATGCCGCTGGGCGCCGGGCTGGGCCTGGGGCTGGGCTGGGGCCCGCAGGGCATGTGGCTGGGCCTGATCCTGGGCCTGACCGCCGCCGCCGTGCTGCTGGGCTGGCGTTTCAGGCGCAGCAGCCGGCAGTGGCCCGCGTCCGCCGCGCCGCAAGGCGCGTACGGTGACTAAAGAGGCATGAAAGCCCGTGCCGTACAGGGTAAAGTGCCCTCAGCCTTATGGAGTCGCCCATGAACCAAGTCGCCCGTCGCAGCCCCGTCGCCACGTTCTTCGTCGGCCTGTGGGACGTGATGAATTTCACCCGCAAGCTGGTCCTCAACCTGATCTTCTTCGGCCTGCTGTTCCTCCTGTTCATCGTTTTCGTGGTGGCCGTGGGCAGTGGAGGGGGCGCCAAGCCGCTGAGCGAGCGCACGACGTTCGTGCTGGCGCCGGAAGGCCGCCTGGTCGAACAGTTCAGTTCCGACCCGGCCACGCGCGCGCTGGCCAAGGCGCTGGGCGACAAGAGCGCCGGGGAAGTGCAACTGCGCGACCTGCTGCGCGCCATCGAGGCCGCGCGCCAGGACAAGAAGATCGAGCGCATGCTGCTGCGCGTGGACCAGCTGCAACCCACCGGCTACGCCTCGCTGCGCGAAGTCGCCGCGGCGCTGGCCAAGTTCCGCGCCTCGGGCAAGCAGATCGTGGCCTTCGGCGAGAACATGAGCCAGGCGCAGTACCTGCTGGCCGCGCAGGCCGACGAGGTCTACCTGGACCCGATGGGCGGCCTGGTGCTGGAGGGCCTGGGCCGCTATCGCCAGTACTACCGCCAGGGCCTGCAGGAAAAGCTGGGCGTGGACGTGCACGTGTTCAAGGTGGGCGAATACAAGTCCGCCGTCGAACCCTACGTGCTGGATGCCGCGTCGAAGGAAGCCAAGGAAGCCGACCTGTACTGGATGAACGACGTCTGGCAGCGCTTCCTGGCCGACATCGCCAAGGTCCGCAAGACCACCCCGGAACAGCTCGCCGCCGGCATCGACACGCTGCCGGAGGGCATCGCCGCCGCCGGCGGCGACCTGGCCAAGTACGCCCTGCAGCAGAAGCTGGTGGACGGCCTGAAGACGCAGGAGGAAGTGGAGAACCTGCTGATCGAGCGCGGCGTGGCCGACGAGGATTCCGAAACCGGCTTCCGCCACGTCACCCTGGGCGGCTACCTGCTGCAGTTGGACGGCAAGCGCATGCCGCTGGACAAGCGCCCGCAGGTGGCGGTGGTGGTGGCCGAAGGCGAGATCACCGACGGCGACCAGCCGGCCGGCCGCGTCGGCGGCCTGTCCACCTCGGCGCTGCTGCGCGAGGCGCGCGACGACAAGGACGTGAAGGCGGTGGTGCTGCGCGTGGATTCGCCCGGCGGCGGCGTGTTCGCTTCCGAACAGATCCGCCGCGAAGTGGCCGAACTGAAGAAGGCCGGCAAGCCCGTGGTGGTGTCGATGGGCGACCTGGCCGCGTCCGGCGGCTACTGGATCAGCATGAACGCCGACCGCATCTACGCCGATCCGTCGACCATCACCGGTTCCATCGGCATCTTCGGCATGATCCCGACCGTGCCGCGCACGCTGGAGAAGATCGGCGTGCACACCGACGGCGTGGGCACCACCCGCTTCGCCGGCGCGTTCGACATCACCCGCCCGCTGGACCCGGCCGTGGGCCAGGTGATCCAGTCGGTGATCGACAAGGGCTATGCCGATTTCACCGGCAAGGTGGCCGATGCGCGCAAGAAGTCGGTGGAAGAGATCGACGAAGTGGCGCGCGGCCGCGTGTGGAGCGGCGCGCAGGCCAAGGAGCGCGCGCTGGTGGACGAACTGGGCGGCCTGGAGGCCGCGCTGGCCGATGCCGCCCAGCGCGCCAAGCTGGGCGAGTCCGGCAAGTACCGCGTGCGCTACATCGAGAAGACGGCCTCGCCGTTCTCGCAGTTCCTGTCGGGCTTCGCCGGCAGCCGCATCGGCGCGGCCTGGCTCAAGGACTCCGACTTCGCGCGCGGCCTGCTGGCCCGCAGCCTGCCGGAGATGGAAGCGCAGCTGCGCTTCGTCGACGAAGCGGTCAACGACCGCCGCGGCGCGCCGGTGAAGACGCTGGCCTACTGCTTCTGCGGGTTCTGACGCGTCGTATCACCGCGTACGAAAAGCCCCGCTCAAGCGGGGCTTTTCTTTTGGGCATCCGGAAATATGGCGCGGGCATGCGTTCGATCGCTTGGGGCCAGGAAAAGCGCTGCTTCGCCAGTGAACGCGTCACGCGATTCACTGCGCCGCGGCATCGATCGCATCGCGTTGCTTGTCCGCGGCTTGCTGGATGGTCGCTTCCGTCGCACGCGCCTTGTCCTGCGGCGCCTGGATCGCATCGCGCAGTTCCGTGTGCGAGGGCGTGGCCGCCGCCGTGGCCTGGGGTTCCGGTGGCTTGTCGGTGGGCGGCGGCTCGGGGGCGCGGCATGCGGCGCAGGCCAGTGCCATCGCGATCAGGGCGGCGGGACGGACGACAGGCATGGCGGCGACCCTCGTGTGGCGTGGCGCTATGCTACGCCCAACGGCAGAGGAGAATCACGTGGCGGCGAATCGTTGGCGGCTGGACGGACAACTCGCGCTGGTGACCGGCGCCAGCGCCGGCATCGGGCTGGCGATCGCCCGCGAACTGCTGGGCTTCGGTGCCGATGTGCTGATGGTGGCGCGCGACGCCGATGCGCTGCAGGCCGCGCGCGACGACCTGATCGACGAGTTCCCCGGACGCGACATCCGTGGCCTGGCCGCCGACGTGGCCGACGACGAGGACCGGCGCGAAATCCTGGACTGGGTGGAAGACCATTCGGACGCGCTCAACATCCTGGTCAACAACGCCGGCGGCAACGTCACCCGCGCCGCGGTGGACTACACCGAGGACGAATGGCGCGGGATCTTCGAGACCAACCTGTTCGCCGCCTTCGAGCTGTCGCGCTACGCGCATCCATTGCTGACGCGCCACGCGGTTTCCAGCATCGTCAACGTCGGCAGCGTGTCCGGCATCACCGCCGTGCGCAGCGGCGCGCCCTACGGCATGACCAAGGCGGCGCTGCACCAGCTCACCCGCAACCTGGCCGCCGAATGGGCCGAGGACGGCGTGCGCGTGAATGCGGTCGCGCCGTGGTACATCCGCACCCGCCGCACGTCCGGCCCGTTGTCCGACCCGGACTACTACGACGAAGTGATCGCCCGCACCCCGATGCGCCGCATCGGCGAACCCGAGGAAGTCGCCGCCGCCGTCGCCTTCCTCTGCCTGCCCGCCGCCAGCTATGTCACCGGCGAATGCATCGCGGTGGACGGCGGCTTCCTGCGTTACGGGTTCTGAGCGGGATCGGCGGTGCTCGTCGCAGATTCCGGTGCGCTGAAGACGGTCCTGCCCTCGGCGTCCAGCACTTCGATCCTGGCCTGGCCTTCCTGGTCCACGCGCAGGCGGATGCGGTCGCGGCCCTCGGCGTCCGCCATCAGGATCTCGGCGTTGTTGTGTTCGTTCTGGATGGCGATGCGGCGCGTCGTCCGTTTGGCCGCCTCCAGTACGGGCAGGTGCGATGGCATGGCCTGGTTGATCTGCAGGCCGCTGCTGATCGGCTCGCCATCGGCGCCGATCCGGGTCATCAGCCCGATCGCATCCATGTTGGGATTGTCGAAGGCCAATGCCGAGATCTTGCCGGCTTCCACGTCGGTCAGCGCCAGTCCGCCCACTTCGTTGCCCTTGCGATCGTAGAACACCAGTCCCGCCGGGGAGACGGCGCGCTTGAAGGTCTGGCCGTTCAGCATGGGCGGCGGGAATCGCTCCTGGTTGGCGATGACGATGCGGGTCGCGCCGTCGGCATCGACGATGTTCAGGCGTTCGACGGAGACCTGTTCGAAATGGGGCGGCGGCGACTTGAATGCGGCAAGCATCATCGCCGCGAACGCCACGGTCATCGCGCCGGCGTAGTAGCGCAGCAGGCGCATTTCCCGGAACAGTCGTGTCGTTTCCTGGATGGACATCGTCGGCTTCTCGTCAAGGTGGAGAGCGCGATTCTACCGTCGGCGGCGCAACGCGGTCCGGCCGGCCGCCGGCGAAAGTCCGGTCAGGGCGCCCCGCACGTGCTTTCGTGCACGATCCGCGCCACGCGTTCGTAGTCGGCACGACGTTTGTCGAGGTTCTCGGGGCGCGAGAAACGGAACGCGACCTCGGTTTCGTCGCGGCGCTTCTTCCATGCATCGCACAGCGCGCCGTCGGGCACGCGCGCGCATTGGTCCCTCACCACCTCGCAGGCCTGGCCCGCGCCGGCCTGCGGATTGCCGTCCAGTCCCACGGTGCGCATCGGCACGCAGCGCGTGGCGGGCTCGCTGTCCTCGGTGACGAAGGTGTCCTTGTCGTGGGTGGTGCACTGGTACAGCACGGGCGGCGGCAGGCGCGGTGCATTCGCGTCCACCGGCGGCGGTGCGGCGGCCGTGTCCGTGGTGGGCGCGGGTGGTGTCGGCGTGGAAGCGGCGGGAGATGCGGCGGCAGGCGTGTGCGTCGTGGTGGTTCCAGCGGGCGCCATCGGCACCGTGTTGATGCCCTGCATCACGCGTTTTTCCTGTTTCTGGTCCTTGCCGCAGGGCATGTTCTGCACGGTCAGGTTGCCGGCCGCGTCGGTGCAGCGGTAGAACACCACTTCGTCCGCCATCGCATCGATCGTGGCGGCCCACAGCGCGCACAGGATGATGGCATTCCATGCCCGCCGGGCTTTACGTGTCTTCATCGGTTCCCACAATCGTTGGCCATGCGCGCGTCGATGCCGCGCTGCTCCAAGTCTAGCGTGCGCCGCTCGCTGGGCATCGCGCTGGTGTAGCGGCGCAGGATGTCGTAGCGGCGGTCGGACAGGCGCGCGCAGATTTCCTGTTGCGGGAGGGCATGGCATTCGTCGCGAACCCAGGCGCCGCCGGCGGGCAGCACGACGCCGGGGCGCGGCGGGCGCCCGGCGGGCGGATGCGTGGGCGGCAATGGCACCGGGCCGCCGCTGCCGAAGGACAGGTTGCCGTTGCCGATCGGGATGTTGCCGGACACGCTGGCGCCACCGCCGCGGGGCCAGACCGGATAGCCCAGCGTCCAGTAGGGCACCCAGCGCGGCTTGCCGTCGCCGTTGTCGCTGGTGTAGGTGTCGCCCTCGGGGGTGACGCATTCGTACATCGGGCGCGGTGGCGAGCGGTACACCACGCGTTCGACGATCTCGCGCGGCGCGACCACCGGCGTGGCCGCAGGCGGCGATGACTCGGCGCGCGACACGGGATCGCGCGGGCGCTGCATCGAGCGTACTTCCTGCTTCTCGTCCTTCAGGCAGGGCGAATCGCGCAGCGCGACGGCGCCGCCCGCGCCCAGGCAGCGGTAGATGGTGACGGCGGCGTGGGCGGGCTTTTCCGAGGCGCTTTCCTGCGCCGGCAGGGCAGGAATCGCCAGGCCGGCCGACAGTGCCAGGGCGAGGGACAGGCGGGCGCGCAGCATGCGGGGATAGTGCGCGTACCGGCAGGCAATGGGAAGTCGCGGCGCATTCAGCGTCCGCGTGCGGCGTCACTCGCGCAGGACATCGCCGTTGATGGCGTCGCGGATGGGCGTGGCGCGGGCCAGGCCGCCCGTGTCGCCTTCCACCACGGCCTGCACGCGGGCCAGCAGCGCCGGGTCGAGCGCGTCGCGCCGGGTGACGGCCGGCTGGCCGCCGAGGTTGGCGCTGGTGGACACCAGTGCGCCGCCGTAGGCGTTGCACAGGCCGACGACGACCGGGTGCTGGCTGACGCGCACCGCGATGCTGTCGTGCTGGCCGGTGATCCAGCGCGGCGCCTGCTCGCTGGCGGGCATCGCCCAGGTGTAGGGGCCGGGCCAGGTGGACAGCACGGCGGCCAGGCGGTCGGTCGGCAGCGCGGCCAGATCGATCAGCGGGCGCAACTGGTCCAGCGTGGCGGCGATGACGATCAGGCCCTTCTCCACCGGCCGCTGCTTGATGGCCAGCAACCGGTGCACGGCGCCCTCGTCGAACGGGTCGCAACCCAATCCCCAGACCGCTTCGGTCGGGTAGGCGACGATGCCGCCGCTGCGCACGACGTTGGCCGCTTCCTCGATGGTCCGTTCGATCGACATGCTCGCGATTCCAATTCCAGAGCGACGGGCTGGCCGGGGATCAGAAGGGGGCGTCGTCCCCGGCGCCCGTGGCGGCAGCTTTCTTCGCCACTGTCTTCTTGCCGGCTGTCTTTTTCGTCGCCGCTTTCTTGGCAGCTTTCTTGGCAGCTTTCTTTGCCGGCGCCTTCTTGGCCGCTGTCTTTTTCTCGGCCGTTTTCTTCGGCGCGGCTTCTTTCTTCACCGTGGTCTTCTTGGCCGCGGCTTTCTTGGCGCCGAAGCCGCGACGTGCGGGCTTGCCGGTTTCCTCCAGCAGCTTCTGCACTTCTTCCAGCGTCAGCGACGCCGGTTCGCGGTCCTTGGGGATCTTGCCGTTGAGCTTGCCGTCGCTGATGTAGGGGCCGAAGCGGCCGTTCAACACCTGGATGTCGCTGCCGTCGAATTCCTTGATGATGCGGTTGCGCGCGATCTCTTCCTTCTCTTCGATCAGGAACACGGCGCGGGCCAGGTCGATGGTGTACGGATCGTCTTCCTTCTTCAGCGAGGCATAGGTGCCGCCGCGCTTGGCGAACGGGCCGAAGCGGCCGATGCCCACGCTGACTTCCTCGTCCTTGTCCAGGCCCAGCTTGCGCGGCAGCTTGAACAGCTCCACCGCGTCTTCCAGCGTGATGGTGTGCATCGACTGGCCGGGACGCAGCGAGGCGAACTCCAGCTTCTCGTCGGTGTCCTTGTCGCCGATCTGCGCATACGGCCCGTAGCGGCCCAGCCGCACGCTGACCGGTTTGCCGGATTTGGGATCGGTGCCCAGTTCGCGCGCGCCGGTGGCTTCGCTGCGGTCGACGGATTCCTTCTTCTCCTCGATCAGTTCCTTGAACGGACCCCAGAAGCGCTCCATCAGCGGCACCCACTCCTCTTCGCCGCGCGACACCGCGTCCAGCTCGTCCTCGAGCTTGGCGGTGAAGTCGTAGTCGACGTACCGGGTGAAGTGTCCCGACAGGAACTTCGAGACCGCGCGGCCCACGTCGCTGGGCTTGAAGGCGCGGCCGTCCATTTCCACGTACTTGCGGAACAGCAGGGTCTGGATGATCGAGGCGTAGGTGGAGGGCCGGCCGATGCCGTATTCCTCCAGCGCCTTCACCAGCGCCGCTTCGGTGAAGCGCGGCGGCGGCTGGGTGAAATGCTGGTCGGCGTGGATGCGGTCCAGCGGGATGCGGTCGCCGGGCTTCATCGGCGGCAGCTTGCGGCCTTCGTCCTCGTCTTCGGCGGCCTTCTGGTCCTTGCCTTCCTCGTACACGGCCAGGAAGCCCGGGTCGATCACGGTGGTGCCGCTGGCGCGGAAGCTGTGTTCGCTGCCGGCGGCCAGGTCGACGCTGACGGTATTGAGCGTGGCGGGCACCATCTGGCAGGCCACGGCGCGCTTCCAGATCAGTTCGTACAGCTTGCGCTCGTCGTCGGTCAGGTGGCGCGACACCTGCGCCGGCGTGCGCAGCGCGCTGGTCGGGCGCACGGCTTCGTGCGCTTCCTGCGCGTTCTTCGACTTGGTGACGTAGACGTTGGGCTTGTCCGGCAGCGCCTGCGTGCCGTAGTCGCGCGCGATGACGTCGCGGATCTCGCCCAGCGCCTCGGCCGACAGGCTGACCGAGTCGGTACGCATGTAGCTGATCAGGCCGACCGTGCCTTCCTCGCCGAGGGTCACGCCTTCGTACAGCTTCTGCGCCACCTGCATGGTCTTGCGGGTGGTGAAGCCCAGCTTGCGCGAGGCCTCCTGCTGCAGCGTGGAGGTGGTGAACGGCGGCGACGGGCGGCGCTTGCGTTCCTTGCTGACCACGTCGGTGACGTGCAGCGCGCCCTGCGCGGCCTGCTGGATGCGCAGGCGCGCGGCCTCGGCGGTGTCGCCGTCGGTGACGGTGAACTGCTCGAACTTCTGCCCGTCCAGCTTGGTCAGCTTGGCGGTGAAGGCCTGGCGCGGATGCGCGCACTCGGCCTCGATGGACCAGTATTCGCGGGCGATGAAGGCTTCGATCTCCTCCTCGCGCTCGACGATCATGCGCAGCGCCGGCGACTGCACGCGGCCGGCGGACAGGCCGCGCTGCACCTTGCGCCATAGCACCGGCGACAGGTTGAAGCCGACCAGGTAGTCCAGCGCGCGGCGCGCCTGCTGGGCGTCGACCAGGTCGCCGGCGATCTGGCGCGGGTGGGCCATGGCTTCCTTGATGGCGCGCGGGGTGATCTCGGTGAACACCACGCGGTGCAGCGGCTTGTCCTTCAGCAGGCCGCGTTCCTTCAGGATCTCGGCGATGTGCCAGCTGATGGCTTCCCCTTCGCGGTCAGGGTCGGTGGCCAGGAAGATGTCGTCGGCGCCCTTGGCCGCCTTGGCGATGGCGTCCACGTGCTTCTCGTTCTTGTCGATCAGCGCATAGGACATCGCGAATCCCTGGTCCGGGTCCACCGCCCCTTCCTTCGGCACCAGGTCGCGGACGTGACCGTAGGACGCCAGGACCGTGAAGTCCTTGCCGAGGTATTTGTTGATCGTCTTGGCCTTGGCCGGCGATTCAACGATGAGCAGGTGTTTGGGCATGTCAGGGTTCAGGGGGGCGAAGGGGCCGTCCGGGGCCGGCAAGGGTGGCGCAAATGCGGCCGCCAGAGAAGCCGACGCCCGGAGCGGGGGCCCCGGGCGTTCAGTTTTCCTATTTATAGTGGAATCACGGCAGGGGGCGGGCTGTCAAGCGGCCCGTCGCTCCGTCGGGCCTGTTCTGTGGGCCCGGTCGCCGTATAGCCCTTGCTCAGCGGGCCATCGAGGCCAGCCCGATGATGGCGAAGACGATGGCGATCAGGGCGATGGCCAGCAACACCCCGCCCAGCGCCAGCACCACCACGGTCACGGTGCCAAGTTCCTCGCGCTGGCGCTCCGGCTGGCGGGTGAAGGCCCACTTGTCTACCACCAGGGTGTCGCAGATCAGGTCGTGCAGGCCCTGCTTGCGCTCGGTGAAGGCGGCCATGATCAGGCCGATGCAGAGCAGCAGCGAACTGAGCATGTAGGCCCAGTAGCGGCCGAAGCCGCGCAGGAAGCTGATCTTCTCGCCGTCCGTGCGCACCACCTTGATGCCGACGGCCAGCTTGCCCGGTGTGGCCATCAGGCCGGCGCTGGAGTGGAACCAGGCGAAGACCAGCGCCATCAGCACGTACGAGCCCAGCGTCTCGCCGGGTTTGAACGGATCGTCGAAGCCGCCGAAGCCGCCACCGAACAGTGCGCCGACGATGGCCGTGACCACGCTGACCGGGATGCCGAGGGCGAAGGAATCGATGATGCTGGCGGCCACGCGCTTCCAGAACCCGGCATACACCACGTGGCCGTCGGCGATCACGCCCGAGTCCGCGTACACCGGTGCGCTGGGCGCCGCATAGGGCGAGGCGTCGTTGCGGTCCGCGTAGGGGTTGGCCGAAGCGGATGCCTGAGCCTGGGCCTGTGCGGCTGCCGCCACCGCTTCCGCTTGGCTGGCATGCGGCGCGGCGTGCCGGGCATAGGTGGGCTCGCGTGCCGTGAACACGGCGCGGCCGGTCAACGGGCGTTCTTCCTCGGCTTCCATGCTGTCCTCGACGGGCGCGGGCGGTGGTGCGGGCGGGGTCGGGGGAGCGAGCGGAGGCAGGCCCAGTTCCGCCGCCGCTTCGCCCAGCGACCGCCACTGCCCCATGCCCTCGCGCCATACCAGCGAAGCCACGGTCAGGTTGCGGGTATGGAACAGGCGAACCAGCGCATCCCGATCGACCGGGCCCTGGCGCTGCTGCTGCGGGTCAACGTAGTACCACTGCGTCATCTAAGGCCTCCTTGGCCGGGTCAGTTTCGGGTGGCGAGCGGAATCAGGATGGCGGCCAGCACGGCGATGAACGCCAGTCCGTACAGCACGCCGGCGATGGCCAGGATCACCTTGGTGACCGTGCCCAGGCCACGCTGCTGCCAGTCCGGATGCGGGGTGTAGGCCCAGCGGTCCACCACCAGCGTGCCGGCCACCTTGTCGTGCAATCCCTGCTTGCGGTCGGTGAACGCGGCCATCAGGTAGCCGATGTAGAGCGTCAGGTAGTTCAGCGCCACCGCCAGCCAGCGGCCCAGCGCGCGGCCCAGGGTCAGCCGCCGGCCGTCCAGGTCGGTCACCTTGATGCCCACCGCCATCTTGCCCAGGGTGGCCTGCTTGCCGGAGGACTCGAAGCCGGCGTAGTACGCCGCGCTGATGATGGGGTACATCAGGTAGACCAGCGCCATCACGCCGAACATGGCGGCCATGCCATCGCTGCCGGTGCCGCGCATCAACACCGCGCCACCGATGCCCATGACCACCACGCCGGCGATCAGCACCAGGTAATAGGCGAAGCCGACCACCATCGAGTCGATGAAAAGGGCGGCGACGCGGCGCCAGAAACCGGCCAGCACGACTTCGCCGTCGGCCACGTACTGCTGTTCCGATGTGATGTGCGCGGCGGGCGGCGCGTACGGCGTTTCCGCGGTGCTGGCTGGAGGCGCGTACGGTTGCATCGGCGGCGGGGAAGCGGTTTCCACGGCCGGGGGCCGCAAAGGCAGTTCGAGCTCGCCGGCCAGCGCACGCAACGGCTGCCAGTCGGCCAGGCCCTCGCGCCAGACCAGCGTCTCCAGGCCGATCCGGCCATGCTGGAAGTGGCTGCCCAGCTCTTCGCCGGTCCAGGGGCCCTGCCGTTGCCGCGTGGCGTCGGCGTAGTACCAGTCGCTCATCTCATTCCCCAACGTGATGCGCGGCCCGCGTCGCCGCGCGGACGCGATTCAGCCGCGGCAACTGGCGGGCAGCAGGCGGTCGTCGATTTCCGAAGTACAGATCCAGTCGGCCGTGTCCCGGTCCAGTTCGAACCAGATCTTCTTGCCGTCCAGCCGGCCGTTGCCGGTGTTGCCGACCTCCAGTTCGAAGCCGCAGGTGCCGTCGTCGAACTCGCCGATGACGGCCTGCGTGACGTGCGTGCCGGCATAACTCTCCGGCTCGCCCAGGCCGCCCTCGCCATTGCGCGGGCACTTGCCTTCGCCGAGGTACCGCTCGGCGACGATGGGCTTCAATGCCGCGCCGTGGGTCATCGCGTCGGCGGTCTTCGCGCGCAGCGTGTAGTCGTTGTAGGCGGGGATGGCGATCGCGGCCAGGATGCCCGCCAGGCCCAGGCACGGCAGCGCCAGCGCGGCGGCCACGATCAGTGCGATCTTGCCGCCGGACATGCCCTTGCGAGGCGCGGCATGGACGCTGGCGACCGCCTCGGCGGCGGCCTGTCCCAAAGGTGGGGGCGGTGGCGGAGGCATGGCGGATGCGCTGGCCGAGGGAACGGCCAGCAGGCCGAGCTCTTCGGCGAAGTCGCCCAGCCGCTGCCATTGCGGCATGCCGTCGCGCCAGACCAGGGTCTCCAGTCCGACGCGCCCGTAACGAAAGTGCGCACCCAGCTCGTCAGCCGACACCGGACCCTGCTGCTGCCGGTTCCGGTCGGCGAAATACCACTCCGACATGCTTCCCCCTGAAGCGGATCAACGCCTCAGTGTACCGGCTCCGGCTCGTCGGCAAACATCTGGGTTTCCATCCATGCGTACGCGGCTTCGGAGCCGGGCTGGTTGAACAGCACCATCAGCACGACCCATTTCAGGTCGTCCAGGTCCAGTTCGTCCTGGTCCAGCGCCATCGCGCGGTCCAGCACCAGTTCGCGCTGGTCGGCGTCCAGCACGCCATGCTGTTCCAGGAACAGCAGGAAGCCGCGGCACTCCACGTCCAGCTTTTCCAGTTCCGGCCCGTGGAAGACCCGGGTGGGTCCGCCCACGCGCGGCTGCGACGCGCTGGGCCGCTGTTCGGCCAGGGCATCGAGCCAGTCGAAGGCTTTGCTGATCTCGGCGGGGCTGAAACCGGCCTGGATCAGGCCGTTCTGGAGAGAGTCGCGGTCGCGGACGGGGTCCGCGTCTTCGGTGAAGTAGTGTTCGAACAAGTACAGCAGTACATCCAGGATGCTCTCTTTCATTGCCCCTCGGCCTGCGTCGACGACGCTGTGGAGGTGAAGAAACCGGTCTTTCTCTGGTATCGGCCATGATCGACCGTTACTAAGCCATCCAGTTCCATGATCAGCAGCATGGAGGACAGTTCGGCGGCCGTCAATCCGGTCCGTGCAACCAACTGATCCATACCGGTTGGGTCGTGACCCAGCGCCTCCCACAAGGGATAGTAGTCGGGTGGTAGTGCGCCGGGTGTCGCAGGGAGCGCCGAGATTGCCGCGGATTCAGTTTCGCCCAGCCGCTGGCGCAGCGCCTGGGCCAGCTCGCCGGCCAGTGGGCCGATGGCGGCGATGACTTCCTGGGCGCTTTCGACCAGGCCGGCACCCTCGCGGATCAGCCGGTGGCAGCCGCGCGCCAACGGGTTGTGGATGGACCCGGGCACGGCGAACACCTCGCGCCCGGCTTCCCCGGCCTGGCGGGCGGTGATCAGGGCGCCGGAGCGCTCGGCGGCTTCCACCACCAGCGTGCCCAGCGCCAGGCCGGCCAGGATGCGGTTGCGGCTGGGGAAGTGCGAGCGCAGCGCCAGTGTGCCCGGGACGTGTTCGCTGACCACCGCGCCCTGGGCGGCGATGCGGTCGCGCAGGGCGGCGTGGGAGGGCGGATAGGCCACGTCCGGACCGGTGCCGACCACCGCGACGGTGATGCCGCCGGCCACCGACAGCGCGGCTTCGTGCGCGGCCGCGTCGATGCCCGCGGCCAGGCCGCTGACCACCGAGATGCCGGAGGCCGCCAGCGCGCGGGCAAAGGCCTGCGCGTTCTCGCGCCCCCCGGCCGTGGGCGAACGGCTGCCGACCACGGCGATGGCCGGGTGCCACAGCAGGCCGGGATCGCCATCGACGAACAGCGCCAGCGGCGGACTGCCCGTCGTGCGCAGCGTGGCGGGGTAGTCCGGGTCGTGCCAGCCCAGCAAGTGGTGATCGGGCGCCCGCAGCCAGTCCAGCGTGCGCTGCAGGACCTCCGCATCCGGCCTGCGCAGGGCTTGCGCCTGCCTGTCGTCCAGCCCGGCCGCGCGCCACGCGGCGGTGCCCGCCGCCAGTACCGCCCCGGGCGTGCCGTGGCGGTCCAGCAGAAGGCGCCGGGGCGCCGTCGCGCCACCGGCCAGGACAAGGGTGGCGAGGGCGGTCGGGTCGTCGGTGGGCATGGCCCAAGCCTAGCGCGCAGACGACGACGGCGCCCTAGGGCGCCGTCGCGGCAGAACGTAGGAAATGCCTGACCGGATCAGTAGGCCGCGTCCGGGTGTTTCAGTTCGTAGCCCACGCGGGTGGCTTCCACGCCTTCCATGACCAGCGCGTAGCTGACCTTGTCGAAGGTGCGGAACACCATGGCGTGGCTGGCGTATTCGTCCGGCAGGCTGACGCGTCCGGCGCCGGACTTCGGCGATTCGCTGACGCGCGAGGACTCCGGATGCGCCATGCGGTTGGCGGTGTGGCTGCCGTTGCGCCAGATCGAGAACACCGTGCCGTTGTCCACGCCGTCCAGGCGGCCGCCGGAGATGGCGATCACGTCGCGCGGGCCGCCGGAGGTGAGCGCGTCGGCCACGGCCAAAACGCGCAGCCTGCCGGCCGGGTCCTGCGCGGGCGCGTGCGGGAAGAAGTGCAGGTCGTAAGGCTGTGCGTCCACCGGAATCAGGCGGTCGCCGACGCGGACTTCCTGCCCGCCGATGTCCACCACCAGCGTGCTGACTTCGGTGCCCGGCACCACGCCGCGGGTGAACGTGGCCACGTTCACCTTGGCCAGTTCGTAACCCAGGAACTCGCCCTTGCCGGCCTGTTCGACCACTTCCTTCCACTGGTCCACTTCGCCACGGAGGGTCCTGCCGCGGAAATCCAGGTCCTGCGAGCGCGGATTGTCGGTGAAGCGCGCGGTGGGACGGACGACGGCGTAGCGCTGGCCCGGCTGGGCGCCGTCCAGGCCGCGCACGTAGATCTTGTGGCCGCCGGAGCTGCGCAGGCGGTCCTCGTCCAGGCCGGCCACGTGCGGCAGGCCCTCGAAGCTGTCCACGACGCGGCGGTCCTTCAGGAACGGTTCGATGTCCGCCAGCGGAATGGCGTTGAGCGGCGCTTCCTCGCGCGGGCCCGGCTGCACCGCCACGCGGTCCAGGTAGGCCAGGCTGATGACGTCGCCCGGATAGATCAGGTGCGGATTCTGGATCTGCGGATTGGCCTGCCAGATCTCCGGCCACAGCCACGGCTTCTTGAGGAAGCGCGCGGAAATGTCCCACAGGGTGTCCCCCCGCTTGACCACATAGGTGTCGGGATGGCTCTCCGCCATCTCGGCGGCAGCCGCGTAGGTCCCCACAGTGAGGATCGCGACGGCGAAAACCGTACGAATACTTTTGAACATGGCGGTATCTACCTGATTCCCCGACAGGTGGTCAGCACTATAGTCCAGAAAACCCGACGCAAAGCAAGCGTCCGCGTTAGAATTCGTGAGGCCTTGCCGGATTCCACTGTCGCCCCCATCCAGATACCACCATGGCTCTGCTCCCCATCCTAGAATTCCCCGACCCCCGCCTGCGGACCAAAGCCGTACCGGTGGAGGCCGCCCGCGTGACCACGCCCGAGTTCCAGCGCCTGCTGGACGACATGTTCGAGACCATGTACGAGGCCCCGGGCATCGGCCTGGCCGCCAGCCAGGTGGACGTGCACCTGCGCTTCATGGTGATCGACATCAGCGAAGAGAAGAGCCAGCCGCAGGTCTTCATCAACCCGGAGATCCTGGACAAGGCGGGCGAGCAGGTCTACCAGGAAGGCTGTCTGTCGGTGCCCGGCATCTTCGCCGACGTCACCCGCGCCGACGAAATCACCGTGCGCTTCCTCGATCGCCAGGGCCAGCCGCAGGAACTGCACGCCGACGGCCTGCTGGCGGTGTGCGTCCAGCACGAGATGGACCACCTGGAAGGCAAGCTGTTCGTCGACTACCTCTCGCCGCTCAAGCGCGAGATGGTGCGCAAGAAGCTCGCCAAGCAGCGCCGCCAGGCGGCGGCCTGACGGCGCGGGATTGGTGATTGGGGATTCGCTGGAAGCGATCCACTACCGCCGTTGCGAATCCCCAATCCCGAATCCCGAATCCCGGACCTCATGAGAATCGTCTTCGCCGGCACGCCGGCTTTCGCCGTCCCCAGCCTGCGCGCGGCGCATGCGCGCAACGAGGTGGTGGCCGTCTACACGCAGCCGGACCGGCCGGCGGGGCGCGGGCGCGGGCTGACGCCTTCGCCGGTGAAGCTGGAGGCCATCCAGCGCGGCATCCCGGTGTTGCAGCCGCTGTCGCTGAAGAAGAAATCCACGCAGGAAGCCCTGCGCGCGCTGGCGCCGGACCTGATGGTCGTCGTCGCCTACGGCCTGATCCTGCCGCAGGCGGTGCTGGACATCCCGAGGTTCGGTTGCTGGAACGTGCATGCCTCGCTGCTGCCGCGCTGGCGCGGCGCCGCGCCGATCCAGCGCGCCATCGAGGCGGGCGATGCCGAGACCGGCGTCTGCCTGATGCAGATGGAAGCGGGACTGGATACCGGCCCGGTGTTGCTGTCGCAGCGCACGCCGATCGGCGCGGAGGAAACCGGCGGCCAGTTGCACGACCGGCTGTCCGAGCTGGGCGCGCAGGTGCTGCGCGATGGCCTGGGCCTGCTGCGCGCCGGCATCCGCCCGGTTGCGCAACCGCAATCGGAGGACGGCGTGGCCTACGCGCACAAGCTGGACAAGGCCGAAGCGAAGCTGGACTGGTCGCTGCCGGCCGAGGCGCTGGCGCGCAAGGTGCGCGCGTTCGAACCGTGGCCGGTGGCCGAGGCGGTGATGGCCGGCGAACGCCTGCGCATCCATGGCGCCGTCGCCGTGGCGCAGGAACACGCGGGCGAACCGGGCCAACTGCTCGCGGCCAGTCGCCAGGGCCTGGACATCGCCTGTGGTACGGGCGTGCTGCGTCTGCGCGTGGTCCAGCGCGAAGGCGGCAAGGCGATCACCGCCGCCGACTACCTCAACGCGCGGCGCGACCTGGCCAGCGCATGACCGGCCAGGCCGGTGTCGCCATCCGGGTGCTGGCCGCGCGCGTGCTGGACGCGGTGATGCACCACGGCTGCTCGCTGAAGGCCGAGCTGTCCGCGACGCTGCCGCAGGTCGCCGATGCGCGCGACCGCGCCCTGCTGGAGGCCATCTGTTTCTCGGCGCTGCGCCAGCGCGCGCAGGCCGATGCCGCGTTGCGCCAGTGGATGCCGAAACCGCCCGGCCCGCGCGATGGCGAACTGCGCGCGCTCCTCCATGCGGGTTTCGCGCAATTGACCGCGCTGCAACTGGCGCCGCACGCCGCGCTCTCCGCCACGGTGGAAGCCGCGCGCCCGCTGGGTCGCCCGCACCAAGCCAAGCTGGTCAACGCCCTGTTGCGCCGGGCCCAGCGCGAAGGCCTGCCGGCGGCGGACGCGGCGATGTCGTGGCCGGCGTGGCTGCGCAGGCAGGTGGAAACCGACTGGCCGGAACAGGCGCAGGCCATCTTCGCCGCCAGCCAGGAAGAAGCGCCCGTGTGGCTGCGGGTGAACCGGCGGCGCACGACGCGCGACCGTTATAGGGTGCGCCTGGCGGAAGCAGGCATCGAAGCCGACGTCCCCGACGCGCTGGCCGATGCCCTCGTGCTGCGATCGCCGGTCGCGGTGAATGCGCTGCCCGGCTTCGCGGACGGCGACGTGTCGATACAGGATGGCGCCGCGCAGGCCGTGGCGGACGCCTTCGACCTGCCCGCGGGCGCCCGCGTGCTGGACATGTGCGCCGCGCCCGGCGGCAAGGCCGCGCACCTGCTGGAACGCGAGCCGTCGCTGGACCTGCTGGCGCTGGACGTTGATGCGCGACGGTTGTCGCGGGTGCGGGATACGTTGGCGCGCGTCGGCGTATCGGCCCGCACCGTGGCCGCCGATGCCGCGCAGCCGGCGGCATGGTGGGACGGCCGGCCTTTCGACGCGGTGCTGCTGGATGCGCCGTGCTCGGCTACCGGCATCGTCCGGCGCCAGCCCGATGTACTGCTGCATCGCCGTCCGCAGGACATCACCGCGCTGAATGCCCTGCAGGCGCGTTTGCTGGATGCCGCCTGGACCGTGCTGCGCCCGGGCGGCACGCTGGTCTACGCGACGTGTTCGTTGCTGGCTTCGGAAAATGCCGGGCAGCTCGCGCAATTCCTGGCGCGCAGGCCGGACGCCTCCGCGCGGCCACTGGGGCCCGGGTTCGGCCGGATAGCGGGCGCCGGCCGGCAGCGATTGCCGGGCGAGCAGGGCAGGGATGGCTTCTTCTACGCCCGCCTCGAGAAAGCGGCGGCGGATTGATCTCGCTTCGATGGGGCAAACGGACCCGGTTGCCGCACTGCTATGCAGGACACTTTCCGCGCAGGCCGCATCGGGCATACTCCATGCCGTCGTCGGTGTGATGCGTGGCGGCCTTCCCGTCCGGTCGGTCGCAACGAATCCTTGACGCACCGCTGACAATACGACGCCCAGACTGGGCCGCTGCCGTCCAGGCGGCGTCCATGGTGCGCTGGATGTCCGAATTGCCGATTTTTCCGCAGGAACGCAACACGATGGTGTCATGGACGAACGCAAGACAGTCCGCCGCACGGCGGGTGATCTGGCTGGCCGCCTTCAGCGCCGCCGCCTGTCTGGTGATTCCGAAGGGATTGGTCCTGTTCGCGTCGTGTCTGCTGCTGGCGACCATGCTGCGCCCGGAGGCCTTGCTGCGTGCGCCCGAGGCGCCTGGACGGAGCCTGCTGTGGCTGGCGGGCATCCCCTTGCTGGTGCTGGCGGTTACCGGCATCTCCATGGTCCACAGCGGCCAGGGCTGGCGCGTGCTGGACAATCCCTCGCGCCTGTTGCTGATTCCATGGTGCGCGTGCCTGGCGTGGGCGTTGGGCCTCACGCGGCGCAGTCTTTGGTTGGGGGCCATGGTGGGCCTGGCGGTGGCGTTCGCCGTTGCCGTCCTGCAATCGGCGGGCGGTTCGCAACGCGCCGATGCCGGCGCCAATCCGATCGTGTTCGCCAATGCGGTGCTCGTGCTGCTCGTGATGGCGGTGTTCTGTCGTCCGGTGGGCCGCGATCCCTGGGTACTCGTTGCGCTGGCGTCGTCGGTGGCATTGGCCGTCGTCGCCATCGTGCTGAGCGGGAGCCGCGGTGTGCTGCCGGGTCTGGCCATCGTATTGCTGGTCCTGCTGGTGGGCGGCGATGCGCGCCGCCGCTGGTGGCGACTGGGGTTGTCGGCAGGCGGGGTGATGCTGTTCTTCTCGCTGCTCTGGAGCATTCCCTGGCTGTCCGCGCAGACGCGCCTGGACGATGTCCAGGCGGACTGGAACGGCTACGCGAAGGGGCAGGTGGACACGCCCATCGGCGCGCGGCTTGCGCTGCTTTCGCTGGCCGGCGATGCCTTCCGCCGGGCGCCGTGGACGGGCGTCGGCATCGACCGTTTCGGAGAGGAAGTGGCCCGTGCGCCATACTGCCGGTCCGCCCCGCGCCATCTTTGCGACCTGGAGCACGCCCACAACGACGTGGCGCAGTGGTCCGCCACGATGGGTGTGCCCGGACTGTTGGCGTTGCTGGCGATCTACGGCGTGCCGTTGGGCGTGGTGGCGTCGCAGTTGCGCCGTGCACGTCCGCCATCGCCCGTTGGAGCGGGCTGGGCGGCGGGAATCCTGATCGTGACCTACATGCTGTCCGGCCTCACCCAGTCGATGTTCGCGCATGCGACGACCGTGAGTGCCTATGCCGTTTTCGTGGGCTTGCTGCTGGGCATCGCGCTCAGCGAGACGGAAGCCGGACAGAGCGAAGATGCGCCGATACGGCGATGACGCACGGACTGTCGTTCGATGTGTGGACTGAACATCGACTGACTCGACATCCTCATCGACACGTTGGCGATGGATCCATGTGAATCGTTCCCGAATGGAATCCGGAAGCCTGTCTGTCCTCACATTCCCGTCAGGGACCGACTTCTAAAATTTCGCCGCTCCCCATTTCCTTTCGTCTGGCGGCCGATTTTTTCATGCTGCGTGTCAACCTGATTGCCTGGGACAACGGTGTCGGCCTGAGTCGCGATCTGCGACTGATCGCGGACGTATTGCGCGATGCGGGGATCAGCGTGGACATCCAGCCGGGGCGGGGACGGGGCAAGTTGCGGAAGTGGTTCGGGCCCTGGCTTCGCCGGGCACGCATCGCCTTCCAGCGCACCCTGCGTCGTCCACGCTACGACCTCAACCTGATGCTGGAACACATCCACCCCGAGTTGCTCGGCGCGGCCCGGCACAACGCCTTCATTCCGAATCCGGAGTGGTGCCTGCCGAGGGACGTCAAGCGCCTGCCGCGCATGGACCATGTGTTCGCCAAGACCAGGCATGCCGTCGACATCTTCGATCGCCGGGGCTGCCGCGCCGCGCCGATCGGCTTCACCAGCGTCGACCGGCATGACGCCCAGGTGCCCCGTCGGCGTACCTTCTTCCATCTCGCCGGCCGTAGTGGCGCCAAGCGCACGCGGCTGGTGCTGGAAACCTGGGCGCGCCATCCCGAATGGCCGACGCTGACCGTGGTCCAGCATCCGCGCACCGCCCACTTCAGCCCGTCGGCTCCGAACATCGTCCACCGCATCGACTATGTCGACGATGCGGAATTGCGGCGCCTGCAGAACGAGAACCTGTTCCACCTGTGCCCGTCGGAAACCGAGGGTTTCGGCCACTATCTGGTGGAAGCGCTCAGCGTGGGCGCCATCGCCCTGACCACCGATGCCGAACCGATGAACGAGTTGGTGACGGCGCAACACGGGATACTGATCCCGTTCTCGCACACCGGGCGACAGGAACTGGCGACGCGCTACCTGATCGAAACCGTCGAACTGGAAGCCGCCGTGGAAGCGGCGCTTGCGCTGGACGACCGGGAGATCGCCCGCAGGTCGCTTGCGGCGCGCGATTTCTACAAACGCAACGACGCCGCTTTCCGCTCGCAACTGGTGCAAGTGGTCCGCATGGCGTGCCAGGGCGTGCCGTCCGCGTCGGTGATCGCATCGCAGGCCACCGATGCGGCGGTCAAGGACCCTGCCATGCTGGCGGGTACGGCTTAGGGCCTATTCACGATCTCGAGCAGCGCGGCCGGTATTCGAGAAAAAAGACCCGTCATTCCGGCGCAAGCCGGAACCCAGTGTCTTCGGCTCTTCGGAATGCTCGCGCCGACTCAATGAAAGTCGCTGGGTTCCGGCTTGACCAGCCATTCGGCTGTTGAAAGCCGCCGGAATGACGAACTCACTTTTTCGAGATCGTGAACAGGTTCTTAGTCGTTTCCGTGTGGCGTCGTCGTCCCTGTGCGCGATGCCGGGACGCGCGTCAGCGCCAGCGCTCGCGCCATGCCTGGAACATCAGCACGCCCCACAGGTGGGTATGCCACTTGCGTCTCCCGGCCTGGAATTCCGTCCACATGGCGCGCAGGGGCGCGGGATCGAAATGGCCTTCCTCGCGCAGCCTGCGTTCGTCGAGCTGGGCTTCGGCCCAGTCGCGCAGCGGACCCTTGAGCCAGTCGCCGACGGGCGCACCGAAGCCCGACTTGCGCCGATGGACCAGCGTGGACGGCAAGTACCTGCACAGGAGCGCCTTGGGCAGATGCTTCAGTTCCCCGTCCTTCCACTTCATCGAAAACGGCAGCGACCAGGCGAACTCCGCCACGCGCCAGTCGAGCAGGGGCGCTCGGGCCTCCAGCGCGACGGCCATGCTGGCCCGGTCCACCTTGGTGAGGATGTCCTCCGGCAGATAGCAGGCGAAGTCCAGCGCCATCAAGGCATCGCCATGGGTGCCGTTGCGCGGGAGCGCGGCGGGGTCTTCATAGGCCGTGTTCCTGCGCCGCGCTCCGCGCACGACCCGTTCGGGATCGCGCCAGCGGCTCACGCGCAGGCGCGCGGCGCCCTGCAATCCTTCGGCCGCGAGTTCCGCGCGCAGCGCCGCCCAGCCGCCCAGCCTCGCCCGTTCGCCGGGCGAGGCAAGACGCTTCGCCAGCGGCAACCGTTGCAACCAGCCGATGCGTGCATGGTTGCGCAGTGCACGGGCATAGCGTCCGTAGCCGAAGAACAATTCGTCGCCGCCGTCGCCCGACAGTGCCACCGTGACGTGCCGGCGGGTCAGCTGGCACAACAGCGCCATCGGCAGCTGCGACGAATCGGCGAACGGCTCGTCGAAGACGGTCGCCATGCGCGGCACCAGTTCCAGCGCCGCGCGTCCATCGGCGCGCAGCTCGGTGTGATCGGTACGCAAGTGCCGCGCCACGACGGCCGCATGGGCGCTTTCGTCGTGCTCGGCATTGTCGAAGCCGATCGAGAAGCTGCGCACAGGCCGGGCGGATTGAGCCTGCATCAAGGCGGCGACCAGCGAGGAATCGGTGCCGCCGGAGAGGAACGCGCCAAGGGGAACGTCGGCTTCCATGCGCAGCGCCACGGCGTCGCGCAAGAGCATGTCGAACGCGTCCAGTGCGGCGGCTTCGTCGCCCTCGAAACCCGCCTCGATGGCGGCCTCCTGGCGCGCGAGGGCGTCCCACCAGCGGTATGTCGTGGGAACGGCATCCGGCGCCGAGGCGTCGAGGCGGAGCAGGCTGCCCGCGGGAAGCTTGCGTATTCCCTGCAGGATGGAATACGGCGCGGGAATGTAATCCAGGCGCAGCAGCAGCGCGAGCGCATCGGGATCCACTTCGGCGCGCAGTGACGGGCAGGCCCGTAGCGCCGCCAGTTCACTACCGAACACGAAGGTTCGGTCCGTGGTCCATCCGTAGTACAGCGGCTTCTTGCCCACCCGGTCGCGGGCCAGCCACAGCACGCGTTCGACGCGATCCCAGGCCGCCAGCGCCAGCATGCCGTTGCCGCGTTCCAGCGCCGCTTCAACGCCCCACTGCGCGATGGCGCAGAGCAATACCTCGGTGTCGGAGTGGCCGCGGAAGGCGTGGCCGAGACCGGCCAGTTCCGCGCGCAAGGCGGCGTGGTTGTAGATTTCGCCGTTGAAGGCCACGACCCAGCGGCCATCGGCCGAAGCCATGGGCTGGTGGCCTTCCGGGCTCAGGTCGACGATCGAGAGGCGGCGATGCGACAGCACCACGCCGGCCGTCGCATCGGCCCACGTGCCCGCGTCGTCGGGGCCGCGGTGGGCGATCGCGTCGCCCATGCGACGGCCCAGTGCGTGGAGGGCGTCGCCGTGGTGTCGTAAGCCGGGCGACAGCGCGCCTGCGATTCCGCACATGCTTCAGTCTCGTGCATCGTGCGATGCCGTCGGCGTGGCGATCGGCTGGCGATGCTCCAGCAGCCACAGCATGATGGCCTTCTGCCTGACGTAGTTCGCGCGCACGTAGGCGTACACCAGGCCGTGCCAGCCATCGAGGAAGCCGGCCCGCAGGATGTAGCCGCGCCAGAAACGCCAGGCCGGGGACAGGATGAGCTTGGCGAGGGTGGCGCGCTTGCCGCGCGCGAACTCGTGTTCGGCCATCATGCGCGCGTAGCGCTGGGTCTTGGCGAGCTGCTGTTCCAGTGACCGGTAGGGATAGTGGATCAGGTCGCCGGCAAGAACGGCCACCGGGCCGTCGACCGAGGCGGCCTCGTGCACTTCCCGCGTACCGCGCCAACCGCCGCGACGGCGGTCGAAGAGCCGCAGGACCCGGTCGGGATAGGCGTTGCCATGGCGAAGGAAACGGCCGAAGTAGTCGGACAGGCGGGCGAACCGATAGCCGGCGGCGCTTGGGAATCCCTCGTCGCGCACCCGCAGGATGGAGGCGCGCAGTTCGTCGCCGACGCGTTCGTCCGCGTCCAGGCACAGCACCCAGTCGTGGCGCGCTTGCTCCACCGCATACTGCTTCTGGCTGCGGTATCCCTCGAACGGCCGTTGCAGGACCCGCGCGCCCGCGGCCTGCGCGATCTCCACCGTGCGGTCGCCGGAGAAGGAATCCACCACGACGATCTCGTCGCAGAAAGCCAGCGAGGCCAGGCAATCGCCGATACGATCCGCTTCGTTGAACGCGATAATGCACGCCGAGACGGCGGGCCGATGGGTCGAGGAGGCGTGGATGGCGGACTACCTGTTGTTCGGGACGGAGCGCTATGCGCTGCCCATCTTGCAGCCCATGGCCGATGCGCTGCAAGCAGCGGGGCATGGCGTGCATGCCTGGCTTGTGGCGGGTGCGCAAGGGGCGTCCCTGCACGCGCGCACCACCCCCATTGCGCATGCGCGCGAGGCCGTCGCGTTGCGCCCGCAGGCGGTCTTCAGCGCGGCCAACTGGGTGCCGACCTTCGTCTCCGGCGCCAAGGTGCAGCTGTTCCATGGCTTCAACGTGGAGAAACGGGATTCCGTGCGCGGGCATTTCCGCGTACGCGGCCTGTTCGACCTGTACTGCACGCAGGGGCCGGCCACCACCGCGCCGTTCGCGGCGCTGGCCAGGCGCGAGGGCCACTTCAAGGTCGTCGAGACCGGCTGGCCCAAGCTGGACCCTGTGTTCCGCGGCTCCGATCCGTTGGCGGACGCATGGCGGCTGCAGGCGACCGGGCGTCCGCTGGTGATGTTCGCCTCGACGTTCACGGAACGGCTGAGCGCGGCGCCCCATCTCTTCGACGCTATCGCCGGGCAAGTGGCGGAAGGGAAGCGTTTCTGGCTGCTGACGCTGCATCCCAAGTCACCGGACGATCTGTTCCGCCGGTATCGCGCGCTGTGCGGCGAAAACGCCGCGTTCGTGGAAACGGAGGACCTGGTCAGCGCGCAGCGCGCCGCCGACGTGCTGGTCGCCGACACGACTTCCGTGGTCAGCGAGTTCGCGGTCCAGCGCAAGCCGGTCGTGACGTTCCGCAATCGGACGCCCAAGCCGCACATGCTCGATTTCGACGATCCGGCCCGCCTTGAGGACATGCTGGCAAGGGCGTTCGATCCCCCCGCGTCGTTGCGCATCGCACTGGAGGCCTATGCCGACGACATCCACCCTTGCCGCGATGGCCATTCCTCCGCGCGGGTGCTGGCGGCGACGGAAGCGCTGATCAGGGGCGACCTCGGGACGCTGCGCCGGAAGCCGTGGAGCAGCCTGCCCAGGCGCCTGCAGATCCGGTATGACCTGGGCTATTGGGGATCGGACTGAAGGGCTTGTCGCGGATAGCTGTCATGAATCCTGAGCAACATGTACTCGGGTGCCATCGGCATCAATCATGGTCAGGCGGACTGTTCCGGGGAGCGGAGGCATGAAGATCACGGTCGTAATCAGCACCTACAACGCCGAGGAATGGCTGGAGAAGGTATTGCTGGGCTATCGCCTGCAGACTTGGCGCGATGCCGAGGTGATGGTGGCGGACGACGGGTCGCGGGATGCCACTCGGGTGCTGATCGAGCGTTTCGCGCGAGACTACCCCGTGCCCCTGCGCCATGTCTGGCACGAGGACGATGGTTATCGGCGGCAGGAAATCCTCAACCGGGCCATCCAGGCCGCAGCGCACGAGTACATCCTGTTCACCGACGGCGACTGCATCCCGCGGCGCGACTTCGTGGAAGTGCACGCGCGCCAGGCCGAGCCGGGACGCTTCCTGTCCGGGGGCTATTGCAAGCTCAGCATGAAGTCGAGCAAGGCGATCGGCGCGGACGACATCCGCGAAGGCCGCTGCTTCGATCCGGGCTGGCTGCGCGCGCAGGACCGGCTGGGGTTCTCCAATACCCTGAAGCTGGGCGCGACCCCGTTCACCGGCAAGCTGCTGGACAGGATCACCACCGCGCGCGCCACCTTCAACAACTGCAATTCGTCGGCATGGAAGGCCGACCTGCTGGCCATCAACGGCTACGATGAGCGGATGAAATACGGCGGGCCGGACCGTGAGCTGGGCGAGCGCCTGGAAAACCACGGCATACGCGGCAAGCAGATCCGCCATCGCGCGGTCTGCGTGCACCTGGACCACGCGCGCGGCTACAAGACGCAGGAGTCCGTGCAGCGCAACCTCGAGATCCGTGCGCAAACCCGTGCCGGCAAGGTGACCTGGACGCCTTACGGCATCGAGAAATCCGGCTGAGGCCGCGGCGCCGGCACGCACCGGTGCCATGCGGCGATCACGTCGCGGGCGGGGATGTCGCGCACGCGGCTGGCCTCGCTCTTTTCTCCCCCCAGCACCTGGATCGGGCCCGGGCCGATCGGCCGCCATTTGGCGGGCGAGGCCGCACCGAACATCACCACCAGCGGGCAGCCCAACGCGGCGGCGGCATGCGCCGGGCCGGTATCCACCGACACCAGGCTGTGCGCCTGTTGCAGCAGCGCCAGCAGGCGCGGTACCGGCAGTTCGCGCCCGGCGTTGAACAGGCGCGAATCGTCGCCGGTGGCCTTGCGGATTTCCTCCAGCACGCCATGTTCGGCCGGCGAGCCGCACAGCACGATGCGCGCCTGCGGCATGTCGCGCCAGATCGCGGCGGCGACGTCGGCCCAGGCGCCGGGCGGCCAGTATTTGGGATGGGACGCTGTCGCCACGTTGCCGCGCTTGTGGGTGCGCTTGTTGCCGGGCTGGAACAGCACGCACAGTCCCTCCAGCCCGCGGGCGGCGCGCCACCGGGCCAGGTCGCGACGGTCGTCGTCGGTCGTGTGCAGTACGGGGAAACGGAAGCGGGACGGGTCGGCGATCGCGCGCGTCGGGTAGTGCTCCGCCGGGTCGCGCATGCCCATCCGCAGCCAGCGGTCGGGCCACAGTTCCATTCCCTCGCCCGCGACATCGTCGCCGCAAGGGCGGCGCACGAGGTCGGCTTCCGGGATGCCAGCGCGCGCGACGAGCGCATCCATGGCCGGACTGCCGTCGCACAGGTAGACCGGTCCCCGCCCGCGCTGCTTCAGCCAGCGCACCAGCGCCCACTGGCTGGGACATAGCCAGTACGGCGTGCTGCGGCTGTCCAGCATCTGCAGATGGCCGAGCGCGGGCTCGCGTTCCAGCAGCGGCGGCGTCCAGTCGCCGCAGCCGACCACGTCGACCGGCGCGCCATGGCGCGCATGCAGCAGGCGGATCAGCGTGGTCAGCATGACCACGTCGCCGAAGGCGCCGCAACGGACGACCAATGGCCGCACGCTCATACCGTCGATGCGCGCGCGGGGTTGGGAGCGACAGGTGTCGTCATGGCGTCGGTTTGCCCAGTCGGTACAGGTGCCGGTACTTCTCTATCACAGCGCGCGCATGGCTGGCGTGGAAGAGCCAGCCCTCGCGCCCGTCGCGCCAGGCGGCGCGCAGCAGGTACACCTTCAGCCAGTAGGCGGTGGCGTGCGTCCATGGGCTGGCGCGGCCGCAACGCCGGCCTTCGGCATGGCGCTGTTCGGCCCAGAGCCGGGCATAGCGGAGGTTCTTGGCGCGGTGGGATTCCAGCGACCGCGCGGTGTTGTGCTCGATCACCGCCTCGCAGTCCGCGACGCGCTTGCCGGCCAGGTCGGGGCGCTCGTGCACGCGCATCGGCAGGTAGCGATGGTCCGGGCGGACCAGCCGCTCCGTGCGCTCGTAGCCGCGCAGCTTGCGGCCCAGGAACCAGTTCTCGCGGCGCAGCCGCCAGACATCGGCTTGCTCCACGCGACCGCTGGCGAACAGTTCGCGCAACCGCCGCGCGCTGCCCTCCGCCAGCCATTCGTCCGCATCCAGCAGCAACAGCCAGGGCTGGGTGGCGCGCGCGATGGCCTCGTTCTTCTGGGCGGCGAACCCCAGCCAGTCCTGGTGCTCCACCCGCGCGCCCATGCTGCGCGCGAGCGCGACGGTACCGTCGTCGGAGCCGCAATCCAGCACCAGCATCTCGCTGCAGAGGTCGCGCATCGACGCCAGGCAGCGGCCGATCCGGTCGGCTTCGTTCTTGCTGATGACAACGCCGGAGAGGGGAAGCGGTGGCTGCATGGGAATGGTCAGGGTGGGCGCGCTATTTTCGCCCGCGCGATGTGGCAGTAGCGAGGCGGTGTCCATGCCCGCGTGCCCCCCGTTTCCGTCACCAGCGCAGTCTCCGGTGCGCCAGCGCGGTGGAAAGCCGCCGGTAGATCGCCTCGGCGTCCTGCTCGGGCAGGAACCGCAGGCGCAGCGGCGGGGCCATGCCGCTGGCGCCGGCGGTGTCCAGCCACAGCGTGGCGGTGCCGCAGCGGCGGTCGATCGGCGAGCGGGTCAGCCGCAGGGCCTGCAGCTTGTCTATTTCGGCGAAGCGCCAGTAGCGCGACCACCAGCCGCTGCGCACGACCACCACCTGGTCGTCCACCGAGTAGCCCATGCGCCTGGCGTTGCGCCGCGCCGCGTAGGCGGCCGCGCCCAGCCAGGCCAGCGCGAGCGCCGACCATGCCCCGACATGCCAGTACGCGGCGATGCCCAGGGGAACCACGAACGATGCCGTGGGAAGCAGCAAGCGCCAGCCGCTCGATGCCGGCACTCCGCGCCAGTCCTCACGCGGCCAGCGGGCCTGCGGCAGCAGGTGATGCACCAGCGCGTCGCAGGCGTCCGGCGTGGCGATGGGCGCGAGGTCCTTCAACGCCCGCTGATCGCCCTGGTCGGGCTTCTCCGCGACGGCGGTGTCGATGCGCAGCGAACGACGGCCGAGCAGCCGATGCAGCACGCCTTCGTGCAGCGTCCAGGCCTGGATGCGACGGCGCGCCACGCTGGTGCGCAGCCGCGCCAGCAGTCCGCGCTCGACCATCAGGCGGCGCGCATCCTCGCTGAGCCGGAAGCCATGGAACTGCAGCAGCGCCAGCGCCACCGACAGGGCGCGTACCAGCAGCAGCGCCAGCCCCACCAACGCCACGACGGTGGCGGCGCCGGCCACCCAGCCCAGGTGAAGCTGGTCCGCGTAGCCGGCCATCTGCCTGGCGGTGCGGGTGAAGAAGCCTTCCATCATCCGTTCGGGCAGGATCTGCCACGCGGCGCCGAAGGCGGCCGCCACCACGATCATGCCGCGATTGGAGACCAGGCCCAGGCGGATCACTTCGGCGGTGGACAGCGCGAGCAGCGTGTCGTCGGCGCGCGCCTCGGCAGCAGCCGGACCGGCCGCCGCTCCATCGTGCCCGTGGTGGCGCACCAGGCTTTCCAGGGCCAGCGCATCCGGCAGGCCCAGCACGCGCATCTGCGCTTCCGGCTTCTGTCCGCCGGCCGATTCCAGCCGCACCTCCGCCACGTTGAACACCCGGTGCAGCAACGACTGGTGCACCCCCACGTTATGGATGCGGGAGAACGGGATCTCGCGCTGCGTGCGGTGCAGCCAACCCTCGCGCACGGTCAGTCCGTCGCGGCCGATCCGGTAGCGGTAGGTGAAATACTGCAGGACCGAGATCACCACCAGCACGCCGATGCCGATGACGGGCGCGAGTTCGACCCAGTGGCCGCCGCGATCGTTGCGGCCGCCAAAGATCGCCAGCGCCACCAGCGGGAAGATGAACTGCTTGAGCTGCTGCACCAGCACGAACAGCCACGACCAGGGGTGCAGCCGGCGTTCCGGCGCGCTGGGATCGGGGATGCCGTCGTCCATCACAATGCGTCGTCGTGGTCGAGTTGCCGCGCCAGCGTGTCGCGCAGGCGTTCGGCGTCGACCGTATCCAGCCCGGACAGGGACAGCGCGGCCATCCGGGTGCCGGCGGTGTGCACGACCAGGGTGGCGAGTTTCATGCCGCGCTCCAGCGGGCCGCGTTTCAGGTCGAGGTGCTGCACGCGCGAGATCGGAATCAGCGTCTCGTTGCGCCACCAGTTGCCGCGGCGCACGGCGAAGCCTTCGCCGTCGAGTTTCCAGGAGGTGCGGCGATGCCGCCTCACGCCGATCCATGCGCCGACTACTGCTCCCGCCGCGGCCACCAGCGGGGTGGCCAGCCAAGGCGAGGCCAAGCCCGTGGCGCGGATGATGAAGAAGAGAGGGAAGCCCAGCGGGAGCATCGCCATCGCGCCGCCCAACGCCGCCAGCAGGGCGCCGCGCGGCGGCAGGGGCCGCCAGTCGATGGGCGCCGTGTGGACGGTGTCGCCAGCGTCGGGGGACGGTGGCGCGGGATCGGTGGGCGGGATCATTCGGCGGGAAGCTCGTACGTGTTGTAGTCCTGCACCCAGTCCTGGCCTTTGCGGTATGCCGCCAGGCGTTGCTGCATGCGGCGCAGCGTGGCGGGCTTGGCGTCTTCCACGCGCGCGATGGCCCGTTGCTGGTAGTCGGCGGCCTCGGGTGTGCGTCCCGCTGCCGCCAACGCGGCGGCCACCGTGTCCAGCTCGCTGTAGGTCAGCGTGTCGGCGGTGGCCATCATGTGGTCGGCCAGCGCGATGGCGCGCTGCGGATCGCGCTGGTCCTCCAGCGGGCAGGTGGCCAGCGCCCAGACGCGGTTGTTGCGCGCACCGGCAACGCCGGCGTCCTCCGCCCGTGCGCCCCATTGTTCGGCCAGGATGCAGTCGCGCGCCAGTCCGCCGGCGCCGTTGAAGTAAAGCCCGCTCAGCTGCAGCATCGCTTCGCCGATGCCGCCCTCGGCGGCCCGCCTGGTCTGCACGGCCAGCCTGGCCAGCAGGTCCGCGGGCATGGGTTTGCCCTTCTGCGGCGTGTAGTCCTCGATCAGCAACTGGATCAGGATCGCCGCCGCCTGCGGCTGGCCGCCGGCACTGGCCTTTTCCAGCCAGTCGATGCCGCGCGTCCGGTCCTTCGGCGCGGCGGCCGGCAGGCTGCCGGTGGCGAGCAATGCGCCCAACCCCATTTGGGCCAGGGTGTCGCCGTCGGCCGCCTTCTTCTCCAGCACGGCCACCCGCGTCTTGTAGACATCGTCGTAGCGCGGCCAGCGTTCGTTGAGGCGGGTACGGGCCGCCGCGTCGTCGCGCAGCGGCTGGCCCAGCAGCGCCAGCAGCGGGGCCTCGCGATCCGGGCCGAGGAAATACGCCAGCACGGCCTGCATGAGGTCGTCCTCGCGGATGCCGCTGCGCTGGACCTGCTGCTGCAGCATCAGCGATTCGTTGTTGGCCATCGACTCCGCGCGGACCTTCCATTGGCCCTGGTCGCGCACCAGTTCCGGGCCGAACATGAATTGCGTGCCGGTCGGCGGGCCCAGTTCGCCCATCGCCAGGTCGTCGCCGACCAGGGTGACGTGGCTGAGCGCGGCCAGGGATTCGCCTGCGTCGGGCGAAGCGATGCCGCACCAGTTCTCGTGCAGGCACAGGGCCGTCACCGCCTCGTCGTCGAGCGCCGCCAGCGCGTCGGCCTGCTGGGTGGCGCGAAAGGCGTAAACGATGGCGCGGTCCGACATCGGGATGCGGCGCAACTGCGCCGAGGACGCGTACAGGGCGGCGTCGCGCAGGAAGCCGTAATGCGCCAGGCTGGAAGGCGCCAGCCACTCGGCCGCCCGCCCGTCGCCTTGGCTGCTCAGTTCGGCGTAGCGGTCCCAAGCGTTGCTGACGGCATTCATCCGGGCCAGGTCGTCCCCGGCCAATGCCGGCGCGGCGATCAGCCACGCCAGCAGTATTCCCACACGCATGCTTCCCCCGGTGTCTGTCGGCGGTCAGCGGTAGGGAGTGCCCTCGCCGCTGCCCGGTGGTCGCAGGGTATAGCGTTTGTAGGTCCACTGGTACTGGGCCGGATCGCGCGATGCGATGCGTTCGACGGCGTCGTTGAGCGCGGCCACGGCGACCCTGGCGTCCGGGTCGGCGATGGCGGCCGGGGCCGGTTGCACGTGCAGGGCGAAGTCCGGGCCGGGGCCGATGCGTTCGCACCAGGCGAACAGCACGGTGGCACCGGTGCGTTCGGCCAGCCGCGACACCAGCGTCATCGTCAGCGCCTGCACGCCGAAGAACGGCGCGAACTCGCCATCGCCGGCCTTGGGTTGCTGGTCCGGCAGGATGCCGACCGCGCCGCCGTCCTTCAGCACCTTCCATAGCTGGCGCACCGCCGGGCCTTCGGCGCGCACCTGGCGGATGTTGTCGGCGCCGCGCACGCGCAGCAGGAAGGCATCGCCGGCGGGCGATGCCGGCGGGCGGTAGACGATGGCGATGGGGCCGCGCGTGGACAGCCACTGGTTGAGCAGTTCCCAGTTGCCGAAGTGCGGGGCGGCGACGATCACGCCCTTGCCGCTGGCCAGCGCCTGGTCGTACAGCGCCTCGCCATGCAGTTCGCGCAGACAGGCCAGGTTCTCCGCGACCGGGCGCGTCCAGAAGCGCAGCGTCTCCAGCGCCTGCCGCGCGGTGGTGCGCAGGATGGCCTGGTGCAGTTCACGGCGCTGGCTGGGCAGCAGGTCGGGGTAGGCCAGTTCCAGATTGCGGCGGGCGACCCGGCTTTCGCGGGCATCGGCCTTGCGCCAGACCCATGCCAGCGCATCGCCCAGCCTGCGCAGCCACGGCCAGGGGAGGCGTCCGACCAGGGCGGCGGCGCGGTAGCCGAGGGCGGCGAGGGTCTGGGGTTTCATCCGGCCAGTTTAGCGGCAGGGAGGGGCCGGCTCCGGGTTGCGGGTTCTGGGGGCCGTGTCGCCGTGCGGGCTATGCTTCCGGCAACCCGGAACCGGCCACAGACCGCCATGCTCTCCCTGATCCAGCGCGTCACCCAGGCCTCCGTCGCCGTCGATGACCGTACCGTCGGCGCCATCGGCGCGGGGCTGCTGGCCCTGGTGGCGGTGGAGCCGGGCGATGCCGAGGCGCAGTTCCAGCGCATGGCCGAGCGCCTGCTGGGCTACCGGGTCTTCGCCGACGAGGCGGGACGGATGAACCGCTCGCTCGCCGATACCGGCGGCGGACTGCTGCTGGTCAGCCAGTTCACCCTGGCGGCGGACACCCGCTCGGGCATGCGCCCCAGCTTCACCACGGCGGCCCCGCCGGGGGAGGCTGAACGCGGCTTCAACCGGCTGGTGGAGATATGCCGGCAAAGACACGGGGGAGGGGTGGAAACCGGGCGTTTCGGCGCCCATATGGTCGTCAGCCTGGTCAACGACGGGCCGGTGACCTTCCTGTTGCGCCCCTGACATCAGCCTGCGAGGCGAGGCCAGGGGACTTGGACCGGCCCGGGCTGGTATAATACTAGGTTCCTCCTTCCTTTCCTGCCGGTGGCGCAACCCTCCATGGCCAACGAACGTCCTGCCCAGCAGTCCGACATCAAGCTCTTGATCAGCAAGGGCCTGGAGCAGGGCTATCTGACTTACGCCGAAGTCAACGATCACCTTCCCGACGACCTGGTCGATCCGGAACAGATCGAGGACATCATCGGCATGATCAACGGCATGGGCATCGATGTCCATGAAGTGGCGCCCGATGCCGAGACGCTGCTGCTCGCCGACGGCAACACCGGCAACCGCGAAGTCGACGAGACCGCCGCCGAAGAAGCCGCGGCCGCGCTGACCTCGCTCGATACCGAGGGCGGCCGCACCACCGACCCCGTGCGCATGTACATGCGCGAGATGGGCACCGTCGAACTGCTGACCCGCGAAGGCGAAATCGCCATCGCCAAGCGGATCGAGGAAGGCCTGGGCCAGGTGCAGGCGTCGCTGGGCAACTTCCCGTGGTCCATCGAACTGCTGCTGGAAGAATACGAACTGCACAAGGCCGGCAAGAAGCGCCTGGCCGAAGTGGTGGTGGGCTTCAACGACGTCGAGGAGCCGGTGGAGGAAGTGCCGGTGGCCGTGGAGGCCGTCGAGGCGGCCGATGATGCCGACGACGACGACGATGGCGACGACGTGGCCGAGGAGGCCGGTCCCACCGGTCCGGATCCGGAAGAAGTCGCGCGCCGCATGCAGGCGCTGGCCGACGGCTACGCCAAGTTCAAGAAGTCCTACGCCAAGAACGGCGCCGACAACAAGGCCGTGGCCAAGCTGCGCGGCGAACTGGCCGAAGTGTTCGTCACCCTCAAGTTCCCGCTGGCGCTGACCGACACGCTGGTGCGCAAGCTGCGCGAAGTCGTGGCCCAGGTGAAGGACCACGAGCGCCGCGTGCTGCACCTGTGCGCCAACGTCGCCAGGATGCCGCGCAAGGAGTTCCTGCGCGCCTGGGAAGGCAACCAGACCAACCTGGGCTGGGTGGACGAGGTGCTGAAGCGCAAGCAGAAGTGGTCGTCCGGCCTGCGCGACGTGAAGGACCAGATCGTCGCCGAACAGGAAGCCACCATCGCCATCGAGCAGGCCATGCACCTGACCCTGGCCGACATCAAGGAAATAAGCCGCGCGATGGCCTACGGCGAGGCCAAGGCGCGCAAGGCCAAGAAGGAAATGGTCGAGGCCAACCTGCGCCTGGTCATCTCCATCGCCAAGAAGTACACCAACCGCGGCCTGCAGTTCCTCGACCTGATCCAGGAAGGCAACATCGGCCTGATGAAGGCGGTGGACAAGTTCGAATACCGCCGCGGCTACAAGTTCTCCACCTACGCCACGTGGTGGATCCGCCAGGCCATCACCCGCTCGATCGCCGACCAGGCGCGCACCATCCGCATCCCGGTGCACATGATCGAGACGATCAACAAGCTCAACCGCATTTCCCGCCAGATGCTCCAGCAGTACGGCCGCGAGGCCACGCCGGAGGAACTGGCCAAGGAAATGGACATGCCCGAGGACAAGATCCGCAAGGTGATGAAGATCGCCAAGGAACCGATCTCGATGGAAACCCCGATCGGCGACGACGAGGATTCCCACCTGGGCGACTTCATCGAGGACACCAACGTGGAGTCCCCGATCGAGAACACCACCAACATCAACCTGTCGGAAACCGTGCGCGACGTGCTGGCCGGCCTGACCCCGCGGGAAGCCAAGGTGCTGCGCATGCGCTTCGGCATCGACATGAACACCGACCACACGCTGGAAGAGGTCGGCAAGCAGTTCGACGTTACCCGCGAGCGCATCCGCCAGATAGAAGCCAAGGCCCTGCGCAAGCTGCGCCATCCCAGCCGCAGCGAGCAATTGCGCAGCTTCCTCGACATCGACTGACGCACTGCGTCGCAATCGCACCACCAGAGCGCGACCCCAACGGGTCGCGTTTCTTTTTGGTGCGCGCGCAAGCCACGCGCCCGTTCAGTCTTGTCATGATCCTTACATGCCGTTCACTAGACTTGCCGCGATACGTAATCTTCGGGGGGGACGCGTGGATCGCAGGACCGTATTGCACACTGCCATGTCGCTGGCCGTGCTGGGCGCGGCGCGCCCGCTTCCCGCCTGGCCGATGGCGGCGGCCGCAACATCCTCCGCGTCGTCGCCCTTCGATGCGCTGACGGTCCCGCGCCTGGCACGCGAACTTTCGCGCCGGCCTTACCAGGCGCCGGATGAAACGCTTCCGGAATTGCTGGATGCCGGCTACGACGCCTACCGCGACCTTCGCTTCGATCCGCGGCAGGCCCTCTGGCGCAAGGAAGGCCTGCCGTTCCAGTTGCAGATGTTCCATCGCGGCTTTCTGTTCAAGCAGCGCGTGGAGCTGTGGCGCGTGCACGACGGCCACGCCACGCCGATCGGCTACTCGCCCGAGTTGTTCGACTTCCCGCCGGGCGTGCGTCTTCCTGCCGGCGAGGGGCTGGGATTCGCGGGTTTCCGCGTGCATGCGCGGCTCAACGATCCGGACTACTTCGACGAGTTGATCGCGTTCCTCGGGGCGAGCTACTTCCGCGCGCTGGCCAAGGGGCATGTCTACGGCCTGTCCGCACGCGGTCTGGCGCTGGGCAGCGGCGATCCGGGCGCGGAGGAGTTCCCGCTGTTCCGCGCGTTCTGGATCGAACAGCCGGCGCGCACGGCGGACCACCTGGTGGTGCATGCGTTGCTGGACAGTCTGAGCGTCGCCGGTGCGTTCCGCTTCGCCATACGGCCGGGCGGCGAAACCCTCATCGACGTGCAGTCGCGCCTCTATCCCCGCGTGGATCTCGCGCGCGCCGGCATCGCGCCGTTGACCAGCATGTTCGAGTTCGATGCCGGCGACCGGGTGGGCACGGACGACTACCGCCCCGCCGTGCACGATTCCGATGGGTTGGCCATCTTCAACGGCCGGCGGGAGCAGATCTGGCGCCCGCTGAGCAATCCGCCGCGCGTGCAGATCAGCGCCTTCGCGGACGAGGGCCCGCGTGGCTTCGGACTGATGCAGCGCAAGCGCGCATTTTCCGATTACGTCGACATCGAGGCGCGCTACCACGACCGCCCCAGCCTCTGGATCGAGCCACTGGGCCCATGGGGGAAAGGCGCGGTGACGCTGGTCGAAATCCCGACCGCCGACGAGTACCACGACAACATCGTGGCGTTCTGGCGCCCGGAACGGCCGCTGCGCGCCGGACAGGAACACCGCTTCGACTACCGCATGCACTGGTGCGACGACCACGGCTGGCAGCGCGGCCTGGCGACGGTGGCCAGCACGCGGATGGGCGCGGCGCCGGACGCGGCGAAGCGGCTGGTGGTGATCGACCTGGTTGGCGGACGCCTGGGCGCATTGCCGGGCGAGGCCGAGGTGAAGACCGATGTCTGGGCCAGCCACGGCGAGATCTCCAACGTGGTGGCGTACCCCAATCCGCAGGCGGGAGGCTGGCGGCTGAGCTTCGAGTTCCGTCCGCGGACGGAGAATGCCGAAGGGCGCGACGTGGAACTGCACGCGCGCGTGATGGATGCGCAGGGACCGCTTTCCGAAACCTGGCTGTACCGCTGGAGCCCCTGAGCCGATGACCGAACCCGACCCCACACCAGTCAGCAGGACCGCGTGGCTGCCACCGGAGTCTCCGCTGGAGATGCCGGTGCAGGACCTGCGCCATGGCCAGCGGATCGATCGCCCGCTGACGACCGCGCCAAGCCGCATGGCATGGCGGCGCGCATGCGTGCTGGGAGGCACAGCGCTGCTGACCCTGATGGCCACCTACCAGATCTGGTGGGTGCTGCGCGGCAATGGCATCGATGTGCTCGAAGGCCTGTTGCTGGTGTTGTTCGTCGCCCTGTTCGCATGGATCGCGCTGTCGTTCTTCAGCGCGTTGGCGGGCCTGGTCCTGGTGGTCGCGCGCCATGCGAACCCGCTCGGCATCGAGGATGAAGATCCCCTGCCTGCGCTGGGCACGCGCACGGCGTTGCTGATGCCCACCTACAACGAGGATCCCCATCGCCTGCTGGCGGGCCTGCAGGCGATCTACGAATCGGTGGCCGCGACGGGCCAGCTGGATCGCTTCGATTTCTTCGTCCTCAGCGACACCACGAGCGAGCCGGTCCGCCACGAGGAAGAGGCGGCCTTCCGCGAGCTGCGCGAAAGGCTCGGCGATGATCGGCGGTTGTTCTACCGCCTGCGCGCCGAGAACAGCGAACGCAAGGCGGGCAACATCGCCGACTGGGTGCGGCGTTTCGGCGGCGCCTACCCGCAGATGCTGATCCTGGATGCGGACAGCCTGATGACCGGCGACACCATCGTCAGGCTGGCGGCGGCGATGGAGCGCCATGGCGATGTCGCCCTGATCCAGACGTTGCCCATGATCGTGAACGGGCGCACGCTGTTCGCGCGCATGCAGCAGTTCGCCGGGCGCATCTACGGGCCCGTGCTGGCCCACGGCGTGGCCTGGTGGCATGGGGCGGAGAGCAACTACTGGGGGCACAACGCCATCATCCGCACGGCGGCCTTCGCGGCGCATGCCGGCTTGCCGGAACTGCGGGGCGGCAAGCCCTTCGCCGGCACCGTGCTGAGCCACGACTTCGTCGAAGCGGCATTGCTGCGGCGCGGCGGCTGGGCGCTGCACATGGTGCCTGGGCTGGGCGGCAGCTACGAAGAGGGACCGCCTTCGCTGACCGACATGCTGGTGCGCGACCGGCGCTGGTGCCAGGGCAACCTGCAGCATGCCGCGGTGCTGCCCACGCGCGGCCTGCACTGGATCAGCAGGATGCATCTGATGGTCGGCATCGGCCACTACTTCACCGCACCGATGTGGGCGATGCTGATGCTGATCGGCCTGGCGATACCGCTGCAACAGGCGGGCCTCGCCACCGACCAGGTCCACCTGGACGGTTTCACCCCCGCGCTGTACTGGCGCGGCGGCGATCCCGGGCGTTTCCTGTGGGTGTTCTATTTCACGATGAGCGTCCTGCTGGCGCCCAAGCTGATGGGCTGCCTGGCGACGATCCTGCAGCCCGCCGCGCGGCGCCTGTCCGGAGGCGCGCTGCGCATCGCGCTGGGCGCGTTGCTGGAGACCGTGCTGGCGGCGCTGATGGCGCCGGTGACCATGTACGTGCAGTCGCGCGGCGTGGCCGAAGTGCTGGCGGGCAAGGACTCCGGTTGGGAGACGCAGCGGCGCGACGACGGCAGCGTGCCGCTGTCCAGCCTGGTGCGCCGCTATGGCGGACTGACTGTGTTCGGCGCCTTCGTGGGCGCGCTGGCCTACCTGGTCTCCCCGGCGCTGGCCGCCTGGATGTCGCCGGTCGTCCTGGGGATGGTGCTGTCGATCCCGATCAACGTGCTGACCGCCTCCGTGGGCGTCGGACAAAGGTTGCGCGAGTGGGGCCTGCTCCGCATTCCCGAAGAAGCGGCGCCCCCGCCCGTGCTCGCCCGCGCCCTCGAATTGCGCGCCCGTCCCGCGCAGGCGATCCCGGCCAGCGGAGCCTCCAGTACAATTGCCGTCGCTGGGGGCCTATAGCTCAATGGTTAGAGCAGAGGACTCATAATCCTTTGGTTCCAGGTTCGAGTCCTGGTGGGCCCACCAAAAAGCAGTCCGCGGGTGTCCGAATTCGACCGGTTACTGCGGAAAAACTCCTGAAAATGACTATGCGGCTGTCCAGCTTCGTCCAAGGGCATCCAGTTGCATCCGAGGGAAAAGTGAGTCAGGCTGTGAGTCATGGAGTAACGGGGTGTTGCTCTGACTCACAGTCATCTGACTCACATGCTGACAGATACCAAGCTTCGCGCGCTGAAGCCTAAGGAAGCCTCCTGCCGGGTAGCCGATTCCAACGGTCTGTGCATAGAGGTGCGCCCCACCGGTGCGAAGGTGTGGCGCTACCGCTACCGTTATGCCGGCAAACCAAGCATCGTGACGATTGGTGAATACCCGGCGATGTCGCTCATGCAGGCACGCGCCGAGCGCGACAAGCTGCGCGTGTTGCTGAAGGGTGGAGCCAATCCGGCTCATGTCGCTCGAGCTGAGCGAGCCGTCCAAGCCGAGCGGGCAAACAGCACCTTCGGAGCCATCGGACTGGAGTTGTTGGCTAAACGAGCGAAGGAGGGGTTGAGCCCGGGCTCTGTGAAGCGGGAGCGCCGCTTGGTCGAGAAGGATCTGGCGTCAATTGTCGACATGCCAATTACTGATATCAGTGCCCCCATTCTTCTGGCCGCTCTGAGGAGGCTGGAGCAGAGGGGCGTAGTGGAGACTGCCCACCGGGCGCGGTCTCATGCAGGACGAGTTTTCCGGTACGCGATTGCTACGGGCAGGGCCCAGCGGAATCCTGCTGACGACCTTGCCGGTGCGTTGGAACAGCCACAGACCAAGCATTTCGCAAGCCTGACTGAGCCCGAGCGTATTGGTGAGCTTCTGCGCGCGCTGTGGGCCTATCAAGGCTCACCCGTGACCCGGGCAGCCCTCAAGCTTGCCCCCATGCTCTTTGTGCGCCCTGGCGAACTGCGGCAGGCCAAGTGGGCGGACATCGACTTGGGTACCGGCGAGTGGCGCTATGTCACCAGCAAGACCAAGACCGCGCACATCGTTCCTTTGTCCACGCAAGCCGTGGCAGTGCTTGAGGAGTTGTGGCCGCTAACCAAGCGCAGCGACTACGTGTTCCCTGGAGTACGAAGCGCCGACCGCCCCATGAGCGAGAACACGGTTAATGCCGCGCTCCGCAATTTAGGCTTCGACGGCGAAACCATTGTAGGCCACGGCTTTCGCGCCATGGCGCGCACCGTGCTGGATGAGGTCCTGGGATTTCGCCCTGACTATATCGAGCATCAGCTCGCACATGCCGTGCGTGATCCATTGGGGCGAGCCTACAACCGCACGGCGCACCTGCCAGAGCGCAAGAAGATGATGCAGGGGTGGGCCGACTATTTGGACAGCTTGCGGAGCTCTGAGAAGAAAGTCGCGCCAATTCGCAAGAAGGTGGCGTGAGTCCTGTGCATGCTTCTGCGGAGCCTGTAGCTGAGTTGTCAGCTATGGGTGCTCCCGAAAAGTATATCTAATCAACTGATATCTAAATGATTATAGGTGACTTGAAATTCAAGATGCCGTCGTTGTTACCGTCGTCGAACTGGTGCTTGAGGATGGACCTGATGAGAGGGCAATCTATCCCTAATCTCCGCTGAAGCGCTGGTGATGCGGCCGCAATTTCTTGCCAGTAGCCCTCATTGATGAAGATGCGGGGTTTGGCAGCGCTAGCGGACGACGGCGCAACACCTAGAGCTTTGCGCATCTGTGTCGCGGCTAGCCAGCGCTCCGAGCGTTTGAATGCGAGCGCCGCCAGTTTCTTGGTCTCTCGGAGCGTAGCCGAAAATCCTAAAAGCATCGGCTGCGCGTCGCTTATCGACAACTCTGCCTTCGGAGCTATCGGTAGTCAGCCCTCTCTATGCCTTGCCTTGTACGTCTCGGTCCAGGCATTTTTCTGCGGCGCGCTCTTCCGGGTCGAGGTCCCCGGGCACTGGTCCCCTAGCTTTTCTAGGGTGCATTAGAACTAATGCTTGCCCTTCCCGAAAGTGCTCGAACTCTAGCTCGACAGGCTTGGCGATGAAGAAGGTTGGACGCCAGTGTTGGGTCCGGCGAGGTGAATCGAGCCACGCTCACTCAAATAGGGTCTACGCCAGTTGTAGGGGCGACGCATGGTCAATGCGCCGCTCCCCTGACTGATCCCAATGCGGGTGATCCGTAGTACGGGACATGGAAGTCCTAGAACGGTGCTGGAAATAGTGTCCCGAGCGCACCGAAGTGGAGGGTGGGGTAGGGGCACTCCATACAGGGGGCTAGCCCGGCTTCCCCTCCAGTACCAAAGCCGCGTGGAGGACCAATAGGCCTGACTCAGGCGGTCGAAAAAGGCGGCTCCTTACCGTCTCGCGGACTCGCCGGTCTCTGCTGTAACCTAGTGCAAAGACTGGCGAGGCGAACGAATGTTAGAGGTCATCTGGGGCACCTCACAGGACAAGCCAATTTCTTCGCGACTGCTCGCCGAAGACTTGGCTAAGGATCCGGCAATTGACGGATACCTTTACCTCGGCTATCCAGTCATTGGTACGCCCACAGGGCCCCTTAAGCTTGATGGTTTGCTTGTGTCCCCAAAGTTGGGGCTGGTCGCTTTCGATCTTGTGGAAGGCACAGATATCGGTGAGTTCAAGCCGCGACAGGATGAGATCGCTTCAATGTTGGAGGTGCGGTTGAAGCCGCATCCGGGACTGAAGAGTGGTCGCCAGCTCAAGTTCGATATCCACGTCGTCACCTACTGTCCGGCTAAGCCACTGCATCCAGATTCAGTTGACCCTTACTACATAGCTTCACGCGCTGAGCTACTAGACGTGGTCAACAGCTTTGCGTGGACTGAAGGCGAACCCGTCTACAAGATGCTGGTTGGTGCAATTCAGGTAGTTACATCAATCCGGGCAGGCAAGCAGAAGCGTGAACCGCAGAAGCCGGATTCGCGAGGTGCGAAGCTCAAGAGGGTAGAGGACTCGATTGCGAACCTCGATCAGCACCAGTCCCAAGCTGTAATCGAAACAGTGGAAGGCGTTCAGCGAATTAGGGGGCTTGCTGGATCAGGCAAAACAATCGTTCTGGCTTTGAAGGTTGCATACCTGCATGCTCAGAACCCGACCTGGCGAATCGGCGTTACTTTCAACACAAGGTCGCTTAAAGAGCAGTTCCGTCGACTGATAAATAGCTTCACCATCGAGCAGACAGGCGCCGAGCCGGACTGGGATTGCATTGACATCATCAATGCTTGGGGTGGGCCGGGTGATAAAGAGCGTGACGGCGTTTATCACAAGTTCTGCCGTGCGAACCAGATCGCCTACTACGATTTCGGCGCTGCAAAGAACAAGTTTGGGGATGGCAAAGAGTTTCAGGGCGCTTGTGCTGATGCACTTGCAACTGTGAAGGATCCCGTCGATCTATATGACATGATTCTGATTGATGAGGCTCAGGATCTGCCGATTGAATTCCTAAGACTCTGTTTTGCATCATTGCCGCCGCCTCGACGGTTGGTCTATGCGTACGACGAACTACAGTCACTTACTGGTACTTCTGTGCCGCCAGCAGAGGAGCTGTTTGGCGTGGCGCCGGACGGCACTCCAGTGGTGCGCCTCAATCAAGAGGACGGTGGCCCAAGGCAAGATATCATCTTGGAGAAGTGTTATCGAAACTCGGGCCCTCTGCTTGCGACCGCGCACGCATTAGGGTTCGGAATTTATCGGGACAAGGGTCTCGTTCAGATCTTTGACGATGACAATCTCTGGACTGATGTGGGCTATTCGGTTGAAGAGGGTTCGCTAGAACCGGGATCGGCTGTCACCCTGGCTCGAACGTTTCAAACTTCACCAGAGTTCCTTCAGAGCCATTCGGATCTTGACGATCTTATTCAATTTCACAAATTTGCTAGTTCCGCTGAGCAAGCTGAGTGGCTTGTACAGGCGATCAAGAAGGACATTCTCGAGCAGGAGCTGCGCCCGGAAGACATCGTCGTAATAAATCCGAATCCCATCACGACGAAGCGTGAGGTTGCCCTGCCAAGGCAGATGCTGTTCTCGTCAGGAATCAACAGTGAGCTTGCAGGTGTTAGCACTGCAGCCGATGTTTTTTCCAAGGCGGGCGCGGTTACGTTTACTGGCGTATTCCGCGCAAAAGGTAACGAAGCCGGAATGGTCTACATCATGAACGCCCAGGATGGGGCATCAGGCTGGGATAAGACAGCTACAGCTCTGGGACGCAATCGACTCTTTACCGCGATAACGCGTTCAAAAGCTTGGGTGAGGGTTCTCGGCATAGGGCCGAACATGGACGTCCTGATCAAAGAGTGGGTGCAGCTCTACAAGAACGATTACAAATTGAAGTTTATCTATCCCACTGACGTGGAAAAAAAGGAACTTCGCGTTATCAATAAGATGGTGGGTGGTAAGGGCAAAGCTAGACGCAAGAGTGTTAGGCAGCAGCGCGAGCAGCTACTACAAGCTGTGCAGCGAGGTGAAGTTGATGCGGACCAGCTGATCTTAGAGCTGGAGGCTCTTAAGAATTCAGGGAGAAGCAAGTGACGCCCGGCGCGGTGCGTGCGCAGGTCGAGGATGTCGTCAGTCGACTGATACGTACCAGTCTTTCAGTTCGCCAGTTTCACCCCATTGTAAAAACAAGCGCTGATGGCATTGTATCCATTGGGCGGCAGCAGAGCGCCATGGCGCTTCGTGACGTTAGCTACGAAGATATATATCGTGACGTCGACGAAAATAGTTCTTATGACGCAAAGCTGGTCGATGGGGGTCTATTGATGTTCCAGTATCGCTTCGATGCTGCCGAGCGTCTGCTTAAGCATCGACTGTCATATTTTCCAAATCCTATGCTTCCCACTATCGATGAAGCGCCTGCTTTGTACGAGGAGGACGAACTTTACGGTGACATCGTAGCCAAGAAGCTAGTTCGCTTCCCAATTCGATTTGACTACGCCCCAGCTGATCATGTGGACGGTCTTCATCCAGCTTGTCATATGACGCTAGGTCAGTACGAGGGCTGTCGAATTCCAGTGTCTGGCCCTGTGGGACCTGCGACTTTCGCTTCGTTTGTAATTCGGAACTTCTATTGCCGCGCATATAAGCGTCACAAGAATGCATTTGATAGAACGCCTCCAGCCTTACAGAGAATTGAAAGCATTTCGGTGGCTGAGCGTCGGATGACTCACTTTGTGCATGGTCGATAGTTGGGAGATTTGACGCTTACTTTGATCTCGATGCCCTGACTCGGCGCTACGCGCAGAGCGGCGAATGAGTGTCTACGGAAATCTGGTCCGTCAAATTGAGTTTGTTCTAAACGCCGTACCGCTTCCGTCCGCCTGAGGTGATGCAGTAGCGTCCGCCTCGAGGGCCGATGCACACTTGATTGCCCGAACAGGGGCAATTGCTACCCGAGTAGTTGGATCGGGCTGGTTGGTAGTTGGTGCGCGGTCTTGGCTTTGGCGAATAACAGCCAAGCCCTGAGCAAAGCAGCTTCGAAGACACCCAGCGTTCTGGCGACCCAGTGGGCGTGATACGGGCCCAGCCATCCCTGTGTTCATGGACGTGGACCGAGTCGCCACCAGTCGACTTGTCCACTACGGCTCCATTGGGCGCAGAGCGCTGATTTAGCGAACTCGCCGCAACGTACATTGGCTCAGCCGGCTCGGCTATTGGCGCCTGCACCAGTTGCGACGAGGTTGCTACTGGGGTGACGGGAGTAGTGTCCTGCCTGCGGTGGTCATCCTTGCCTTCTCTGCACATCGCGATGAGCAGGACGAAGCCGCCGATGATCCACAATCCCATAGTTCCCTTCGACCTCGCGCGCATTTTTTGCCACCTAAGAGCGAGTTAGCATTGGTACCTGTCGCGGATATGGTCGTTGTAGTAGGTGCCTTTAGACTTGGCGTTCAGTAGGTCCTGAAAAATGTGCGCCGGAACTCCGCAGAAGTCATACGTGTCGCCCTGTATGAAGCGAATGCTCATCCGCATCGTCCGCTGGTCGTAGCCAATTGCTGATATGGCCGATGAATTCACGCGAATCATGTCCATGCATTGTTCCTCCTTATCGTCATACGTTAGCTGCGCTTGCCCGGCTTCTGCGTAAGCACACTTCCAGCGATTGCCTTATTCGTCTTTCCGGTCCGATTGCTATCCAGTGCTTTCGATGCTGTGGTTGCGATCTTGGAGGATGTCGTCTTGCCCGTGCCGGTCTGTGCCAAAGCACTACCTGCAATAGACTTGGCCGACTTGCTTGAGTTCGGGCTGCGAAGAACTGAAGATGCTTTCGAAGCGATATGGTTAGAGGTTTTCTCGTTCTTCGCCATAAATCCTCCGGGGACAGTTCAAGATGGTCGGGGCGCGTTACTTGAATAGCTTTGCGATAAACCGGACGAATTTCGCAGCCGAAGACTCAAACCCCATCGCTCGCTTCGCCCGGCGTTTAGCGTTCTTAGGCGCATTCAGCACGCGCGTGACCTGATAGATGCCAAGGTCGCGCTTGAGCTTCTTCTTGGCGGCTGTCGCGCCCAGTAGAGTCTTCAAGCTTGGCTTGCGATACCGAATTCGCATTTCTGGCCCCTAACGAATGCGGCGCGTTCACCCCTGTCGGCGCCCAAGCCGATCCTCCACCCGAATGTGACGGACGTCAAGTACGTTCAGGCTGTTGTAAATGCGTGTAGCGACGAGTGGTGCATCGGCTACCTCTTCCGCCGTTCCAGCAGCCGACGCATTCTGATGATTGGGTGTGAAATTGCTCCTCCGCCTTGCAGGGCAAGCATTGGGTCTGACCGTGATTGCCAAGAAGGATGGTTGGCCATTCTTCTTGAGCGTTTAGAGTTCGGGTTCCGCGACTTGGATGCCTCAGCTGTGAGCTGGCCTGACGAGTCTACTTTGGTGTACGGAGAAGGGCTGGTCCGATTGATGGATAAGGATCCGATGGACATCAACTACCGCTGCTACGCTAGGCAGGCCTTGCAGCAAGCGAGGGTGGAACTTCAGGGCGAAGATGACGTACGGCTGCGGTCAGCCGCGCTGCAGCTTCGTATGTCCATGGAAGCGTTGACCTACGATCGAATGCGGGCGTATGCGTTTGAGGTTCCGCCCCATCAGTACGCGACTTGGCAACCGAAGAAGGTTATGCAGTTATTGCTGGAAATAGACGCGAAGGCCGATGCCGATTCGTCAGTAGCGGTCGGGCTCGAGAAGACCTATGGGGTAGCGCCCCCTATGGAGGAGATGAAAAGCCTGGGCTCAGAGAAGGTTCTCAACCTCGCGACAATCAAGAGGCATTACGACGCGTTAGGGTCGTATCTGCACATTCCAACCCTTAAGCAGATGAGGCAGGGAGATTTTTTCGACGCGAGCAAGCTCAGGGCCCGCTGCCTGCAGATCGTCACGTATCTGGACGAAGTGCTCGCGTCGCCGGTATGGAATATCAGGCTCACAGCGGTGTCAAAGACGGATTGCATCTACTGCGGCAAGCCCATGCAGAGAAGGTGTCCGAAAGATGGTGAGACCGTGGCGGTCAGTTGCTTCGAGTGCGGGGCGCTTTATCGGCTGGTTCTGGTCGGCGCGCAGCAGGTGCGGTGGGATCCAATGCAGACAAGAGTCAAGTGCCTGACAGGTGGCTGCGATCACTCATTCGTGCTAGGAAATCATGAAATAAAGCGCGGCTCGAGCTGGACATGCAAGAGCTGCAGCCAACGGTACATGATCGACTACGCCGTACTGCCGGACTCCTCACCTAGCATGGATGCGTCGGGCGGATAGGGTGCCTGTCGCCATGCAGTAGGTGGCAGATAAGAAGGGGTCAAGCAAAATAATTTCAGACACATACCACTCCCGTGAACCCAGTGACTGCTGGCTTCGCGTCCGGCACTCCGCAGCGCAGTGTCCCTCAAGGATGTCCGTAATGACGAAGAACAAGATCGAGTTGGTTTACTGCATCATGGTGGTGGCTACGGCCGTGATGGCTGGCATCGTCAAATGCACGGCGGCTGCCACTTGCAGCCACTGCGGTGACTTCCTCGATCCCTGATCCAATCCCTGCTTACTGGCATCCCCAACAAGGCCCGGCTCGTCCGGGCCTTGTGCGTTTATGCCGCCCACTTACAAGGAAACGACAATGCACTTGGTTGAAACCATGGCCTACGTGGACCAGAAGCCCTGGCATGGCTTGGGCAACAAGCTCACCCGGCACCAGCCAATCGAAGTCTGGAAGCAACAAGCCGGCATGGACTGGCAGATCGAGGAGTCCGAGGTCCGGTACGTCACCGGTAGCCACAACATCGGAGCCATCAATGCCTTCCCCGAGAACAAGGTCCTGTACCGCTCCGACACCAAGGCGCCGCTGGCCGTGGTCTCCAAGCGATTCCAGGTCGTCCAGCCGGGCGAGATCCTGGAGTTCTACCGGGACCTGACGGCCACCAACGGGTTTGAGCTGGAGACGGCGGGTGTCCTGCGGGAAGGGCGCAAGTTCTGGGCACTCGCCCGGACCGGACAGAGTGCGGTGCTGCGTGGAATGGACCGGGTGGACGGCTACCTGCTCTTGGCCACGGCCTGTGACGGGACACTGGCCACCACAGCCCAGTTCACCTCGGTTCGGGTGGTCTGCAACAACACCCTGACCGTCGCCTTGGGCAAGGGGGAGGGCGCCATCAAGGTCCCCCACCGCAGCCAGTTCAATCCGGAACTGGTCAAACGTCAGCTCGGCCTCACGGTCTCGGCCTGGGACGGTTTCGTGGACCGGATGAAGGCGCTATGCGAGCGTCCTGTGGACCCTGACTCGGCCGAAGCCCTGCTGCGCCGGGTCCTGACCTATGCCGTTCCCGACTCGGCACCCGTAGTAAACGAGCAGGCTGTAGCCAGCGTACGCATGCTGTACGAAGGCGGTGGCCGGGGATGCTGGCTGGCATCCAGCCGGGGCACGGCCTGGGGGCTGCTCAATGGCATCACCGAGTACGTCGACCATCATCGGCGAGCCCGGAGTGATGACCACCGCCGGGATGCGGCGTGGTTCGGGCAGGGTGCCCGGATCAAGCAGCGCGCGTGGGATGAGGTGATGGAGCTGGTGGCGTGATGCTGGTCCGATCACGCATACCTGCGCTGGCCGATGCCCGGATACCTTCTTCCGAGGAGGTCATCCGGGCGCGGGACGATCGGACCATCGCTCGAGCCCTGCGCATCCTTGAACGGCGGGCCTGCGGCCCGGGTCCGTCGCTGGGAGATCTATCCTCGGCCGGTGCTTTCTTCCGGTTGCGGTTGGGTGGCGAGGCACGGGAGCACTTCGAGGCCGCCTTCCTCGATAGTCAGCATCGGCTCATCGCCGTGGAGCGGTTGTTCTCCGGTTCGGTGGATGGCACAGAAGTGCGTCCACGCATCGTGGTCCAGCGCGCGCTGGCCCTGAACGCGGCGGCCGTCACGGTGGCCCACAACCACCCCAGCGGTAATGCCGAGCCCTCGGCCGCTGACCGGGCGGTTACGGCCCGGCTGCAGAGTGCCCTCCAACTGGTGGAGATCCGGCTGTTGGATCACTTCGTGGTTACAGCCGATCAGGCGGTCTCGATGGCGACCCGGGGGCTGGTATAGGGATTACTGTCCGTCGAGCGAGCAATGGCATAGCGCCCGGCCCTGTGAGGCCGGGCGCGGAACACCCGGATCGGTGATATCTCCATCCGTCGCATGCATAAGGCGGCGGCAGTTACATTTTGACCATGAGGACATCGCCATGCAAAAGCCGGGGAAGACACACGATTGTCTCAAGTGGCATGGTCTGCCTTTCAGATCCCTGCGTATCTTGCCTATGGATTCGCATACAGAGTTACGAACTGCAACGGAGAAAGGCCATGCAGTGCCATGTGGGGCCGCGCCATGTTGTAACGCGTACGCCAGTCATCCAGCATCCGTTGAACTTCAACCAAGCTTCTGAACTTGTACCAGTTAAATACCTCATCGCGCAGTGTGCGATTGAATCGCTCGATGTGGATGTTGTCAGTCCAGTGCCACGGGCGGGAGTATTTCCGGTTGACGCTGTGGCGATCAGTCCAATTTATATACATAGTGCTCTTGAACTGTCCGCCATTGTCTGTCCGTATGAATGAAGGTAGTCGCCCCGATACTCGCAGTGAATCCAGGGATTGGACCAGTGCTTGGGCGGTGGCTCTGGAGAACACCCGGCAGAGCACGCATTCTCGGCTGTAGTCATCGATGACAGAGAGAACGTAATACCGCTTTCCAGTGGGAAGGGCGTCGATCAGGTAGTCCATTGACCAAGCTTGGTCGCGTTCGTGGGCCGGGACGATACGATGCACGACGCGCGCTGGTGTGGCCACAGGTCTCTTGCGCCAACGTCTCTGCAGCCTCGCCTGCTGGTAGAGCGCGCGAGCATGATTTCGTGAGCAATGCTCATCGCGGAGCAGGACGGAAAACATGCCCCGGAAACCTACGCCAGGATTCTCTTCAATGTACTTCCGCATCAGGCCAACAAGCCGGTGGTCACCCTCCTGTGCAATACCTTGATGGCCGACTCCATGCGAAAGGCCACATACCTTGTTGGCTTCCTCGCGAGACATAGAGAAGCCGGCTTGCAGGGCGGCGGAATACAGGGATCGGCGTTTGACACGCGGCTCCAGTCGCTTGATCAGTCCGGTGGATGCTTTCAACGCAGTGCTTAGGCGTGCCACCTTCTTGGTGAGTACCCAATTAGTGCGCTCAAGCGTGCGGACACGTCGTAGCCAGTCCTCATTGAGGCCAATATAGGGTCGCCAATGTGCTAATGAAGCCCTTGAGACGCCGTAGCCTCGAGCAATGGAGCCCCATGGTTCGCCCATCTCATGATCCAGCAGTAGGCGCGCAACTTGTTTGAGGCTCAGCTTCTTGGGTGGCCCCTGCCTACCGGACTTGCGTTTGGTGGCCATTGGTGGCCCCTATATCGGTCAGGAGGCTCCAATTGTCAATGTGGTGATGATTGTGCATCGCAATGTGAAATGGTCCAGCGAGAACTCTGATACTCAGCATCGACTCATCGCCGTGGAGCGGTTGTTCTCTGACTCGGTGGATGGCACAGAGGTATGTCCACGCATCGTGGTCCAGCACGCGCTGGACCTGAACGTGGCGGCCGTCACGGTGGTCCACAACCACCCCAGCGGTAATGGGGAGCCCTCGGCTTAGCGGTTACGGCCGATCTGGCGGTCTCGATGGCCGCCCGGGGACTAGTATGGGCCTGCCGCCCGTGTGAGCGATGGCATAGCGCTCGGCCACAAGGCCTGGCGCCGATAAGCCTTGTTCCACAGGCAGGGGGCGAGTTCTCAAGGGGCTTCTTCAGTCAAGAAGTGACCCAGGGCGAACTTTGAGAGCAAGTGCAATGCGCTCGATGTTGTAGATCGTCACGTTCTTCTCGCCACGCTCGATCATGCCAATGTAGGTCCTATGGACGCCTGCCGCCTCGGCTAGTTCTTCCTGAGACAGCCCGCGCTCTTTCCTCAATCGCCGGACATTGCCGGCGAAGACGGTGACCAACCTAGTTTCATGAGCCGCCCGAGCCATCGCGAGATGGTCTCGGTTTGAATACTATTATTCGACATACTACGATTAGCACAATCCGGACGCTGAGACCAGTTCATGCGGTCTACGAAACGCCGGTTGTCGGACTCAACAAGCAGGGGAATCAAGTGAAAAGAACGGTGTCTGCCAGCACGCTGCTGGCGTCAGTCCTCTTGGCCGGATGTGCGGGAGGCACCCCCGATTGCGGGGATGGAGACACATTGGAAGTACTCGATCAGATCATCGAGGCGGAGGTGGAGAAGTACGCGCCTCAGACCCGGCGGGGAACCGCCGAGGAGTTCATGGGGATCCTCGACACCTACGAGATCTCCAACATCCGCACGCTGGGCTACGACAAAGACGTCGACAGCTACCGGTGCGATGCCCGCATCACCTACGTCTACCAGGACCGCGAGCGGTCGGTGGACTTTACCTATCGCGTCGACACGGACCAGGCCGACGGCAACGTCCTGGTCGAGTACCAGACCAGGATGCTCAATCCGATCCTGGGCTACGCCATGGGCTTCTGACAGAAGCCAGCCAACACTCTCTCTTACCTCAAAGGAGCTACATCTCAATGGGCGTTCTCATCTACACCCTCGCACTCATCTTCTTCATCATTCCCATCAGCCTGCGGGCGTACCTGAGCCTGAAGAAAGGACGGTTCCCGCTGCCCGTCCTCCAGAACAACGTCGTGGTCAACCGGATCAAGCTGCGGAAAGCCTTCGGGATCCTGTCCCCGATCGTCTTCTGGAGCCTGCATGTCTTCCTGCTGGTCTGGACGATCGCCATAGACGCCTGGTTGTCTGCCCTGGCCATCGTTGTGTACATGGTGATCAGCCCACTGCTGTCAGGCCAGATCAAGGCCAAGCAGGTGAACGTCATCCCGGAGACGGTGGCGCCCAGAATTCCCGATGGCGATCGGGCCTGATGTCAACTCAAGGAGCGAATATGATCAGAGCTATCACTGTCGTCATCGCGCTGATGGCGCTAACAGGCTGCGATCGGCTTGGGGCTTCCTTGGGGATGTCGGAAGCGGAGCCGAGGCCGGGCACCTCCACGCAAGCAGCCGTCGTCGTGGGTGAAGAAACTTCCGCGGTCGCGGAGGCGGTAGGGATTGGTGACCCCGCCCCGGCCGTCGTGCCGGAAGCTGCCGGTGCACATCTGGATGCTGGCGCAGCCGTCCAGGCTCCAGCAGGTACAGCAGATCTGCCACCCGATGGGCCTGAGTATCAGCAGCATTTGCTGGAGGTCAGGCAAGCCGCACAGACAGGAAGTCCGGGTCGCTTGATAGGAATACCCTCGAAGGTCAGCGCAACGGGATATCCGATCTATCCGGCTACCTGCACGTTCTACCCCGACCATGCGGAGTGCGAACTCGCCAGTGGCGAGGTTGTGGATGAAGCCTACCTGCAGGCCCATACCACGGTGATCCGGAATGCAGACGTGCTGAGTCTGGGGATGACCTGCGGAGTGATCTGTATCGACGATCATGGCAACGTGCTGGGCCACGTCTCCCAGGCAATGCAGGCCTGGCGGGATCAACATTGCACTTGGGTCGACTATGGAACTTCCAGGTGCGATTGATTGAACTAAAGGGGAGGGGAGCTGCCAGCTCCCCTCCCCATCCTGTCAGGTGCATATTTTTTTGAGATAGACCTCTAGTAAGTGCCTTGCCAAGGCGACACATCACCCAAGGTTAGTGCAATCCGTGGCCGCTGCGTTGTCACGTAGCCAAAGAAGTGATCAACACAACTGCATGCTTGTGTAATTTCTTACGCGCAGACAGCTATTTGTATGAGACAGGTGGCGCTGAGTGTTGGAGGTGGGTGATCGAAGGTTCAATGAGGTGCCAGTAGGGGGCGAAGCCCCACGCGCGCACTTACCGTTTCCCTGTTCCACTGCTGAAAAGCCGCTCAAATCCCCTGTCCAAGCGTGCCGGCGAGAGCGATCTCGTCGGCTTTTCTTTGCGTGGACGAGAAAGGGTAGTGCACAGATGGCAAGTTTCAGCTTTCAGATAAAGAGTGGTGGCAAGGGTGCTGCGTTGGGTCATTCCAGATACGTGGCGCGCCAGGGGTATCACGGCGTCAGGAATGACCTGGTGCTGTCAGGGTATGGCAACCTGCCCGCCTGGACCGGAGGAAATCCGGAAGTGTTCTGGGCAGCGGCGGACAGGTACGAGCGGGCCAATGGCGCGGTCTACCGCGAGCTCGTCATCGCGCTCCCCAATGTACTCGCGGGCGATCCGCTGCGTCCTCTCGTCGAAGACCTGGTCCATGAGCTTGTCGGCTCGCGACCCTATCAGTACGCGGTCCACGCACCGTCATCGTCCCTGCAGGGTGAGCAGAACCTGCACGTGCACGTGATGTACTCCGACCGCATGCCTGACGGGATCGAGAGGCCAGCCGAACGGATGTTCTCCCGCTTCAACCCACGCAGCCCGGCGCAGGGCGGGTGCAGGAAGGCCAGTGGCGGACGTTCCCCCATGCAGGTGCGTGATGACCTCATCGCCATGCGCAAGCGGGCCGCGGACCTCCAGAACACCCATCTGGCGCGGCATGGCCATGCCGTGCGGGTCGACCACCGGAGCTTGCGGGATCAAGGCGTGTCCCGTGCACCTGAGCGCCATCTTGGTCCGGGTTTGATCAGGCGGATGTCAGCCAGGCAGAAGGGGGAGTACATCCTGGCGCGGGTCGGTGCGAGGTTTGGCACACCGTTGTGAGGCCTTTGCGGGGTGCGACATCGGCTTGGATCACCTTTTAAGTCGGCGCGGGGAGGGTGCACGGGCTGCTTTCTGCCTCATTTGTAGCATCGTGCATGCCGTGCATAACAAAAAAAGGCCGCCCGAGGGCGGCCCTTCATTGAGACTAAGCCGTCAGCGCCGGCTGGAAGTAGTGAGGGTTGAGGTAGATGTAGCGTTTGCCCTTGCCTCGCCAACCTCGCTCTGACCCGGTCTGGACCACTCCTTGCCGCTCGAGCTCCTTCATCGCGGCCTCGAAGCGCTCCTGGTCGCGGACGCTGCCATGGGTGCGGACTTTATTCCATGAGGCTCGACCGTAGCCCTGGCTCCAGTAATGGTCAAACAGATGCTGGATCAGATAGTGAACGTCGCGGTCGAGCTGGGGAACACAGTTGACGTCACCGAAAAGCCGGTTGAACTCGTCCAGGTGCCACCAGGCAATGTGCAGCGCGCGCTGCAGTGTGTCGCGGCTGATCGGGTCTTTCAGGTCGCCGAAGTAGTGGAGGACGGCCGCGATCCGGCCCGCGATCTCCAGCGCCTTGGAGGCGAAGTCCTTGATGCCTGAGTAGATGTTGCCCGGGCGCATCTGGAATTCGATCCAGTTCTGGGAGTCGACCCACAGTTCCTTGGCTTCCTTGGAGAACTCCAGCTTCGCGCGTGGCTCGCCGCTTTCCAGACGCTTGTCGGCCATCACTAGCAGTTCGCTGATCCGCTCATGGAACGAAGGAAGATGGACCCATGTGTGATCTTCCAGTGTCATTCGACGGAAACCCACCGTCGATTCGGGCCAGGCGACGAGATACCGGGCCATCTGTCCGGAGCCTCGCGCGGTCCGGCCGCGCTTGTTCCAAAAACCCTGGAACACTTCTTCCTGGACCATGAAGCTGATCGTCACTCGCGGGTTGGTGGCGTGCACATGGGCGTCTGCGCGATCCAGCGTCAGGGTCGCCGCACCGTCCCAGCTCTTGTTGAGGACACCCGGCCTGGCCATTGCTCCACCCTTGAGTACGATCTCACCCTCATCGCTCAGGATGGCAATGGACTTGCCATCGCCATGCAGTGCCTCAAGAAATGGGCGCTCAGTGATGTTCTGGTGGATGATGCGCTTGGGTACCGGCTTGCGGGGCTGGAGGCGTGCATGCGCCACCAGCTCGTCGCGGTACTGCTCCAGATCCGTACCTTCTTGCAGCGCCTTGTTGAGCTTGCGCTGCAGGGCGGCATCGGCTGCCTGCCACATGCGCATGGTTGCCTCGTACTGGGCAAGCGCATCAACGTTGGCGGACGCGTACTGCTTGTCATGTTCGTAGACCGAGGCACAGACCAGGTTGTCGACGGTGGTCTTGCGCTCACCGGACTGGCCGAACATGGCCAGGTACAGGCTACAGGGGCGCTCCAGGCCTGTCGGAATTACTACGTCCACATTGCCTTGGCACGCAATGGACATGGCTGTCAGGAAGGAGCCCGCCACGAGGGCGTCGGGTGCCTGAATCTGATGCTGGACTTCCCAGATGGCATCGCGTACGGCAGCGAACAATTCGTGGACCGGATAGGCGGGCGGGGTGATCATCATGCTCATGCGTTGTCCTCCGCGACCTGCTGGCTGCCTGGCTGCGTGCAGACTTCGGCGTGTGCGGCCATCAAGGCCTTGAAGCGGCTGGGGTGCAGCTTCAAGCCCTGCGCCTGAAGCATGTCGAGAATCGCCTTCTGGCTCACGTGCCTGTTCAACAGCTCGACGATGGTCGGGTGCAGCAAGGTGAAGAGCTCCGTCTTCTGGTGCTGCGCCTTGGGCTGGAGGGTAAGCAGGGCTTCCTTGAAACGACGGGCCTGGTCCTCGACGTTCTCAATGGCCTTGTGCAGGACGTTGTCATGAGTCTTCATGGGCCACCTCCTCAGCGCGCGATCTGCGCATCGGCGCAGGCCTGGACATAGGCCATCACCGCCGAGCGCCACCACACGGAGGGCGAACGCTCGGAAGTGCCCAGCTTGAACGGCTGGGGCGCGCGGGGGTCATACGAAGGTGACCGTGGGTTGAGCCGGGCATACCACGTGCTTTTGCTGACGCCGGCGATGGTCAGGACTTCAGGCAGGCGGATGGCCTGATCCAGGTTCGGGGCGTGCTGGACAGCGCGGTAGATGGCCTCCAGGCGCTCCAGCATTTCTTGATCGATGTCGGAACTCGACATTCCGGCGCTTTCCCGGGATGCCGTCATTGCCCGGGACAGGGGGCTGCGGCGGGGAGTGGAAGCGGTACTCATTGAAGCTTGGCAAGACATGGATTTCTCCGGTTGTTGCGGCGCGGAGTGCGTCGCGGTGCGGAGAAGTTTGGTCAAGGCTGGTCAAGCCGGGAATTGAGTAACTAGCTGCTAGCTTTACGACTCGAGATCTTTTTGGTAGACGCATTTGCGTCAATCTGGCGGCATAAATGCTCGAACAGCGCCGTGACACGGGGGTAGGGCTGCTTCTTCCCGACAACCCACTTGCGCAAGGTCTCTGAAAACCGGTCGGCGGTAGACTCATCGGAACTCTTGCCCTTGAGAGCCCACTCATCATAAGTGCGCAGGGCCCCGGCGTGCTCCGGATGTGCTTGTATCAGATCGAAAATCTTCCCGCGCAGCACTTCCTGATCACGAATCGTCTTGCTGATTTCCAGGGTGCTCATGACATCCAAGACGGCCCGGGCAAGCGCATCCCTCTCCTTCCTTCCAGACTTCTTTCCAGCCTCGCTCTTGGCTTCATAGTCGAACTTGGGAGAGTAAGTAATTCCCAAGAAAAAGTGGCATTCGATCAAGCAGTGCAAGGCACGCAGAGGGTCAATGTTGTTGTGCGCATTCCTGGCTTCTATCCAGTACGCGATCACGATTTCCAGGGCGTCATCGATGGATCCCTTCACCGCGGTCTTCAGGCTGGCACGTTTGTGCTGCAGCACCCGCAACTCGTCGTGATTGGCGCGAACAAGGTAGGTTTTGCCATCAGTCTCGGAAATCAGTTCCATCTTCGCCCAGGCTTTTGCCAGTTTCATATCAAGTTCGGCAATGGCTTGCGCGTTCTTGATGATGTCCTGGCGCTTCCGGTGAGCGTAGGCAGTTGCGTTTCCAACTTCCTCCAACTTCTTGCACGTCAGAGTCCACAGCCTATCGAAAGACCTGGATTTGTTGCTTCGAGAAGTGTGGATGCTTCGTATCTGGCTCAAAGTCCGATCAAAGAGGAGCTCAAGATCCGGAAGACGATCACTGCTGTCATATCTCCCCATGTCGCGAGGCCAGGGGCGTACTGTAGAAGTGGGAACAAGCGGTTGTGATGCCGAACGCCCCTTAGGCTGGTATGCGAGCTCTTTGCCTTTGGTGGTCCGAGTACCCAACTTTGTAGCTCCGATCAAGAAAGTTTACGCTCCAGCGCGCGTGCTCAGTAAGAAGCCGTCCAGTAAAAAAAAGCCCCTGCGAGATGCCAAGGGCGACTAGGGATTCATAGAGAGAGCTGCTTATGACACGCATCACTGGCGTACCTGAACTCTCCAACGGATGAGCACCCGCTTACCCTACCCCTGCTCACCAAGAGCAATGGCCATTTATTGGGGGGGCGGTCAGGATGCAGGATGTCCATGTACGAATAGATGAGCTGGCGGGTGGGGTTCAATTAGAAAGACACGTTGTAGCTGTATCATCCCCACGATCAATCCTTCTATGTCAGCAGAAACAGGCCAGGCGCGTCATGTGGTCATCACGGGTGGAATAGGTGCATTGGGAAAGGCACTAACCAGGACCGCCGAAAGTGCGGGGTACGTCGTTACATCAATTGATCGTATTCCTGCCGTAGATCGCAAAAATCACATCGGCGGTATTGATCTGTCGGATATGCCATCAGTCAAGGCTGCAATGGAACTGGCTGTAGGCCGCCATGGTGGCATCTTTGGCCTATTCAACGTCAGTGGTGCATTCCAGTGGCGTACGATCATGGAGGCAACAAGTGACCTCTGGCTTCAGCTCTTTCGTGACAACTGCCTTTCTACGTTGGGGGCTTGCCAGGCTGCAGCTCCATACATGAAATCGGGTGGCGTGATTGTGAATATTTCTGCTGCTGCGGCTATGCATGCCGACGTCGGAATGGCGGCGTACTCTGCTTCCAAAGCTGCGGTACTTCGATTGAGTGAGGCGTTGGGAAAGGAGCTACACGGGCAGGGGATCAAGGTGCAATGCATCCTGCCCACGACCCTTGATACGCCGCGCAATCGAAGCGAAATGCCAGACGCTGATTGGAGCCAGTGGGAAAACCTTGATGATCTCAGTCAGCAGATACTGAACCTGGCAGCCAACCCGTCAGAGATGCCAGGCATCTCTGAACGAGGGTAGGTAGAGTCGCCCAAATATTGCTGGCTCAATGGTCAGGTCTGAGTCAACGGGTGACGTCTTCTCAATCGCCAGACCGGGTCCCACCTCGCGACACGCCTACGGCGGGTAGGAATAGCACTGCCGAAGCCCTTGCAGATAACAAATCACTCACAAAGGGGCAACAGGTCCAGGGACTTCCGGGCGAGCTGGGAAGACCGGACGGGCTTGTTCCCCGCCAATCTTTGTGGGCTGGTAAAGACCGATGAGCCCGTGGCACCCAAGAGCCGAAGCCGAGGGGGTAGGGTATTGGGGGTCATCATTCGTTGGACAAGTTGGAGCCTTCTCGAGTAGTTGGCTATGAGTATCCCTGTGGCCCTTCGAACGGTGAGCTACTACACTGAAGTTGTGCCTGATGACATCGAAAATGTAGCGCGTGAGTACCATGCGGAGTTGCTACGCATGTTGCGTGCACGCTTGCCTAATGCGCAGGACGCACAAGATCTTGCGCAAGAGGCCTATGCCCGGGTCATGCGCTATCAAGGCCAGCTGAAGGGAGAAGAACTGCGCCTGATGTTGTTCCGCATCGCGCAGAACCTCATTACCGACCACTATCGTTGGAATCGTCTTCGCGAGAACGCACATTTCCCCATCGAAGACATGAAGTTCGAACTGTCGAGCGAAGAACCCACTCATGATCGTCGACTGGACAATACACAAAGGCTCAAGCGACTAGAGAAGATCGTCCTGGCCATGCCAGAGCGACGGCGGGCCGTTTTCCTGCTGAGTCGCATCGAAGGTTTGACAAATGTGGAGATCGCCCGGCGGCGGGGTATCACGGTAAAGGCAGTGGAGAAGCACATAGCCAAGGCAATTGCAGAGTGCCGCAATCTAGCGGAGGACGACGGTTCTTAATCGTCATCAAGGAATCATGATGAATAGGAAGCTCGATCCAAAAATTCGCGAAGAGGCCGAGCGCTGGTTCACCAGGCGCCTGGACCCTGTGGTTCGCCGTGAGGAAAGCCAGGATTTCCAGCGATGGCTTGGCCAAAGTCTTGAGCGAGAGATTGCCTACGCGGAAGTCAGGGAACTGTGGGAGTCGTTGGAGCAGTTGAAGGATGTCCCCAGCTTGAAGCGATTGGCTGCGCAGGAAGCCAACGTTCGCGCCAGCTGGCTGGTGCGCGTGCTGGGCGCGTTATTCCCGGAGCGGGCCCCCATGCTGGTGCCGGCCTTGCTTGGCGTGGTGGGTGTAGCCCTCTTCCTGAACTTCTGGATGGGGAAGGAACCGCCTTTGCAGCAATTCACCACTGCCTTGGGCGAGCAGCGCACGGAAACCCTGTCTGATGGTTCAACGCTCCGCTTGAACACGGACAGTCAGGTGGACTTCCGCATCAACGGTTCGCGGCGCGAGATTTTCCTGCGTCGCGGCGAAGCCGCATTTGATGTCGCAAAGGATCCAAGGAGACCATTCGTCGTCACTTCCGGTGGCGGTGAAGTGACCGCGCTGGGTACGCATTTCCTGGTCAGGAATGAACAGGGGATGGTATTCGTAACGCTCACGGAAGGCCGTGTCCAGATTTCCCGCCCCGAATACCACGAGATTGAATGGTTGGATCCCGGCCAGCAGGCTTCCTTCAAGGAAGTGTCGGGCGGAATCGTTCGGCGGAATGTTGACGTTGCCCTGGTCATGGGTTGGATGAGCGGACGACTGGAGTTGCGGGACGTACCCTTGTCCGAGGCTGTTGGTGAGGCCAATCGATATTCTGCGAGAAAGATCCGGATCGGTGACCCGGAGATCGGCTCAATCGCGGTCAGCGGATCCTTCCGGACGGGCGACGTCGATTCCCTGGCGAATGCCCTTTCTGCCGCATTCCCCGTCCGGGCGCGGTTCTCCGACAAAGAGGTGGTCCTGCTGGCAGATCAGAAGAGGAGCCGCAAGTAACATTTTTGAAACGAGGTAGGGTGTGACCAGTCCTCATCCGTTGACAGCCATTACGCAGCGAGTTCGCTTCGCAACATAGCTGTCACAATGGGGAGACTAAGTCATGATGTTTCAAGGTTGTACTGATCAGCCGGTGAAGCTTGGACACGGGTTCACCGTAGGGGAATCAACAGCTTACCGCTTTCGCTTCACAGCCCTGGCCATATCGGTTTCGATGTTGCTCGTCGCCGGCACCGTCCAGGCGCAATCTGCGGCATCCAATCAGTCACGTCCGATCAACAGCAGCGTGCCTTCAGGCCAGGCAGCAGTTCCTGCGACGCAGCCGACCGGACAGGCGGCAGGACAACCGGCCACTGTACAGGCAGAGATTCGCTTGCCTGCCGGGAGCCTAGCCGATGCGCTCACCAAGTTCGGCGAACAAAGTGGTCTGCAGATCGTGTATGACCCGAAACTCGTGAGGGGAGTCAGGGCGCGGGCGGTTGTCGGACGACTGACAGTGGACCAAGCGCTGCGCCAGCTGCTTCAAGGTACCGGCATCACCTGGGTCTATGCGGGCGGAGACACGCTGGTTCTGAAGGCCGGAGCTTTGCCGGCGACTGAGAGTCAGTCGGAGCCCGTGCCATCCAGCGTACCGGCTGAAACCACCGAGTTTGAACGTATTGAAGTGCGCGGAAAGATGCCAGAGGTGCTGGTAGCTGGTGCGCGCAGCATCAATGCTGACATTCCCCGTACAGAGAACGACATTCAGCCCTACGTTGTATTCAGCGCCGAAGACATCGAACGCTCGAACTCAATCAATCTTGAGGACTTTCTCAAGCGTCGTCTTTCGATGAATGCGACCAGCACGACGTTCTCGCAAAACTCCAATACGGGGTCCGGAGACAATAGAGGCGGCAGCAACATAAGTCGAATCAACTTGCGTGGACTTGGAGTCGATGAAACGCTCGTTCTCATAAATGGTCGCCGCCAACCTGGCGTTTCGAACATCAATCGAAGTGGCACCATTGGCCAGCCGGATCTCAACGGCATTCCCATCAATTCGATCGAACGTATCGAGATCCTGCCGGCTACTGCGGCGGGCATCTATGGAGGTGGCGCCACTGGTGGCGTCATCAACATCATCCTGAAGACCAACTTCACGGGTTTCGACGTCACCGCTGGCTATGACAACACCTTCGAAACGGATTCCGGATCAAAGCGGATCTCCATTACGGGTGGCAAGGTGTTCGACGAAGGGCGGACTTCCGTTACCTTCACGGTCAGCGCCTCCGAAGACAATCCCATGTTTGTTAGGGACCGGAACTTCGCGCAAAAGGCACGCGAACGCGCTGTCGCCAATAACGACGAGGCCTACACTGAGAGTTGGAGCCAGCTTCCCGCCGGCTATACCACGAACATCCGATCTGCACAGGTGTGCGATGCCAACTTCGTCTGCACCATGCCCAATCTTCGCTTGAAACCCGAGTTTGGCGGGGCGGACCTTGGCTCGGTGCTGACCCATGTTCCGGTGGGCTACACGGGGAACCCGCTGGACCTGTTGGCAAATGCAGGAAGGCTTAACCTGCAGCTGGCGGATGACCTCTCCAATGCCGGCCGGAGCCTGATCAACAATCCCCGAACAAACTCGATCAATCTGACCATCGACAGAAAATTTACTGACAACTTCTCGATGTTCGCCAACATATCCCGCAACGAAAACCATGGAAACGTATATCAGACGGGATTGCAAAACAGCGGCTACACCATTGCAGCCGATGCGCCCAACAATCCATTCGTAGGCGCGATCAATGTGTCCGTGCCGTTCCCTGGGTTCTCCTATCTCCAGAAGACCGACAGCGAAGCCCTCAACGCTGTTCTGGGAGCACAGTTCAGCCTGCCTCATGAATGGCGCGGCCAGATCGAGGGAAGCTACGGAAGAAGCCGAGTTTCTTCAAGTGGTGGCAATGCATTCATTGTCAATAACGTCTATGACGTTCCGCCTTGGATGGGTGGCCATGTCATCCGCGAGGGCATCGTAGGTGGTATAGCGCGCGGGGCGATCGACGTACTGAGGGACCTCAATCAAGTACCTCTTGATCTGTCCAACTACATGTATTCCCGCTATCCGAACCAGACTCAAACGCCTTCCGATAACGTAGGAAAGGGAGCCGTCCTGAGATTGTCCGGACCCGTCGCGCAACTTCCAGCGGGACCTTTGGTGCTATCGACATCTTTGGAACATCGCGAAGATGAAGCCAAGGGTATGGTGCAGAGCATCCTGCAGCAGGATGACGTAACCAGGTACTACTTCTATCCGAGTCGCTCGACGAGCACGGACAGCTTTTATCTTGAATCGTCCATTCCCCTCGTCTCGGATATCAATGCCCTTCGCTGGGTAAAGCTTTTTGAACTTCAAACCTCCATGAGGCGGGAAAAAAGCGGAAGTCGGAGCGTCGAGGCATCAGCGATCGAAATTGGTGGCCCTTCCGATCGTCCGGAATCCGTGGAGTACACGTCATCTGATACAACGGCTACCGGATACACGGCCGGCTTCCGCTTCGCGCCATCCCAAGATGTCATGCTCCGTGCGAGCTTCAGTCATGGGTTCTTGCCGCCCTCAATTTCTCAAATATCGCCACATTTTCTGGACTTCGCGACGGAGACAAACTTCTTCTCCGACCCGCTCCGAAACTACGAGCTGATCGGCAGCGCCGGCCCGGCCGTGATTGTCTACGGTGGAAATCCGAACCTGAAGCCGGAGACCTCTGACAGCATTTCCGTGGGCTTAATCGTAACGCCAAGGTTCATGCCTGGGTTCCGCTTGTCGGCGGATCTGACGCAGATCACGAAGAAGAACGAAATTTCCGGCGTCGATACGTTTGCCCTGCTGATGGATCCAGAAATGGCGGATCGCTTGTATCCCGGGCGCATCGTGCGTGGCGATCCCTTGGGCGATGGCCTACCGGGTCCCGTGACCTACTTCGACGGGACCTTGATAAACATCGAGCGCACCAGAGTCAAGGCACTTGATATCCAGGCTGACTACAGCGTCGAATCTGGATGGGGACTGTTCAACTTCTACACAACCGCAACCAAGCAACTCGAGTATTCGCGAAAGCTGGACCCTGAATCCCCGTTGCAAGAGTACGTGGGCTTTCGTGATGGTCCTCTGGAGTGGCGCGGGAATGTCGGGATTGACTGGTTCAAGGGCCCGCTGTCTTTGGGTTGGAACATGCAGTACTTCGACAAGTACCTTGTTTACAACTTCTTGGACTCCGGAACCCGTGACACCTACGTCCGCAATCAAGGCGGCGCATACATCCGCAGTCAGCGCTTCCACGACATCTCTTTCAAGTATCGGTTTGGCGATGTGTTCGAGGGCAGTTGGGCCTCTGGCCTGACCATTGCTGGTGGTATCCAGAACATCCTCAATACGGCCCCACGGCTGGATGTGAATATGGATACCGGCTACAGCACTTACGGTGATCCGCGCATGCGGCGATTCCGCCTTGAACTCACCAAGAGCTTCTGAAGCTTGCTGTGCGAACTGTCTGAAAGGCATCCATGAAGCACTGGCGGTCAATCGTGATCATCTTCCTGCTGGCCTTCGGCTGGTCGGGGCAATCGTTGGCGGCCGGCGTGCCCTTGAAAATGGTTCAAGGGCACGTTCTGGTGGAAGCGTCAATCACCAACCCGGAAGGCGAATCGCTGGAGGTAATGCTCGAGGTTGCATTGGAGCGGCCCGAAGGATTGATCCTCCATTCCGATGCCTTTGACGTTCTGGTGGGAGACAAGACGGGAACGAACCTGCGCCTTGCACAGGACATCCAGCAGTCTCTTCCATTCGACCAGATCGTGCGCGAATCCAATGCGGCGCGCGAGCAAGCTCAGGGAAGACTTACCCGCTTCCATTCGGGGGAAATGGGTGAAAAGCCCCTGAAAGGCAGCTTGGGGCTCGGCTTCTTTCGCCAATATCGTCTGATCTTGGATGTGTCATCGGAAATGCTGGAATTGCGGCCGCCAGGCGGCCGTCCCTCCGGGCAGTTCACGCGCAAGGTGGAGATCGTGAATGGACAAGCCTGGATAGCGGCAAACCTGGCGGGAGAAGAAGGCAGGGTCCTGCTGGGTACGGCTGACTACGACTCGATCGTCGATGCCCAGCTCATGCATAGGCTGGGTCGCGCTGGCGGAGAAGTTTCGTTCCGACTGGGCGGGTCGTCCGAATTGCCCATTTGGGAACTTGGTCAAGAGATAGCGTTGCGCCCTAGATCATTGGCGGAAGAAGGCATCAGGGATGGGGAAAAGACAATAGGGAGAACGGGCGTGGGCCTGCTGGAGCTCTTCAGCGTTGACGTCGATTGGTCGGCGGGCCAGATCTCGTTTACCCGGCGCAATGACAAGCCGTTTCCGCAGGTCGATCGTGACTACTTCGCGGCAGAGGCGAGCGGTGATCCGCGCAACCTGATTGAGTTCCTCAAGAGATATCCAAAGCACCGCCGCGCTGCCGAAGCCGCACAGGTGCTTATGCAAGTGCAGGTCGCCCGTAAGGCAAGTGACGAGGAGCTTGTCGAGGCACTGCAATGGATAGCCGATACGGCCCTGCCGCGGCGGGAACTGGAGAGCTGCATGCCATCCCTGCGGGCGTTCGCTCGACTGGATGGCCGGCGTGCGTTGGTCGTGCGCGCCGGTGAGTTGGCGATGAAGTATTCGCGGACTGCGATCACGATCCAAGACATCTATCGCCTGCATGCCCTGATGGGGGAGGCGTTGTTCAAGGAAGGGGATCTCGAGGCTGCCTGGAAACATTTTCTGTCGGCGGCGTTCGTTCCGCTGGACAACGACTCTGATCGTCTCCACAACACGATGGTGAACATGTATCTGGCGAGGATCTACGAGCAGCAGGGAAGATACGCCAGGGCGTATTCGCGCTACCTGAAAGCGCAGGGCCTAATTCGGGGCGCGGCTGCTGGCGGCATGCCAGAGATCGCGGCCGACTGGAAGAGTGAAATAGACCAAGCCTTGGTCAGGCTGCGTCCGCAAATTCCCGCTGACAATCTCGTGCTTCTGGAAGGCTGAGGGTGATGAAAAGCCAAGTGCAATCTAGGCTTGACATCCTCGTCGCTAGGGCGAACGCCGCGCAGCGGCGCTGGTGTTTGAGGAGCGAACTCCGGCAGGCGACGGAAAATGCCTTGGCATGGCTTGGGGCGGGCCCGCTTGTCATCCTCGCGGCTCGTTTGGCAGGGGTTCTGGGACCGCAAGAACCGGGCCTGGTTCTTCTTCTGTGCTCATTACTGGCAGGACCAGGACTTTACATCGCAGTGCGTTTGGCATCGGCATGGTGGTTGCCGCGCAAGGGTTCACGACTGAGCCGATTGGCGCTTTTCGACGCACAGCTGTGTACCCAGGAGCGCATTGTCACTGCGGATGATTTCGTCGGCACCGGCGATTTGTCGGGATTCAAACGTGCTGCCGTCGAAGACGCCGAAGCCGTCCTGGAAACTGCGCTGCGGACCAAGCTCACGGGCGGATACGGTGACAGGTGGCGCTTGCGGTGGGTGAGTTATGCGGGAGTGGCCGTCGCCGCCGGTCTTTGCTTGGCCTTGATTCTCGCCGCGAGGATGGACATAACGGAAGCGCCCGGCCAAGGCCGGAGCCGCAGCACGGAGACCATCGCGGCACAAACGACCGGGCCCTCCGACGAAAAGTCACGCACGCAGCTCGCGCGCGGCCAGGCCGAAATTGAACGCAAGCCCACATCCCGGCAGTCTCCCAGTGCACGTGTCTCGCCCAACACTCCGGCCAGCGCCAGCGCGGAGAAAGGCGCACGGGGTGCTTCCGGTAATTCGGCTAGCTCGGCGGAAGCACGCAGCGCCGCCTCCGCCACCAGTTCCGAGGGCAACGCATCTCAAGCTGCCGCCTCGGCATCTGCTCCTGAGGCTGAGAAGGCCAAAGATGCCAGGCCAGGAAGCCAGCCACCGAAGAAGCCCAACGGACCGTCCAAAGGAACCGGTCAATCCGGCGTGGCCCAGGCCGGCGCCCAAGGTGCCAACTCGCCTGCATCCAGTTCTCCGGCAGCGTTGGACAAGCCCCCGCAGATCGCCACCGTCAGCACTCCGCTGGGTAATGATCCAGACGCATCCGACGAGGAGCCCGAGAACGAGCGGGAAGAGAAATCCTCGGGAGTAAGCACGGTCAGTCCTCGGGAGAACAAGGCTGCGGTCGACAGGAATGCGTCGACCACGGTACCGGTCAATCCCGAGGCTTCGGTGCGGGCCAATGGCCGCAGTGGCGCCGGTGGCGTAAAGAAGACCCGAGGCGTGCCCTCCATGATCCTTGGAGTGCCCATCCCCGACCGCGTCCGCGGCATGCCCAGCCCAGGCAATTCAACCATCACCCGTGAAAGCACCAAGCCTTCGACGGAAGCCTTGTCGCCCATCGAAGCGCAGCAGCAACGCGAGCGCGAGCGACCGGCAGGCGACATCGAGCATCCCACCTTGCTGCCTTGGATGCAGATGATGATTCGAGACTACTTCAATCCAGAAACCTCCCGCTCGCCAGAGACAAATTGACATGACAACAAGCACTGCAACGGACCCCGTGCGTCGGGACGCGAGCGAGTTCAGCTCGGTATACGCCAAGATCAAGAGCCAGATCAGCCTGATGATGGTGGGGCAGGATGTGGTGTTGGACAGCGTGCTGACAGCACTTCTGGCGGGTGGTCATGTCCTTCTGGAAGGAGTTCCCGGACTGGGTAAGACGTTGCTGGTACGCACGCTTGCAAGTGCCATCCAGGCAAAGTTTTCGCGTATCCAGTTCACACCAGACATGATGCCCGCAGACATCCAGGGCACCTGGGTAATGACGGAGACCGAGCATGGTCACGAACTGCGATTCCAGGAAGGACCGCTCGTGTCGAACCTGGTATTGGCAGATGAAATCAATCGCGCTACACCGAAGACGCAATCCGCGCTCCTTGAAGCCATGCAGGAACGACAGATAACAGTCGGCAAGCGCACCATCGCGCTGGAAGAGCCTTTCTGTGTGCTGGCGACGCAGAACCCGGTGGAGCAGGAAGGCACCTATAGCCTGCCCGAGGCACAGTTGGATCGCTTTTTGTTCAAGGTTGTTGTCGGCTATCCCAATGAGGAGGACTACGCCGCCATCCTGGAACGTACTACCGGCGATGAAACGGTGCAGATCCATTCGGTCGTGCATGCCAGTGACATCATGCGCATGCGCCGCATTGCCCGTTCCGTTCCGGTGCCTTCGCACGCGATGACTTACGCCGTCCATCTGGTCATGGCGACACAGGCCAAAAGTCCTTACGCCCCCGCCCTGGTCAATGAATACGTTGCCCTGGGTTCGAGCCCGCGCGGCGCGCAGGCGCTGCTGCTAGCGGCAAAGGTGCGCGCATTGGTGGCCGGACGCTACGCCGTGACTACAACCGATATTCGCGAGGTCGCATTGCCGGTGCTGCGTCACCGGATGGTCATCAATTTCAGGGGTCAGTCGGCGAAGGTCAGCGACGAAATGATCGTGCAGGAAGTGCTGAAGACAGTGCGATCGCCAGTGGAACAGGGTTGAAGATGGGACGGACGCTCACTTTTGATGAGCTGTTTACCGCCGATTTCCTGTCGGCGCTGACGGCCCTGAGCTTGGTTGCGAAACGGGTAGCCGCCGGTGGCCGCCACGGTGAGCGTTTGTCCAAAGACCTGGGAAGCGGTGTTGAGTTCAAGGACTATCGGCCTTACAGCGCCGGTGACGATCTGCGCGCCATCGACTGGAACGTCTACAGGAGACTGGGAAAGCTTTCGCTGCGCCTGTTCGAAGAGCAGCAAAACCTGCCGCTCTACGTGCTGCCCGATGTTTCCGAAAGTATGTTCATTGAATCCCCTCCGCGAATTGTGGCGGCGGTCCGGATAACACTGGCACTCGCGGCAGTTGGAATAGAGCAGCACGATTCGGCCGGCGTCTTTCCCTTCGCGGAAGAGTTGCAGGTGCTATTCAAGGCCATCTCGGGGCGTGCTGGCGTGATGGCGATTGCCCAACGCCTCGCGCATCTTGTCGCGGTTGGCAGTGCCGGCAGGACCGATCTGATAGGTGCGATAGACACCATCGGACATATGAAGCTTCGTCCGGGTCTGGTGGTGGTGATCAGTGATTTCTTCGATCCTCGTGGCCTTTCCGCGCTGCGCTCCGCCCTAGAGGGCCTTCGTCATCGGCTACTACTGGTCCAGCTAATACGTGCATCGGACACCAATCCGGAATACGGAGGCGATGTGCGATTGGAGGATTGCGAGACCGGCGAACTGCTTGACTTGACGATATCACCCGACATATTGGAGCGATATCGCGCTGCCTATACAAGTTTTCAAGGAGAACTGGAGCAATTGGCTAGCGCGCTGGGAAGCCACCTGCTTCGCATCGATGTGGAGCGTGACGTGGTGGAACAACTCGCGCTTCTGTTCGACGATGGAGCGCTTCGACTGTGAGCTTTTCCATCTTCTCTTGGCCTTGGGTTCTTGGTGGTTTGCTCGCCCTGGCCGCAAGTCTCTATTTCTTGCAGCAATTGCGTGTCCGCTACCGAACGGTGGTGGTGGCCAGCACGTTGCTGTGGCGCCAAGCGGCGCAGCAAGCGCCGGCAAGGAAGCTACGAGAGCGCTTCCGTTATCCACTGGCATACCTACTCATACTGGCGATTCTGTCCTTGATCTGGATCGCGCTCGCAGGGCCTACCGGCAATCGGTCGGGGACGGAAGTATTTCACGTGCTCGTCCTGGACGGCTCCGCGGGGATGGCAAGAGAGGGTCGTTTCAAGGACGCAGTATCCGATCTGAAAAAAGCCGTCTCGGCCCTGCCGGCGGACAGGCGCCAGGTCCTCTGGAGCGGAGCAAGCATGAGCACATTGCTTGCCCCCGGCGAGGATGAGGCTTTGCTGGACTACCGGCTGCGCAGTCTCGGGCCGGAGTCGGCGCCCTCGAACATGGACCATGTGATCAGCCAGTTGGCCGCCAGGGGACAGCGCAGTCGCTCTACGCGGATCACTCTGTTTGGCCAAGCGCCCGTCAGCGCCGCTGTGGTTGCTGGACTGCCTGCGAATATTGCGGTCGTTCGCGCGAAAGCGCTTGAAGCGCGCGAAAAGAACCAGGGCATCGTGGCGCTTGGAACTGCGGATGCTGCTTCCGGTGCTTGGGACAGAGTAGATGTCTTCGTGCGCGTCGGCTCCAATCAAGAGGAAATGCTGAGCGCGTCAGACTTGGAGATTGATATCGACGGGCGGCCCGTTGAGGCCAATCCTGTCGCCGTGCGGGAGGGCTGGATACTGCCTGACATGCCCGCTCATGGTGGCCTGATCAGCGTACGGCTGGCCAGAAGTGATGCGCTGTCCATGGACAATATCGCCTCCCTTCGCCTTCCCACCAAACCCTTTATCCCGGTGCAGGTTTCACCGAGCTTGCGCGCGCTGATGGAGCCCGTGCTCAGCGCCGATCCAGCCGTTCGTATCGTTGAAAGCGGAGCCAGCGTGGTTATCCGCAGTGCCGGCGAAGCCTTCGGGCAGTCCTTGCCGGCCCTGGAGTTTGTGCCGTCCTCCCGACAGCAGTCAGCCTTCCTGATCACGACGCCAGTCCAGGGCGATCAACTGGGTGAAGCGGTGGATGCATTGGGGCTGCGCCAGATAGACGCCACGGCACTTGCTACCGTCGCTGCCCGACCTGTCGAAGTCTCGTTGCAAGTGGGCTCGGTGTGGAAGGTGTCGGTATGGGAGGAACTGCTTGGCTCCCGATACAACTTCACCCGGTCACGGGAATTTCCCCTGTTCGTCGCTAGCACGTTGCGATGGTTGACGCACGCGCCGGCCAACTACGCCATCGTTGCGGCGGGGCGGCCGCTGTTGAGCGATGGCACGACGGAAGGGGAGCCGGTTATCGACGGTCTGGGCAGGAACATTGCGCCGCCTGGTGTCCCTTTCACCCCGCAGCAGGCAGGTCAGTTGAACCTGGGCAAGGGCAGGAATTCGTTGGCGGTATCCCTGTTGGATCCGGTGCTCACCTCAAACGTTCTGGCCTCTGATGCAGACCTGGAGGTCGACGGAAAAATGGAGAGTGCGTGGCACATCTCATGGTCAATCCTGCTTCTGTTTCTGGCGCTGCTGCTAATCGCGGCGGAATGGCATTGGCATCGTCGTGGAATGGTTCCTTGAGGCAGCGCCGGCGATGAACTTCACTCACCCACTATTTCTGATCCTGCTCCTGATCGTTCCGCTGCTCTGGAGATATCCGCGCAGACTCAACAATCGTTGGCAGGGATGGCTGCGGACCATGGTCTTCGCATTGCTCATCCTGGCCTTGTCAGGGCCCGTTCTCATCACCCGTGACGACGCGCCTTACGAGGTGCTTATCCTGGATGAGTCCGCGAGTCTTGGTGAGGCAGGTCGCCACGCCGCCCAAGGGGCGCTCGCCCGATGGCTGGAAAAGCGGGACAGCGCCACGAAATCCGCGGTTGTGCTGATTGATGATCCGAAAGCTGTCCCGCTCCCGGTGTCGGACGCCAACCGCTTTTCAGGCGTGACCGAGGTTATTCACATCACGAATCCCTTCAGCACCTCTTCGCTGGGCGATGCCTTGGAGGCTGCCGGCCAGGCCATTCCTTTGGGCAGTACCGGGACCATCACGCTGGTTTCCGACGGGTTATCGACAGACAGGCGATGGGGACCGGCGGTTCAGACGCTGATCGGCCGTGGCATCCGCATCGAGAGCGAACGGCTCCCACGCGACGAGGACGATCTCTATCCTGCGCGCTTGCGCACCGAGCCTGCCCTGCGGGTGGGTCAATCGACCAAGATCGTCGTTGCAGTCGTGGGTCGCGGGCGGGGAATACGGGTACGACTGTCGGAAAGTGGTGGAGAGCAACTGGCGGAATCGCCAGAGTTCGACAGTGAAGGGCGCCGCGAGATCGCGTTGGAAATCGAGCCGCGCGCTGTTGGCTTCAAGTCACTGACAGCCGAGGTACGGTCGGTGTCCGCTGATTCCAATCCCGCCAACAACCGGATCAGTTCGGTAATCGCCGTCAATCCGCCCACCCGGGTCCTCTACTTGGGCGAGCGGACGCGGGGTGGGGCGCGGCAGTTGTCGCGGCTGTTGGGCCCGGGATTTGAGATCGAGGACGGCAGCGGCTGGGTGCTCGACCAAGAAACCGCGTTGGGTGTGGTCGATCTGGTCGTGATTGATGACCGCATGTCTGAGCAACTGCCGGTCGCGTTTCAGGAGCGGTTGGTCGCGGCGGTGCGGGATGAGGGGCTGGGACTCCTGTACGCGGGAGGGTCAGCTTCTTTCGGGTCTGGCGGTTTTGATGGAACTCCCTTGGCCAAGAGCCTACCCGTGGAGATTGCGCAACAGTCAGAAAAGACGGATCCGAGCACGGCCTTGGCCGTGGTGATTGACACTTCCGGATCGATGCGTGGACAGCGCATGGATCTGGCCAAGCAGGTGGCGCGCCTGTCTACCAGGCAACTCACTGCGCAGGACCGAGTCGGAATCGTGGAGTTCTACGGTAATAAGCAATGGGCATTGCCGCTACAATCCGCCGCAGACAAGATCTCGATAGATCGTGCGCTCGGACGCATGCAGGCCGGTGGCGGAACAGTTCTTCTGCCGGCTATCGAAGAAGCCTTGTATGCGTTGAAGAATGCAAAAACGCGCTTCAAGCATATTCTCGTCATTACCGACGGTGGCATAGAAAGCGCGGACTTCGAAGCGCTGTTACAGCGGATCGTCCAGGCCAAGATTGCGGTATCGACGGTGTTGGTTGGGCCACAGGCCCACAATCAGAGCCTGATGGACATCGCCGCCTATGGCAGGGGCCGGTTCTACTCCGCCTCGGATCGCTATGCGCTGCCGCAGCTTCAATTCAAGGAACCCTCGACAACCAAGCTACCCGAATACAAGGCAGGTAGCTTCGCCGTGGCCGCGCGCGGACGGAGTGGTTGGTGGGGTGAAGTGGATCCCGCTAGCGTTCCGCCGGTTTCGGGCTTCGTGGAGACACGCGCGCGTGCACGGGCCGAAGTACTGGTCGAAGTGGCCGACGGCAAGCAGCCCGTGTTGGCCACCTGGCGCTATGGCCTGGGCAGCGTCACGGCACTGATGACGGAACCGGTAGGGCCAGGCAGCGAAGCTTGGCGCACATGGGATGGCTACGGACGTTGGCTGGCGCGCGTTCTGGAACGGACGGCCAATGACATTCCGTCCTTCATGTTCAGCACCCAGCGGACCGAACGCACGGTCATCGTCAAGGCGAGGCGCTATGCAGGAGCAAGCGATGCCTACCCGATCGCCACCATCTTGCCCTCGGGCAAGCGCAACCAAGCAGAGGCTCGGTTCGCACAGCTCGCACCCGACTACTTCGAAGCCACGGTCGTGGCCCTGCCCACGGAGGAAATCAGGTTGAGCACCCGAAGCGTCGACGGGCAGGGCGCCACGCTCGGTTCTGGAAATTTGCTGGTCTCCAATCCCTCGGATGAGCTCGCGGACGAAGCACAGGTGGATCCAGCGCTTGGCCTGGATCTGGAGCAACTCAGTGCTGCCACGTCCGGTCAGGTCGCCACTGCCCAAGCAGGACAAGGGGCCTTGCGCGCCAACACGCTCTGGTGGCCCCTGGCCTTGTTGGCCTTGATCTTCTACCTGTCGGAAATCATCTACCGTCGCTTGCCGGGAACTGCGCAATGAACCGTTTCAACTGGCTCTCTGGCCTTGCGCTGGCACTGGCGATCACGTTGTCCCCGAGCGGTGCAGCGTGGTGCCAAGCCACCGGCGCACGCGCCATCGCACTTAGCCATAGCCAGTGGCAGGCCGGCGATATGGCCAAGGCCAAAGCCACGATCGCTGATGCGCTCAGAGGGGGCGTGACAGCCGACCTCGCGCAGGCGCAGGCCGAGCTGTTAGAGGCGGATTCGCAGCCCGAGCAGGCCAAGGAATGGTACGGAAAGGCCCTCCGTCTGACCGGCGATACGGATCGCAAATCGGCGCTGCAACTGCGCCTGACACTGCTTGAGTCCAACCAGAAGAACATACAGGCCCTCGCCGAGTTGGCCGGGCGTGACGGGCCCGGTTCGAAGAGGCAGTGGGCCGTCCTGATGTCCATCCTGGGACATGAATCCGAGGCGGTCGGGCTGCTCGGAAAAACACCCTCCGCCTTGCTGGGATATAGGCAGCGCGTGCAGCTGTCGCAGTGGGCCATCAATACGGGACAGGCGAAGGTCGCGCAGGAAAATTCCTGGAAGGCGGTCGAACTTGCGGCGACAAAAGGGGATAGGAAATACGCCATCAGCCTGCTTGACGAGGCCTACGAACTCGACCGATCCCAGGCGCAGTTGTTGGACAGACTCAGCGCCAAGCCCTGGTTGAGCGAAGACGAGCAACTGCTGCGGACCGGGCTTTTGAGAAGACTGGGACGCTTTGACGAGGCCATCGTTTCCTTCAAGGACACTCGCGAAGGCACCGCGTCGGCCGAATCGCGGCGCCAGCTTCTCCGGCTGTATGCCGATGCCGGCCGAGAGGATGAAATGGTGGCCGAATACCGCAGGTTGATCCGTGCCGAACCAGGGGAGCTGATCTGGCCAGAGGGGCTAAGCCAATATCTTCTGGAAAAGCATGAATTGGCCGCCGTCCGCGAAGTGTGGAACGAGCTCATCGTGAGTACCACCGATCCAGCGAAGCTCCTCGCAGCGGCGCGAATCATGGGCCGGTTCGGCCTTTTTGACCTGGCGAGTGCCGCGGCCGACAAGAGCATTCGGATCAATCCGGCCTACAGGACGGATGCGCGCATGTTCCAGTTCGAGATGTATCGCGCCAAGGGGGACAGTGACGAAGCAGGGAGCGCGCTGGATGATCTGGACAAGGCACTCACGGCTGACGACAAGCGTCGGATAGAACTGGCCTACTCGTTTGAACGTATCAAGCAGCCCAAGCGCGCCATTTCCGTACTCGAAGCTCTTGATGTGCGCCTGCCGGGCGGCCTGGGTGACGATGAGAAGATCAGGCTGGCATGGCTCTACGACAGCAGCGGTTTGCGGGACAAGGCGCTGACGCTGTGGAAGGCCATGTGGGACCAAGCGGCGTCTGCGAGTTCCCGCCGCATCATCGAGGACAGGATCCTTGCCTTGTCGGCTGAAACCGGCTCGCTGGGAGATCTGGTCGTGGATCTGGAAAGCCGGCTGGCCAGCGGCAAGGCAAGCTGGAAGGACGTGACGCTGTTGATCCGTATCTATACCGAGGCAGAGGATTCGGCCGCTGCCGTCGAAACCATACTGGAGTATTTCGGGCGTAAGCCGACCTCCAGGACCGAGCAGATCGCAAGCCTCGCTGAGCAGGCCCGAGTCTACCGCGCGATTGGTCAGGGCAAAGCATTCGAGAATGTATATCGCCAACTGTTGGTATTGGATCCGGACAATCGGACGGATTACCTGCAGAGCCTTATCCTCAACCGCGTTGAGAGCGCGGTCGCTGCTGAAAACGATCCGCAGGGAAACGAGCTCCGCAAATGGCTGGATGAGCTTCGGAAGTCCAACCCGGCCGGCAGCGCCGAGTTCGAGGCAGGCGTATTGGTACTGGCCAAGATGAACGATCAGGCCATTGAGACCTATCGACGCGCCTTGGTCGACAATCCAGATCATACGGACAACTATCTGCTGCTAGCCGATCTCCTGAAGAAGGCCGACCGCACAGAAGAAGCTATTGCGGGCCTGCAGTACCTGGTCGAGTACGCGGTCAACGATGACGGTTTCATGGTCGGGATAGACGGCATCCTCAACATGCAGCCACGGGATCCGGAGATTATCTACTGGGCGCAGCGGCGTGTGCTTGAGCGATTGAGCGTGCGTGGCGACAAACTCTATCTGTATGACCTGTTTGCCGAGCTTGCCCAGGAGGCTCGCGATACCGAGCAGTATTTCCGCGCTATGGAGAACAGCCTGCCGTACGCTGGCGAGCGTCGTTCGGTCTTGCTGCGCGAGTTGATGGGTGCGGCAGGAACGACAGAAGTACCCGAAAACTCGCAGGGCGAACTCTCACGCAGCGTGCGCTACAGCCGACGTCTCATTGCGCTGGCCGATGAGTTGCCGCCAGACGTCTATCTGCAGACCGGGCGGGCGCTCTTGCAAAGCGGTGACGCGGTCGGTGCGGAGCGCGCGTTCGGCCTGGTGGCCGAGCAGGATGGTGAATCAGCTGCCGCAGACATTGGGGACATGTTCGCCGCTGAAGGGTTTTCACGTGAAGCGGCGGCTCAGTACGAGAGGGCCCTAATCAGCGACACGGGCAACCTTTCGACTCTGGCCAAGCTGGCCGAGGCCATACAGGGCCAAGGCAGGCTCGAAGACGCGCACGCGCAGTACCTGAAGGCGGCATTGATGCTGCTCAAGGCGCAACCCCCCAAAGCCGACTCTCCGGCAGGCAGCGACGTCGCCAGCTTGATTGCAACCACAACCGGTAGCTACTTCTCGCAGTATCGGCCACTCCTGGCCAGCGTGATTGCCACACGTCCTATCGACACACAGTCCAGTTTTCAGGAAGCCGAGCAGGCTTTCGAAAGTGCGTTGAGCGACGCCGTGGCGGATGGAGGGAGAACCGATCTTTCCGTGGCCCACTTTCCCAGACTGAACGCAACTTCGCGGTTTGCGCGGTCGCTGGGGCTCCGGACGGGCAACTATGTGCTGGTAGACAGGATTGAGCAAAAGCTGCTCGACACCTTCCAGAACGATTCGTCCCTGCAGGCGTCAATCTCCGGGGAGCGACGGGCATGGGGATTGTCCAGATCATCGAGCGATGCTGACGGTCCTGCACGGAATGCAGAGGGTTCTTACTCGCAGCGGATCGCAAGGGCGATGATGCGAGCCGACCAAAGCCAATTGCTGCCACTGTACCAACAGTGGTTCCTGGCGATGGCACCGCCTTCGGTGATAGACGAGGGGTCCCGTGGCCTGATCCGATCGACGCCCGAGATCGTGCTGGAAGCGCGGGCGCGCCTGGACGGGAATCAATATCGCCAGTTCGTGCGTTTCGTGTCCGACGCCATCCAAGCGCATCCGGAGTATGCGAGGGATCTCCTGTATTCAAATTTCAACTGGCAGTCCGGTTCATCGATCCTTCTTGACATGGAAAAGATAATCGGCCGGCAATTGCTGAGCGAATCGCAGGTCAGGGGCATCATTGCGTCATCCGGTCTTCCGCAGACACAGATGGACGCCATGTATCTGGCCAGCCGGATGAGCCAGGATCAACAGCTCGAAGCGCTGCAACGGCAGCTCAAGGTCGATCAGCGCGGTTTGGTCAATTGGAACAATGTCGTTGTAACCCTTCGGGCTACGTTGAGTCGTCCGCTGGGTTCCGCAGACGCGGCGCGTCTGGACACGGTCTTCAAAGAGGGACTGGGACGTACCATCGTAGAGAAGCCCGCCAATGCCGGTGCCGCGCTGGCTGCGCTGTCACAGGCGAGGCTTGGCGATGGCATCGGATCGGCGAACTTCACGTTGCTGGCCAGCTGGGATGACTACTTGGTCAAGACATTTCCAGGCCAGGCTTATCCCGGCATCCTTAAAGCCAATGCATTAATCGACCAAGGACGCGAACACGACGCCCTGCCGCTCGTGCTGGAGCGTGCACTATCGCTATACAAGGGCGACGCCGCCGGGCTTGGCCGGAATGCAATGGAGGATTACCTGCGCGAACAGGCTGCGTGGATCTACCCGAAGAACAGTGAAGCCGTCATTGCCTTGGCTGCCGGGATCGATCGCCGAGAAGGATCATCCGAGGCTAGCGCCGCGTTGCAGCAGGTACTGCGCTCGCTCGATCCACGAGCTGGTGCCGCAACGTTGCAAGCCTCGATTCGCCAGAAGCAGCCGCGAGTCCAGAAGCCGGTCGAGTCGAGCTCGCAAGACCACGTCGCTCATGCCGAGAGTCTTTCACCTGCACCAATGTGTCCGTTGCCGTCCAGTGACTCCACGGAGATGGCAGAAGAACAGCGCGAACGATTGCTTAGGCTTTCGGACAACAGGACGCTCAAGCGTGCCATTGAAAATCTGCTGTCTGTGGGAAATGGCGGCCAGGTGGAAGACGCAGTAATAGCGTTACGGGAACTTACCCGACGATCGCTGATCTGGGACCGCAGCCTGCCCCCATCCGCGGAATTCAGCATGGGCGAGCACTGGGTCCAGTTCGAGTTCCCGTGGCTTTTCGGCATGAAGTTGGGCGATGCCACCGTCGTGGAGCACCTTGCAGAGAACGGGCTTCCGGCCCGTGAACTGGAAGCGATCCTAAACATGGTGGATCCGGCTTCGATGGATATTCATTGGCCGCTTTACGTGGCGTTGGCGAAGGCCCATGTCCGGGAGCAGACGTTGTTGCAGGATGTAAGCGAGCGAGCTCAACGGATCAAGGAGGGAGCAAGCGGGGTGAAGGAGCTCGTTCTGTGGATCGAGGAACTGGGAAGACTGGCACCGGAACAAGCCAAAGAATATCTACCATTGGCGGAACACAAACTCGAGGGAGCCAGCATTGAATCGGCCTATCCACACATGTTGTTCGGCAGGCTCCACGCAAGCACTGGGAACTACCGGCAAGCTTATACCGACTACCAGAATGCGGTTCTGTCTCTGTTCTCCGACAAGACAGTATCGACTAGAAGTATCACGGTCCTCGAAATAGCAGCCGATGCAAGGGCTCACCTTGACTCTGGAACAAGGCAGGAATTCTTCAGTTCAATACTGAAGTTCTACCGGCCGGATGGCAGCCCGTCACGGCATCGAACTTATGCGAAATTTGTTCTTAGCCTGCTCGACATCGATCCCGACTCCGGCGTGGCTCAGACTGCATTGCGCTCGTTGATCGATGAAGGCAGCACCTTCCAGCGCGAAGATGTTGTCCGCGCAGCGCGGAACCTATCCCGGCAGGGAGAACGGACGGCGGCGCTCAGCCTGTTGAAAGGCATGTTCGAGCGTGATCTCACGGGACTGGAGAACGGCGTGACCAACACAGCGGAGGTTGGATCCGGAGGGTATGCAGACATGTTGGGAGTCAGGAGTCTGAGCTTCGGGCCGGCTTCGGACCGGGAATTGTTGAAGCCACTGTTTGATACCCAGGATGTTCCGTTCCAGGGCGAGCAGGCGTGGCTGGATGAACTGATTTCATCACTCCAGGAATGGGTCGTCGATGGATCGATTAAACGGTCCACAGGCGTTACTGCGATCTCACTTGCGAAAGGCCGGATCGCGCTCATCACCCATTCGGAATCGCCTTGCAAATCGCATCCCATCAAGTCCAGCAATAACAACCTACAGGAGGCTCCAAATGAAAGCTAAGGCATTGGCAGTTAGTGCGCTTATTGCGATCGCCGCTGTCCCGTCGATTGCCGTCCTCGCGCAGTCCAGCGGTGCAAACTCAGGGGCTGCAGCAAGTGCTGATCCGATGACGCTTACAACGCCCAAGGACGTGAGAATCACCTCGGTGTCCAGCACCGAAGTCACGCTGGCCTGGGACATCGCTAGGGAAGCAGGCGTCAAGCACTACAGCATCGACCGATGTGAAGGTGAACGCGAACGCTGCATGTTCTTCAAGGTCGTGGGCACAAGCAAGACAAAGACCTTTACCGATAGCGATCTCAATCCAGGATCTACCTACAACTATCGAGTACAGGCGATCGCCCCTAATCTTCCTGCCAGCTACTCCGACGCCACTACGGTGACCACGCCGGAGTCAGATGCTGCGCCGGCATCCTCGAAAGATCACAAGTAACATCCAGACCGAGTAGGTTCATGACCCAGCATTTTCAGAGAATAGCTTTCATCCTAGTGCTGCTCCTGCTTCAAACAGGGGCGGCGGCGTTGGGCCAAACAGCCGACACCGCGCCCCGGTTTGCGCATGAAATCAGTGACATCAAGTCCGATCCGGGGGTTCGCTGGGGAAGACTCGAGAACGGCCTGCGGTATGCGGTGATGCAGAACGCCACTCCAAAGGGGCGCGCGTCTCTTCGATTTGGCGTGATGGCAGGATCATTGGAAGAGACCGAGGATCAGAGGGGCCTTGCCCACTTCGTGGAGCACCTGGCGTTCAATGGAAGCAAGCATTTCCCTCCGGGGAGTCTGGTCGAATACTTCCAGCGTCTCGGAATGAGTTTTGGCGGTGACACAAATGCTACGACGGCGTTTGATAGAACTGTTTATCAAGTGGAGCTGCCAGATACGAAGTCGGAAACGATCGATACGGCATTCACACTTTTTGGGGACTTCGCCGACGGGTTGCTAATAGAGCAAGCGTCCATTGAAAAAGAACGCGGGATCATTCTGAGCGAGTATCGCGACAGCGACTCGCAGGCGTCGCGGCGCTCTTTGGCAAGCAGCGAGTTCGCTGCACCAAACGCATTGTTCGTTCGTCGATTGCCAATTGGTCAGCAAGAGGTTATTCGCGGGGCCACGCGCGCCCAGCTGAAAGAGTACTACGACTCCTGGTACAGGCCCGATAACATCGTGATTATTGCGGTTGGCGACTTCGATCCAAGAGCTGTTGAGCGGAAGATTGTGGAGCGGTTCTCCCGGTTGGAGCCACGGAGTGCCGGTCGTCCACGGCCCGACCGGGGGCAACTCACTGCGCTGGATCAGCCTCAAGCCAAGTTCTATCACGAGCCCGAAGCAAGCGCTGTTACCGTCAGCATCGGAAGTGTTGCGCCATACGAGCGTAAACCAGATACGTGGGCGCAGCGAATCGAGGAAATGCCCGTCAACCTTGCCATCGCCATGGTGAATCGCCGCTTTGGTATCCAATCTCGCAAGGCGGATGCGCCCATCGTTGGGGCCCAGATGAGAGTCTCCGACTCGTTTGGGTTTGCCAGAAGTGTTGGCGCAGATGCGGTATGCCGGGACAAAGAGCAGTGGCGTCCCTGCGTCTCTGCCGTTGAACGGGAAGTACGTTCAGCTATCGAACAGGGATTCAGCCAAGAGGAGTTGAGCGAAGTCGTGGCTGGTCTGCTGAATGAAATTGGCCAAGCCGCACGTCGAGCAGATGCACGAAACTCCGGCCGGTTGGCGGCAGTTGCGCTTCGCGCCATCATGGATGAACAGGTTTTCAACTCTCCCGAATCCGATCTTGCCAAGTGGACCGAGGTGCTGCCGAAGTTCACGCCCGAGCAATGCCAGGAGGCGCTGCGCAAAATATGGCTTGCGAACGGTAGTCCGCGCATCTTTGTCGCCGGCGACATCAAGGCTTCAGATACCGAGGTGCTGGCGGCGTTCAACGAGGGCGCGTCCGTTCCTGTACAACGGACAGACAAGAAGGTTGGGCGAGAATTCGCCTACGCAGTAACGGGACAAGCAGGTGAGGTCGCCCTACGTCGCCACGTCGAGGACCTGGACGTGACTATTGTGGAATTCAAGAATGGCGTCAGGTTGAACCTCAAGCCGACCAATTTCGAATCCGGTCGTATCCTGACAAGTATTCGCATTGGCGGTGGGCTGTTGAGCGCTCCGCGGGACAAGCCCGGTTTGCCATTGCTGGCTAGTAGTACCTTTACTGCTGGTGGTCTAGGAAAGCACGATGTGGACGAGCTCAATACATTGCTCGCAGGGAAGAACGTAAGTTATGGATTTGGCGTGGCTTCCGACGCGTTTGCCATGGGGGGAGCGACAACGCCCGATGACCTTCTCCTCCAACTCCAGGTTGCCAGGGCATTCATCACTGATCCGGCGTTCCGGCCGGAGCCTTTGAGCAATTTCAGACGGGCGGTGAAGCAGGGCTATGAACAGGCAACACATTCAATCAATGGCCCTCAGGGAATGGAGATTCCGCGTCTGATGGCCAATGGAGACTCGCGCTTTGGGATGCCTGAGAACCAGGATGTTGTGCTGGGCCGGACTTATGAGGAACTCCACCAGTGGCTGGATCCCGAGTTGGCTCATGGCCCGATTGAGATCGCCATGGTGGGCGATCTGGATGTCGAGAAAACCATTGCGGCGGTAGCCCAGACTTTTGCGACGCTGCCATCCCGTGCGACGCGTCCGGCTTACACGGAAGAACGGAAAGTCGCTTACCCGAGTTCTCCGATTCGGAAAGAGTATCGGGTACTCACGGAGATCGAGCGTGGGCTAGTAGACGTTCGTTGGCCGACAACTGACCAATCGGATATCCAAGTGGCACGACGGATCCGCGTCTTGGCCGGGATCTTCTCCGATCGCCTCCGCCTGAAGCTTCGAGAGCAACTGGGTCAGGCCTACAGTCCCAATGTTCAGGACCAGTTGTCCGATACTTTCACTGGCTATGGTTTCATCGTGGCCAATGCGAGCGTTGCACCTGCCCAGGCCGAAGCGGTCTCGAAGGCAATCATGGAAGTTGCCGAAGATCTGGTGACCAACGGGGTAACACCGGACGAGCTAAATCGAATCAAGGGGCCGCTTATTGCGCATGTGCGAGATTCGAATCGGGTCAATGCTTACTGGCTTACAGTGATCGCGCAAACGAGCCAAGAGCCCGACAGATTGGCGTGGCATCGCAGTCGCGAGGCGGATTTCGAATCCATCTCCGTGGCTGATATTAATGCGTTGGCCAAGAGGTATTTGCCATCCGAGCGCGCGTCGCAGTTTATCTCGCTGCCTGAGGATAAGAGATAGTCCTGCAAGACAGGACCTAGTAAGCATGTTCCCCGCCTGCTCCAAAAGTGGGCGGGGAATGTGGGCAAGTATTGCCTTCGTTATTCCCCATTGGTTGCCACGATGATCGCCCGAGTTCTGACGCCGGCCGATGCCAGGCTCTATATCAATCTTCGAAGACGGCAGGCTAAGGAAGAGCCTGATTCCGTAACAATTGATGTGAAAAGCGAGCTGGAAGGGCTGAGTAATGAGAATCCAAGCGCCGCCATCTTCCCCGCAGACCCTGCAAGGATCTACTGGGGCGTAGAGCATCATGCGGCCATCGTTGGATTACTGGCAATCACGCGACGATTCGACGCCACCTTGCACAGCTATCTCTGGCTTTGGGGTATGTACGTAAGACCGCGATATAGAGGCACGGGTGTATCCCGAGCGCTAATGGAGGCTGCGCTTCTTTGGAGTGACGGGGAACCAAAGCAGAGCCGCTTGTTTAGTAGCTTTCCGGCTCAAAACCGCCGAGCGTATCAGCTCCTCCAGCGGTGGGGCTTTAGTCCGGTTTCCCAGTCGCGCCCAAGCGTCTCCCGAGTTCCCTCAGATTACACCGTTGTCGAGAGGCTACGCAGGTAAGGCCAAATGCCGGTTCAATCTTGCTAGCACCTGGACGCCCGAAGTCGGAGCAGGCTGACGCAGGTCGGCATCGGACTGCTTCTCGTCCTTGTCGTTCATGTTGACTGATTAGTCAATAAATTGGTAGATTCGCCTTTGACGAGCTTGGGGCGGTATATACCGTGAACATGAAAGCAGCTGGTAGACCGAGGGAATTTGACCGAGAACTCGCTCTTCAGGGTGCGATGAAGGTGTTCTGGGCCAAGGGCTTCGCTGCCACGTCGATGGAAGATCTCGTGAGCGCCATGGGAATCGGTCGACAGAGTCTCTACAACGCATTCGGCGACAAGCGACAGCTGTACCTGGAGGCCCTCAGGGCCTATCAACATGCCACCACATCGGCACATTTGGCGAGGCTGGATGCGCCAGCGTCTCCGCTAGAGGGAATCCATGATCTTCTCGCAGGACTCGCGGCACCCGACGATGAGGTAAGGGCACTGGGATGCATGGGAGTCGGGTCGGTTTGCGAGTTCGGTGCGGCCGATGCCGACCTTGCCCGCCTGAGGGAAAAAACCGGTCGCATGCTCGCGCGCCGGGTGCTTGCCCGGCTGCGTGACGGTCAAGCCCGCAGCGAGGTGGCAGCCACGTTGGATGCGGAGCAGGCGGCGCGCCATGTGCTGATGACCATGGCAGGCATCCAGGTTGCCGCGCGCGGGGGGGCAAGCGTCAAGGAGATCCGGAAGATGGCGCGCTTCGCCACGGATCAGCTAGCGGCACGTTAGAGCATCAATAGGCGGGTGCCGCGGCTCCGCGCCTTAATATGGAACATGCGTTCCACAATATCCGGACTGCTGGCCGGAAACATCCACGATCAGATTCATTCCACCGACTGGAGACAGGGCATGCGACACGGTACCGATGAGAAGTCAGCCGGCAAGACCCCCGTACCTCGTTTCGAATCGCCCGGGGGGCGGACGGTACTGCTGACCGGAACATCCAGCGGGCTCGGAGCCGCCGCTGCCCGAGGCTTTCTGGAGGACGGGTGGAAAGTGGTGGCTACCGCGCGGGATGCCGCCGCGGTACTTCCGGGGGGCGTGTCGGATTCTCTTGTTCGGTGTCGCCTGGATGTGGCGGACGCAGCCTCGGTGGGTGAGGCGTTCGACCTGGCGGAGCTGCGGTTTGGTGGAGTCGATGTGGTGGTCAACAACGCGGGCGTGGGCCTGGGCGGTGCACTGGAGGACATTCCACTGGATCGATTCCGCGCGCAGCTCGAGGTCAACCTCGTGGGCGTCGCGGCGGTTTGCCAGGAAGCCACGCGACGCATGCGAAGAAGAGGCGCGGGCCTCATCATCAATGTTTCTTCGGCGGCGGGGCGCGTGGGCCTGCCCTACCTGAGCCCGTACTGCGCCAGCAAGTTTGCCATCGAAGGATTGACCGAGTCCCTGCACTTCGAGCTCAAGCCATTGGGCATCAGGGTAAAGCTGTTCGAGCCCGGTGGAATGAAGTCCTCGTTCAGCCATCCGTGGGTGGCGGGCGAGAGCTACCAGCCGGCCGCGGGCCAGGTGCTCCACGCCATGGAGAAGGGGCTGCAGGCCGCGGCATCGCCTGAAGAGGCGGCCCGGACGCTGCTCGCTGTCGCACGCGATCCGTCTGACAGACTCCGCTACACCGCCACTGATGCGGGGCGTTTACTAACTCTTCGCCGACTACTTACGGAGCGCGCTTGGCGCGGCTTTGTTCTTAAGGCCTTTGGAGTTCGTGATGGTGCTGGTAGAGGTCAGCGTTAGACTGCTGCCGTCCGTGAGAACGCTGACATGGTAAAGGCCATCGAGGGTGACGCTGCGCTGGAACGCTTCGGCGAGACGTCTGATATCGCAGCCGTGTGTCGTAGAGAGTTTCGAGCGTAAAAAGCGCGAGGGCGACCGCTCCTGGCCGGTAGCAGCCATGAATGGGGAGGGGGGCCAGCCGCCGTTCTCGCACCTGAGCCCGTTGCGCTATCGGGGGTAGGGATGACCACTTTCGACCCAACGCGGACACCCGCAATTTGGAACATCGGCGCCCCATAAGGCAGCAGCTGTGTCTTAGCAGGGCGAGCAACGCACCGTAATCCGGTCACCTTGGGGTTCCTGGATGGAAGCTTGGAGAAGAGGCCATAGGGTTGACCCCAAAGCGAGCGCATGAATAGGCTGGCGCCTCGCCCGTGCCGCGACTTCTGGATAGACAGCTATCAAATGGTCCGCCGAAGGTAGGGGGATGCTGCCGGTTGCCATCACTCTTGCTGGTAGCGCCACATTGGTGCTGTGCCCAGCCAGCCTCAGGAGCCAATGACCGTGTTGATCACCCAGCGAGACATTCCGTTCTCATGCTGCTCACTTGCAGGCGAGGGCATGGCTGGTGGATGCTGAGGTTGCAGCCTTGTGTCGCGTGCTGGACTTCATTGGAGAGGCTGGCAGTTCGCCGCTTGGCAGGCGAAGCGAGAAGCGAATGAGCACCCCCTCCGAGCCGACGCCCGACAATCAATGCAACGCGCCAGGTTCCGAAGGTCAACGGGATGCCTTCGACGCCGCTTTGGCTCTGCACCGCAACGAGGTGATGCAGTATCTGCGTAAACGCCTCGGGGATCAGGACGCAGCCGCAGATCTTACCCAGGAAGCTTTGTCGCGCATGATGAAGTATCGCGACTCAGGTAGGATTGATGACCATCGGCTGATGCTGTTTCGCATTGCCAACAATCTACTCCTGGAGCACCACCGAACCCGGCAGCGGCACCGCGCGGATTCCCATTACTCGCTGGAAGACACGGGCCCGCTGCGCGCGCCAGACCCGCCTGTCGAAGTGACCATCGATGCGCGGCAAGCCATCGACACGCTTCTCAAACGAACAATCACCCAACTGCCGCCAAAATGCCGCCTCGCGTTCATGCTCAGTCGGTTTGATGGCATGAGCTACCCGCAAATTGCCGAAGAGATGGGCATTTCCGTGAAGATGGTTGAAAAGCACATCACCAAAGCATTGCTGGCATGCCGTGCGGCCGTTGGCGATCGAGATTTCTGAGATGAATGACATGGACAAGCATTCTGACCGCGTTGCCCAGCAAGCTGCTGAGTACTTCACCAAGCGCCGTGGCGCGACCCCAGCAGATCGCAGGGAACGTGAACAATGGCTGGAAGAAGATCCCCTGCACGCTGAGGCTTACGCTGACTTTCAGCGGATCTGGGACCGTAGTGGTGATCAGGCCAACGATCCTGAGCTCCAAGCATTGAGATCAAGGGATCTGGCCGCCGTGCGCCGACACCGATGGTTTCGCCCGCAGCGCTTTCTGGCTGTCGCGGCGACACTGGTGATGCTCGTCGGCGCGGGCTACATAGTGTTGAACATCCAGCGAGCCACGCTTCCCATCACGCTGGCAACCGAGCTTGGTGAGCGACGGACAGAGGTCATGCCTGACGGCACCGAAATCGTGCTCAACACAGACTCGGCTGTGTCAGTGGTCTATTCCGGTGATGAGAGAAGTATTGAACTGGTGCGCGGCGAGGCGCAGTTTGACGTCGCAAAGGATCCAGAAAAGCCCTTTGTGGTCAGCGTGGATGGTGCATCAGTGACTGCTCTGGGTACCAGCTTCCAGGTGCGGCGTGACGCTGGAAGCACCATAGTCACGCTTCTTGAGGGCAGCGTTGCAGTAGCACAGCGCGACGAACGCCATGTCTTAAAGCCTAACGAGCGGGCTGTGTTATCCGCTCGGAATGGGCTCTCAATCGCATCGATCGATCCGGAGCAGGCCACAGGTTGGCTTGATGGTTGGCTGCGTTTTCGGGGTACGCCACTTGCCGAAGTAATCGTGGAATCGAATAGGTATTCACCGAAGAAGCTCCGCCTGGGCGATCCCCGCCTGGCAGACGTGCAGTTCGGTGGAAACTTTCGTGCTGGCGATGCCGATTCGATCGCTGATGCTGCCAGCATGATACTGCCGGTGCGGATCGAGAGGCGCGCAGGGGAAATTATCCTCATGCCGAAATGATCCTGTAATGATTCTTAGGTAGGGGGTTTGACAAAGGTGTCATCAACCTTCTCTGGGGAGACATTGGGCGCTGTGCCCGCCACCTACCGGGGAGAATGGTTGTATGCATCAACGCAAGACGAAGCTGAAGGTTGCTAGATCCACTTCGTACAGGGCTGTCGCGCTCGCTGTGGCGATAGCGGCATGCTTGCCGATCATGGTGGAGGCTGCGAATCCAGAAGCCGTGCGCGAAGCATCGGTTCGTTTCGATATTCCTGCAGGCGATCTGGCAGTTGCGCTGGAGCGATTCAGTACCCAAAGTGGCATTCAAGCCATGTATCGCCAAGAGCTGATTGCGGGCAAGAAGTCTGTCGCGGTCAAAGGTGCGCTTGTTCCTTCAGATGCATTGAGGCAGCTGTTATCGGCTGCTGGCCTGGTATATGAGCGCGTCAATGAGCGGACATACGTTCTAAAGGACGCACCGGCCAAGGCCCCTGACAAGAGTCGACAGAAAGAGGCGCGCAACCAACCGGAAGGGGGGGCGGAGAGTGGTCATGTGACCTCTCTTGCCGAGGTGCTGGTGAATGGCAAGCGTTCATTCAATGCCGACATCGAGCGAACAAAGGATGACATCCAGCCATACGTCGTCTTCTCGAAAGAGGAGATAGAGACATCTATGTCGGGAAATCTGGAGGAGTTCCTGTCGCGGCGGCTTCCCATGTCCCAGACGATGGGTACGGCAGCGCAGGATGTGACAACCAATAGTCGGGGCAACAGAAGTGAGTTCAACCTCCGAGGACTTGGTGCCAATCAGACACTGATACTAATCAACGGTCGCCGCATGGCTGGCGTTGCTCAGCTTTCGGGCAGCCGTATGGATCAGCCTGATCTGAACGGCATACCTATCGCTATGGTGGAGAGGGTCGAAGTGCTCCCCGCCACAGCGTCGGGCATCTATGGCGGCAGCGCCACTGCGGGCGTGATTAACGTCATCCTAAAGAGCGAATACAAGGATGGGTCTGTCAGGTTCACCTATGACAACTCCTTCGACACCGATAGTGCGCGCCAGAAGGCTAGTTTCACCAAAGGGTTCTCGCTGGAAGAAGGAAGAACACAGCTCCTTCTGTCGGGAAGCTACTCCGAATCCAACGAGCTCTTGGCTAGGGATCGCCCATTTCTCGAGCGAAGCCGAGAACTTTTGCTTAGCAATCTCGGCGACAGCGCATTGACTCGTGCAAACATGATGCGGGGAAACCGCGCAAACTTCTCTGCCAATCCCGGAACTATTCTGACTCTTCGCAATGGAACGAGTCTCGGGAGCGGGATCGGCTCAGTTCCTATTGGCTATGGCGGATATCAAACAGACGGTGGCGCTGGGCTCGTATCGGGAGCGGGAACCTTCGACTTCTCCATCCCAGAATCGATCCCAGGAAAGGCAAACAGTCTAATCTCATCTCCAACGACATCGTCGTTCATGGGCTCAATAACGCGAGAATTCACAGACAACCTCAGGGCATTCGTAGAGTTCGGAAAAACACGAAATCGAACCTCAATGGGGTACTCCACGGATGCGTATAGCGTCACTTTGCTTCCGACCGACGCTGGAAACCCATTCAACAACGTCGTTAGCGTCAACTTCACCGCCGGAGTGTCTTCTGAGTCCGAGTACTTCTCGGACACGGATCGTGTCAATGCAGGGTTTGTTTACAAGCTTCCTGGTGGCTGGGCAGTTTCAGTGGAGGCAAATAGGAACAGCTCTGAGAACAAGAACACTCGGACGTCGATTGCATACGACTCAACGGCCGTGCAAGCGGAAATAAGGAGCGGAGCGATCGATGTGTTCAGGGATACCACAATGTATCCCATCGACCTGTCAGCATTTGAGGTGGAGAATCTCAGTGCTTACGGGCCATCCAAGGGAAGCACGAAAGAGTATGTTGTGCGAGTGGGAGGCCCAATCGCCAGTTACGCTGCGGGTTCAGCAAGCCTGACGGCGTCGCTCGCGACGCGCAAGGACTGGGCGAGCAGTGCGCGGTCTAGGACGGTCTTCTACCCTGCGCGTGGTCAGGAGGTGGACTCTGCCTATGTAGAGGCGTTTGTTCCAATGGTGTCTAGTTCACAAGGCATCCCATTTGTGTCGAAGCTGGATGGTCAAGTGTCTGTACGCCATGATCGCTATGCAACGACGGCCATACCCATCGGAACCAATCTTCCCTTTGACCCGATCACAGGGGAGATCCCCGCGTACCGTTATGTAACGAATGGAGTGTCATCGACCGACTACACAGTCGGCTTGAGGTACGCGCCAATTGAAGATCTGACGTTCCGGGGCAGCTTTGGCACGGGATTCCTGCCTCCCTCCATCTCTCAGTTGGGAAAATCCTCGTCTCAGTACTCTGTGTACCTCATCGATCCAATGCGCGACGGAGTGCGGACGCTATATTCCGGAGTTGAGAACGTTCGCGGTGGTGGAGATGACTCGCTCAAGCCCGAAACCTCCCAGAGCATCTCCCTCGGTTTGATCTACACGCCAAGCTATGCCGAATGGCTCCGATTGTCGGTGGACTACATCCGAATTCGGAAAAAGGACGAGATTGCTACCTTGACTCCTCAGCAGATCGTAGACCTGGAAGCTGCTTTTCCTGATCGTGTCGGTCGTGGAGCCAACCTTCCAGGTGATCCTGCTGGATGGGCGGGCGTCATCAATCGAATTGATGCCAGTAGTGTGAATGTTGCACGAAGCAACGTTGATGCGATCGATTTCCAGGTCGACATTGACAGGGACTTCGGTAAGTTCGGAAGCGTGCATTTCTACGGCGTGATCAGCAAGCAGAACGAGCTATCGTCCCGAGTGCTGGAGTCGAGCCCTTGGGTGGACCGAATCGGATACATGGATGGAATACTGCCAGTTCGAGGAAATGTGGGTGTTGACTGGAGTATCGGGCAGTCCACTCTTTCGATGAATACCCAGTACTACGATAGTTACCATGTCTATGCCTCGACGTACCCACAATCGAGCCGTGACCAAGTGACGATGTGGCAGGGAAGTGATCGAATTCCCTCTCAGTCGTATGCCGATGTCAATTATCGGTACAGCTTTGATCGCGGCTTCCTATCCGGATCTTGGGTTTCGTTTGGAGTTAGAAACGTATTCAACAAGATGCCGCCCATCGTTGCGTCAAGCAACCCATACGGCGGATACAGCACGTTCGGTGATCCGAGGCTGAGAACCTATGTCATCAACTTCGAGATGACGTTCTAAACGCCTGTTTGCCATGCGGGCATCTCTCAATGATGCCCGCATGGATCACTCAGACCAGAGTCAATGAACCTAACAGTGGTAGCTGGCGCTAGCAGGCCATCACCTGCTGGGTGGCAGGTGCTTGCCGATAACAAGAGAAAAAGAAGGAAGACATGAAGACGCACGCACTAACACTTCTGATGATAGCTTCAGCCTCCAGCGCGTCAGGTTCAGAAGCATCATTGGTTGAACAGAAGTTCATGGATCCAAAGACCATTAGCTTCACTTCAACGGAATTTACACTTCCCAAGGTACCGCTGTCGCAGAAATCGGGTAGCTTCTACTTCAACTCTCTCGGCGAAATATACAAAGCCCCCATAGCCGGCGGAGTTGCTGAGAAGCTTGAGCTTGGCGGTGGATGGAAAGACTTGCCTACTGTATCAAGCGATGGCACGCAACTCGCCTACCGCAACAATGTTGACGGGGTCTGGAGAGTTTGGGTCAAAGATCTGAAAGCCGATGGCGCACCAACTCCAGCAACTGACAACCTTGCAACCGACCCGCTTGAAATGGCTTGGTCGATGGGTGATGCCCTGATATGGACAGGGCGCGACAATCTCACAGGGCATCGAAATTCGCTGGAAGTGTCTGCAGCTCGTCACGGAACGATAGGCCCTGCGGCGTCTCTTATGGGACTTCCTATCAAGCGGGGTGTAGAGGATGCATTGGTCGGAACTTCGAGCGGGGGGCGCTTCATGCACCTGTTCTCGCGCCCGATAAGGGGTTTGAAAAGGGTTGATCTTATGACGGGAGAGGAGAGCTCTATAGAGAACCTTCTTCCGGATGACGTTTCCCAGGTTCAAGTGTCCGAAGATGGGATGCATGTTGGCTACAGAAGCGGGAGCTTGGGGGACCTGCATGTCATTCGCATCGCCGACCGTCGCAACGCTGCAACTACCTGCAAGCTGGAACAAGCAGCAGCAAGCTTCAAGAACGTCTTTGTTGACTCTACATACACACTTTCATCCGACGCGGAATTTGCCCTGCTGTCGCGCAACGGGAAATTCTACAGGTGCGATATCGGTAGTGGTGAGCGGGAGGTGCCAGTCTCAGCAAAACTAGAGCTCACTGTTGAGTCGCGCATCCGACCAACCAGGGAGATGAAGTTCCTGCCCCAGATTCTGCTTCCAGCGTACAGTGCGAGCAGGAATGAAGTCGCATTTTCATCGAAAGACAAGATATGGATTCTTGACCTAGCAACCAACAAGGTTCGACGTCTTACATCGTCTGTTGGCGCATTTGAAACGATGCCTGCTTTCTCCAAGTCGGGAAGTAAGCTCGTGTACGTTGAGGTAGAAGGTGGTGTGTCTACCCTCAAGATGTTCGATATGAAGTCGGGAAGATCGAGGAATATTCATCGTTCTAACATGCTCGTTCATGCAAACCCAAACTGGGCGAACTGCGACTGCAAAGTAGCGTTCTCGCTTACAGATACCCGCTTTAAGTCGAAATCGGAGTCTAAGATCCTTTCCATTGATCTCAAAGGTGGTGAGCCGGTAGAGATTGCTAGGGTCATGTCGCCGGCTAAATACACACAGAGATATCATCCAGCTCCTCAGTGGGATATCGACGATACTGGTGTCTTCTATTCTATAGATATGTCTCGTGAGAAGAGGTTTGTTCACAAGAAGGCGGGATCTGATGAAACATTGGTCATGTCAGGCGATCCTGAGATAACAGAATTCTTGATATCTCCAGATTACAAGAGTGTTGGCGTTTCCTACCGAAATGGATTCGCCGTGATTCCATTGATTTTTGCTGGCGGATCCAATCAAAACTCTCATCTTTCTTTCGAAGTCATAGAGTCTTTGCCGCACTTTATCCGCAAGCCATTTGACTATGCTGTTTGGAAGAGCGAAAGATCTTTGATAAGTGTTGTTCAAGATAAGGTGTATGAAGTCAGTCTCGATCAGCCCGATATCGGAATTGGGTCCGTTCAGTCTTTGGGTTCGCCTTTGAGGAAGGACATGTCCCGGCGTGCGTATGTGGGCGCGCGCCTGATCACAATGAACGGAGATGAGGTGATTGAAGATGGTGTCATCATCACGTCGGGAACCAGAATTGAATACGTTGGGAGCGCATCTGGTGCAAGGCTTGAGAACGCTTCAATCATCGACGTTCGCGGTAAGACCATCATTCCTGGAATCATCGATACGCATCTTCACACCACTGGATTCAATAATGCCAATGAATCTACAGAAGATGGAATTCTGTTCTCTCTCGCGGCATATGGAGTCACCACGGTATACGATCCTTCGCCACAGTCCCTGGCAGAGACGAGCAATCTTACTTTCGCGTCCACTGCGGATGATTACAACGGTGCGACGTACTACTCTGCCGGTCAAGCAATTTTGGGGAACTATGGTCATCCTGCATCCGCGCGAATCAATGGTATCGAGGATGCGCGAGCCTACGTAGGAAGGCTGGCGACGAGCAATGTTCCAATTCTAAAAGAGTATCTGAATCCAACCCCTGTCGTTCGGCGTTGGATCGTGCAGGCTGCTCACGAGTATGGATTGGGTGTCACGTCTCATCTTGAGTACACGATGAGATCTAAGTTGTCTTCAATTCAAGAAGGATACACGGGCATGGAGCACGAAATATTCCTTAGACCAAGGAAGCTTTACCATGATGTCAGGTCGTTCTTTAAGTTGAGTGGGGTTTCGATCACGCCAACGTTGTTTGACGTCGACTCAACGGCGACAGTGCCTTACCTCCTATCGAGATCAAACCAGGGTGTGGCTTATCGCTGCTTAGTGGATGGTAGCGTCATCTCGAGAGTTTCAAGCATTAAGACAGGTCCCGGGTGGGAGTCTGGGAGTCCTGTCATTCCCGAATGGAAGCTTCGTGCTTTCAGGCAGTATGCGGAGCTTCTGGAAGACGGAGTTCTAGTGTCAATAGGATCTCACAGCGAGCCGCCGGGCCTCGCTGCTCACTGGGAGATGTGGTCACTGGCGCTTGGAGGTGCCAGTCCGATGTCAGTTCTTCGTGCCGCCACCGTGAACGGCGCGGAGAAGCTAGGCATGGAGGATCGTATCGGTGCGCTGCGAGCTGGCATGGACGCAGATATGGTAATCCTGAATTCCAATCCGCTTGACGATATGTTCCTGAGTCAGGATATCGCCACTGTTGTTCGACGCGGAAGGGAGATCACTTGGCCTAGAGGCAGCGCATGGCCTAGCTCTTGGACGCCTAGCAGCGATTGGTCGCAGTGCAAGGACTGGTTTGTTCAGAGGTCACTGCCGATTGAGAGCGGCCCACCTATGAGCCAGCATTGAGCTCATAGCATCACCGGAAGATGTACTTCATACCGACCCTCACGTCGCAGTCTTCTGTGTCATGAGGGGCCGGTATCGCTTTGGTGATTGCACGCTTGTTCTAGCCAAAAGCACATTTGGTCTAACGGGATTCATGTCTCGCCGTTCATGGGCGGAACGGAGGCACGAGACCGGGAATTCTGTTGTCAGTTCGGCCACCCCCAAGCATTACCTCCATATGACAGCCGCCCCTAGGGAGGGCTGTTCGTTCCCCCGGTGCCCAGTCATGGGCGCCAGGGTCTGCCGCACGGCCGATCTGGAGAGATGCTTTGAAGTGCAAGGTATTGATTTGTATGGCACCCCTTTGGTTGCTGGCGGGGACGGCCTCGGCGCAGGGACATTTGCCCACCACCGACATCACCGTTCAGTCGATGTACGCCCAAGCCGACTGGGTGGTCAAATCCGTCATGTGGACCCTGGTCCTGGCGTCGGTGGCATCACTGTCCATCGGTCTCTACAAGGGCTGGGAAATCCTCATTCGGCGCCGGCGCATGTCGGCCGCGTTGGATCAGCTGACCGTTGCGTCGGGTTTGGAGCAAGTCAAAGAGATTCCCGATTCGGCGGCCCGGGCGATGGTCCAAACCGCGCTCAGCGAGTTGGATCGCTACCCCAAAGCCCGCCATCAGAGCCATTTGCCAACAGAAGGTATCAAGGAGCGTGTGGCCGCTGTGATCCAGCGAATTGGTGCCAGCCGCCAGCGCCAACTGTCCCGAGGTATTAGCGTGCTCGGCAGCGTGGGCGCTGCAGCGCCCTTCATCGGCCTGTTTGGCACGGTGTGGGGAATCATGAACAGCTTTATCGGCATCGCCAAGGCGCAGACCACCAATTTGGCGGTCGTCGCGCCAGGTATTGCTGAGGCCCTTTTGGCCACTGCATTCGGGCTGGTCGCGGCCATCCCCGCTGTCTTGCTCTACAACGCCACGGTCCGTGCGATCGCGGGCTATCGCGTGAAGCTAGACGATGCTTCGGTGCAGGTGATGTGCCTGCTGAGCCGCGAGCTGGATGACCGTGGTCACCGGGAAGACGCCGCGCGCAAGCCCGTGGGAGCCCTCCATGGCGTTTAAGCTGTCGGGAGGGGAGGACGACGACGCCGGGCTGAGCGAGATCAATGTCACGCCGTTCATCGACGTCATGCTCGTGCTGCTCATCATCTTCATGGTGGCCGCGCCCTTGGCCACGGTGAACGTCCCTCTGGATCTGCCTGTATCAAGCACGGAGGCGCCGCCAGACGAAAGCGAGCTGGTGGTGGTCAGCGTGCAAGCGGACCTAGCGCTTTTCGTGGGGGAGCAGCCGACCAATGAGACTGCTTTGGGTGCGGCAGTTCGGAAGGCCTTAGGCGCCAGCGCCGACCAGCGTGTCTTCTTGCGCGCAGACAAAGGCGTGTCCTATGGTGACTTGATGAAGGTCATGGATATATTGCGCCAGGCCGGCCACACCAAAGTGGCGTTGGTCACCTTGGATCAGTCTGGGGGTGGCTGATGGGCCAAGAGCGTCCCAATCTGTGGTCCACGCGTCCCAAGCGGAAGGAGCTTGTGGGGTGGGGGGCAAGCGTCACAGGAGCCACCCTCGTGCATCTGGCCGCCGCCACAGCGCTGCTGGTCGACTTCTCTGGTCGTCCGCCCGTGCCCGTGGCGCCTCCGATGGCCGCTATGACCGTGGAGTTGGCTCCCATGCCCTCCGCCATGGAGCAAAAGCAAACCGAGATGCCGCTTGGCCCGCAGCAGGTGGAGAAAAAAGTCCAGCCCAAGCCTAAGCCCCAGCAACGTTTGTTCGATCCGCCACTCGAGGCGCGGCATAAGCCTCCCAAGGATGCGCTGGCCGCCAAGCCAGATCAGGAAGAGCAAATTCAGCTGGACGCGGCCGATCGCACCACCGACACGCCGACGAGTGTTGCGATGGAGCAGGATGCACTCAAGGCACTGATCGAAGGCGCGCCCAGTGATCAGGCCAGCAGCGCAGAACAAACATGGGAGAACGCACTGCTCACCCACCTGGAGCGCTACAAGCGATACCCGGGTGCCGCCCAGGCCAGGCGCCAAGAGGACGTGGTGTATCTGCGCTTCACGATGGACCGCAGTGGCAAGGTGTTGAACTGGAACATCGAGCGAAGCAATGGCTACACCCTGCTTGATGGTGAAGTGAATGCCCTCATTCAGCGTGCATCACCACTGCCCGTGCCACCAAAGGGAGTGGGCGGAAACACCGTCGAGATGGTCGTTCCTGTTGAGTTCTTCCTCCGTAGGCGGGTGGCGAGGGCTGGGACGTGAAATGGTGGCCCGCTCGTGCGCAGGACACAGTGATGCCGGGTGATGAGGCCGGCAAGAAGTGTGCGGCGAGGCTGACCACCGAAGAGCTCACCCGCATCTTCCTGGAGATCAGGCCGAACTTGGAACGCGCCATTGAACGGCGCATCCATGACCGCGACACGGCACAAGATCTGGCACAGGACATTTACCTCAAGCTGGACCGCATTTCTGATCTTCTTCCACAAGAAGAGGATGCACGACGCTATCTGATGCGCATGGCGATCCATGCAGCTCTGTATCACCATCGCACCGAGTCAAGGCACGTCCAGTTGCTGGCGGGAGCCCTGACGTTGTTTGAGGGACACGTGGCTGATCCCGAGGAGCATGCACATGCCCGTGATCGCATGGAAACCATAGAGCGTGCTTTGGCCGAACTGCCCGCAAAGTGTCGCGATGTCCTGTATCTGACCCGAGTTGAGGGCCTCCCTCGTGAAGAGGTGGCTGTTCGACTAGGGGTGTCGCTTAGCCTGGTGAACAAGTACGTGGTGTTGGCGTTGAAGCACTGCGCCAAGAAGCTGGAAGAAACATGAACGGACGCAGTGGCGAGTTGCCAATCGCAGTCTCGGCAGGTGTTAAGGACAATATGAAATCTCACGATGACAAGGCGACCGAGTTCGATCTGGAACTGGATCCGTGCGATCCAGACGATCAGGCATACCTGTGGGTGTCGAGATTGGCCTCCGGCCAAGCTGACGCCGACACCCTCCTCGAGTTCGAGCGTTGGCGCGACTCCGATTCCAGGAACGAGGCAGCCCTAGCAAAAGCCCGCAAGCTCTGGCTAATGATGGGCGGTGTCTTGGAGGCGCGCTACGCCCCTGCCTTGGAGAGCATGCCAATCCCACGGGCACGCCGCCGCTCACAACGCCCTTGGCAACCACTGTTGGCCACGGCAGCCACACTGCTGCTGACATTGGGCTTTGGGCATCAGTGGGGCACGAACTGGCGCTACGACGAGGTCTCGGGAACCGGCGAACAACGGGCCGTCGCATTGGCTGATGGAAGTACCATGTGGTTGAACACGGGCAGCGCAGCAGACATCCAGATTGACGCCGCAGCGCGCCATGTGACCTTGGCCCGTGGAGAGGCATATTTCGATGTCACGCGCGATGCTAGACGTCCCTTTGTGATCAACGCAGGGCCTGGACAGATCAAAGTCCTCGGCACTGCGTTTGGCGTGTATCGCGATGGCGACGACACGGTAGTGACCGTGCAACGTGGCCGCGTGGAGGTGACAGGCTTGAGCGGGCCTCAGGTGGTGTTGACGACAGATCAAAGCGTGCGCGTCACGAGCGGCGGAAATCTGGGAGGTGTGGAGCTGGTCGATGCCAGCCGTGCGCTTGCTTGGAGGACTGGCCGCGTGATGTTTGAGAATAGACCTATTAGCCAGGTTTTCGAAGAGCTTAGGCGCTACGACAAACGGATCGTTGTCGTGCGCTACCCGAAGGGCGACAACCTGCGGGTGAGTTCCGTGGTCGATCTGGCGCGGCTTGATGAGTGGTATGACACTCTTGGACAATCACTGCCTGTTGAGGTCAAGCGCATGGGTCCAGTCGTCTGGATCAGTGAAGCAGCCAAGGCGAAACCCAATGGCTGATGGCCGAGTGTGCAAGCGACGCCATGGCTTCAAGCGCGCGAATGGCCAGATGAGCAATCATCTGGCTTCTTCATTTCTGGCGCCTCCCAAAAAAGGAACTTCTCGACACGAAATTGTCAAATTCGCTTCCCCCATGCATTGAGTGAGGGATGCGCGTTGCTTGACTCGACGTGCGATCCATCGATCCGGGTGCTTCCAAGCTCACGCCGGCACGCACATGCTAATCACGGGGATAGGAATGAAGAAGCTTCATGCGGGAGAAGCGGTCAGGGGGAACAATGGCGCGGCGCCCAGCCGCCACGGGCTTGCCATCGCGCTAGCGCTGGCCACGGCGATGTCGGTGGGAAGCGTGCTTCCGGCGCTCGCTCAAAGCGGCACGGTGCAGCAAGAACAAGTCATTGAGTTCGATGTTCCGGCTGGCCCGCTCAGCTCTGCTTTGCTCCGCTTTGGCCAGCAGTCGGGTCTCCAGTTCAATGTGGGAAGCGACCTCACGGACGGCAAGCGCAGTGCAGGTGTGAAAGGACGTCTGTCCGCAGAAACTGCGCTCAGGACGCTTCTCTCGGGGAGCGGGCTGACGTTTCGGTTCGCAGGCCCCCGCACCGTGGTTATCGAGGCCGCGCCCGATGTGGGGGATGCGCGTGTGTTGGGTCCCTTGCGTATAGAAGGCGCAAGCAGTGGCTCGGCGGTCAATGGGACCAATGGCAGTCGCGATGTCACGGCCACCGAGGGCACCAATAGCTACACAACGGGTGCAATGACGGTTGCGGGCAAGACACCTCAATCGATCAAGGACACGCCTCAGTCTGTCAGCGTGGTCACGCAGCAGCAACTTCAAGATCAGAAGATCACTGATTTCAGGTCGTTGATGGACAAAGCAACTGGCATCAGCGTGGTGGCAGGGAATGACTCTGAGTCCAGAAGGTTCTACTCACGCGGATTCGAGATCACGAGGGTGCAGGTGGACGGCGGCGCTCCATTGAGTATCTCCGACTCCACCGTTAACGGTGGTACATCGTCTTTTGATATGTCGATCTACGATCATGCGGAGATCCTGCGCGGTGCAGACGGACTTTTCAACGGATTCGGTGACCCGGGCGGGGTGATCAATCTCGTGCGAAAGCAGCCGCTGGACCACACTCAGGTGATCATAGAGGCAGACTATGGGTCTTGGTCCAACGCGCGCTTCATGGTGGATGCCGCTGGTCCACTCGGGTTAAGCGAAAGGCTTCGGGGAAGAGTGGTGGTCTCCAACGAAGATAGGAGCTATTTCTACGGCGTGGCAGAAAGCAGTCGGACGACACTCTACGGTATCGTTGACTATCTTGTGGGGCCAAACACCGTGGTGCGCGGTGGGCTAAACATCACCAGGGCGGACTCTATCCCGTTCGGAGCAGGTCTGCCGAGATATGAAGACGGAAGTGATCTCCGACTCGATAGAGCCACTTGCCTATGCTTCCCATGGAACACCCGCGTTGCTGATACCGATGAATACTTCATCGGTATAGACCATGACTTCAACAAGGCATGGTCCGCCAAGCTGAATGTGACTAGCTTCAAGCAGTTCCGTACGCAAAAGATCGGTACTGTGACGCGTGCCGTGAATAGTTCAACGCTGGCCGGTCCGGTGTTCGCGGGTGGATTGACGGCTACTACGGGGAGCGACCAACTTGCGGCTGACGCATCTGTCAGTGGAACCTTCACAATGTTCGGCCGCGAGCAGAAGTTGACTCTGGGTGCCAACTACATGACTGCTGATGGCGCAGGTGGCTACTCATCCGCCAACTTCTTCGCCAGCCCTCCTGCGCAGCCGGTCAACATTTTCGATTTCAATCCGTGGGCCTATTTAGAGCCAGCCTCGGGGCAACCGACAACGTTTCGAAAGAAGCACGAGATTAGCCAGTACGGCGCTTATGTGACGCTGGGGCTTCATCTCCTTGATCCACTGAGGTTGAACCTCGGAGTCAGGTACAGCCACTATGAGTACGATGCCATAGCTCATGGCCTCTGCACGGTGGTAAGCCCTGCTATCGGTTGCAGTGCAATCGGTAACGTCAGGAGAGTGACAAACACGAAATACGAGACCTCCGATACCTCGTGGCCGCCGCTGGTGGCCATCTCGTACGCATTCGGGAAATCGGTGTCGGCCTACGCCAGTTACACAGACATCTACCAGGAGCAATCCACTTACGTCACCAACTCTGGTGATCCTATTGATCCATTGACGGGATCGAACATGGAAGTGGGTGTGAAGTGGGAGTCGCGAGACGGTGGTTTGAATGCATCGATGTCAGCATTCCGACTTAAACAAGTGAACTTCCCTCTGTTCGTTGGCTATGGGGACTACGAGGATACGTTTGGCGTGCTTCCCGATGGACTTCACTCCTGCTGCTATAACAACGAGGCAGATAGAGAACGTTTGAGCAAGGGACTTGACGTGGAAGTAACCGGACAGGTCATGCCTGGTCTGCAGGTCGCCTTTGGGTACACCTACAACAAGACGTCTCAGGAGGGTTCGTATTACGGAACGGGACAAGGGCAGCCTCTCGTGTCTCTCGCGCCGGAGCACCTGCTCAAACTGTGGGCCACGTATCGGTTTGACTCGGGCGAGTATCTCTCCCGCCTAACGATTGGTGCGGGCGTGAATTCTCAATCAAGCTCGTACACCAGTGGGTCTGCGTGTGTGGAGTTCAGGACCATTACGAACCCTGAGGGATCACTCACAACCCAATGTTTGAGGAGCGCTCCGTTTGAGTTCACGCAAGGTGGGTACACGGTCTTCTCAGCCCGGGTTGCCTACCAGTTGACGGATAGCTGGAGCATCGCTCTAAACCTTAACAACCTGACAGACAAGACCTATTACAGGACCGTCGGGACCACGGTCGGCGGCAACTGGTTTGGCGATCCGCGCTCGTACATGCTCTCCCTGAGGGGAAGGTTCTAAGCAGGTGTGCTCGCCCAGTTCTGCTGGGCGAGCGATGGAGGGCGTTGCATGCGCCTTGAGACAAATCCAACAACAACTACAAGCGCAACCACGTCGCTTGCCTGAATCTTTCTCGGCGCCCCAAGGCATTAGGGTCTTGGAGGATGGACTCTGTACATGAAACTAATCTCGGCTTCCCATCTGGCTTCGGTCTATGTGCTGCTGCTTGTCGTGGGCTTCCCGGCCAAGGCTATAGACAATGCACCGCGCGACAATCAGCAGAAGCCAGATGGGCAGGTGCAGGGGCCTGAAGAATTCTGGGAGATTGAGGTTTCTGATAAGAACGTCAGTTTCAATCTCCTTCCATCGGACCTTGATCAGGACTACGTGGTGTGGAAGTTGCCTTCTACAGGCAAGGCCGCGCCATGGCAGCTAATCCGCTGGTCCAAAGAGGGCGACTCGATAGTGCTCAGGTCGACCGCAGGCAGAGACGCAGAACTCTCTTCAGACTGGGAGACAGGTGCGGCCGTCGTGGCAAAGTTCCCGGCAAGATCTCTGGTCAATGGTCGGTACCAGGTGAATGTAACCAGGCTGTTTCGGGCGGCCTACCCATCAGGTTGGGGACACGAAGAAGTCAGCGCCAGTATCGCGCTACGCTTCGATCCTCCAAAAATGTTCCCTCGCAATGCTGTTCTGACAACGTCAAGACGTCATGCGCGGTCTTCTGTAGAAGCCAGCATGCGGTGGAACTTCGTCCGACTTCCCGGAATTCGAATGGAGACGAAGAAGCTTCTTCCCCGAAGTGCATTCATGCATCCTGGATTCCTGGAGGCCTGGCCTTTCGGAGACATCAAGGATGGGCAGCAGGAAGTCGTTCAGCGTTGGAGAATCGACGGCCAGAAGCTATCTGGCGAAGCGGCCAAGCAAGCCAGTTCAATCGTCGTCTATCTCGCTCCGAGCACGCCAGAACGCTGGAAGCCATGGGTCAAGAAGGGCGTTGAGTCGTGGAATGAAGCTTTTCTTGCGGCTGGGCTGGGAACTCCGATAGCCGCAGTCGACGCGCTGTCTGTTGGGGGATGGGACTACGACGATCTCCGAAACTCCGCTCTCTGCTGGGGTGAGCGTGAGGCATGTGGGTGGAACATCTTTGATCCACGCACCGGTGAGATCCTGCAGGCTCAGATTCACTCTACAGATCAGTCGCTCCCAAGCTTGCTGCCAAGATATCTTGTCAACATGGCGGCATTGGATCCTCGGGCAGCTGAAGAAACACTACCCGATGATCTGTTGGGCAGCCTCGTGCGACAGGTTGCTGCTCATGAGATCGGACATCTTCTTGGGCTGAAAGATGGCACGTACGGAACGTTCAGCTACAGCACGGAGCAACTTCGTGATCGTTCTTGGTTGGAGTCGAATCGCTTCAGCCCAAGCATAATGAACTACGCAAGGTTCAACTATGTCGCGCAACCAGAAGACAACGTTCCAGTGCCAAGTCTGCTACAGGGAATTGGTTCTGCCGACAGGTTCTGGATTAGGTGGGGCTACTCGAAATCTGATTCTTCCGCCGAACTGGATGCGCTGTGGAACAGCAAATCGCTTTACAGGTATAGGCGGACCGATTCCCGGGTCAAGGGCCCTTATGACGGAATAGAGACGCCTGGTGTTTCTGATCCTGTGGCTGGAGCACAGCTTGGCTGGAAGAATGTCGAGCGATCAATTGCATTGATCTCGAATCGCGAAATATCAAGCTCTGACCCCGACATCGCCGAGCTGGTTGGACCCAAAGCGTTGTATGACGCCGCATTCCAGCAGTGGGTCAACATGAACCGCCAAGTTGTATCTCTGATTGGTGGAAAAATGCTTGATCCTTCACTAAATAGTATTGGCGAGCCAGAGTCGGTCCGTGAGTCGGGTGTATCGCTAGTGCCGAGTGATCAGCAGCGGGCAGCGATTCGCCACCTGTGTACTGGGTTCTTCAAGAAGGTGCCTGACCTCCTTGTCAAAGGAAACTTCCTTCGGCGCTCTGGTCTGACGACGTCAGCTGCTGAGGAGAAGATCCGACTGGCAAGGGAACAGATGTACGGGTTGTCGATCGCTGAAAGATCTCGCATTGAAGTATTGCGTGATGTTGGTACGAATCGCCCTAATGCAGAGAGGGACTTCGGGACTTATGACTTGCTGCGAGAACTACGTGAATGCGTCGTGCGCTAGCTGCCAGATCTTCCGAAGTAGCAGAACCTTCATGACGCCCCCGAAGATTGCGACACCAAGGTAGGGTATCAGCCCTTTCCGGAATCCTTACTACAGACGCCAGGCCTCGGCGCCTGTTAGCCGTGCGCGCCTTTTGGGCCCGCGCTCAATCATGAACTCGCTGGAGAGTTGTTAGTGAACTACACCGCAAGAACTGGTATGCCGTCCATTCGCCGAATTTGTGGAGTGTCACTCGTCGTTCTGGCTTGCCTGGCCCTCAGTGACGCTGATGCGGCATCCAGTCCCGTGTCGCCGGCGCAGCGTGAACTCGCGTTAGAAGCTAGCTCGTTCAAGCTGGAGAACGGGTTGACGGTCGTTGTTCATGAGGACCACTCCGCACCTTTGGTGCATGTGAACCTCTGGTACCACGTGGGTTCCAAGAACGAGCCGGAAGGGAAGTCGGGTTTCGCACATCTGTTCGAGCACTTGATGTTCAACGGATCGGAGAACTTCAATGACGACTTCTTCAAGGCCACGCAGCGCATTGGCGCTAGCAGCCAGAACGGCACGACCAACGTCGATCGGACCAACTACTTCCAGACAGTGCCAAAAGCGGCACTGGACTCCATTCTGTGGCTGGAAAGCGACCGCATGGGCCACCTGCTTGGCGCGATCGATCAGGCCAAGCTCGATGAACAACGTTCGGTCGTGAAGAACGAGAAGCGGCAGGGTGACAACAAGCCCTACGCGCTGTCCTCTGATCTGATCATGCGGGCGATGATGCCGGTCGGTCACCCGTATGCGCACAGTACCATCGGCTCGATGGATGACCTGGATGCGGCCAGTCTCGACGACGTGCATGCCTGGTTCCGCACTTATTACGGCCCGTCCAATGCGGTACTCGTCCTGTCTGGCGACATCACCGTGGCGGAGGCCAAGGACAAGGCCAAGAAATACTTCGGCGACATTGCGCCTGGTGTGCCGGTGTCCCATCCAACCAGCTGGGTGGCGCGCAAGACCGGCACGGTGCGGGAAGTGGCTTACGATCGCGTGGCCCAGCCACGCATCTACAGGGTCTGGAATACGGCGGAGTATGCATCGCCGGACAACGATTACCTACAATTGTTCGGTCAGCTGCTGTCAGGGGACAAGAACTCACGGCTCTATAAGCGCCTTGTGATTGACGAGCAGTTGGCCACGGGTGTCAGTGCCAGCGTGTGGGGACGGGTGCTCGGCGGCCAATTTTCGGTCGCGGCGGATGTCAAACCAGGTGGCGACATTCGCCGAGTAGAGAAAGTCATCTCGGAAGAGCTCGCGCGCCTGCTGTCCGAAGGACCGTCAGCGGCCGAGTTGAATCGTGTGCGCGCCGCGACCACCGCATCGTTCATCCGCTCCATGGAAAGCCTGTCGGCCAAAGCCGGTCTGCTGGCGGAAAGCCAGACATACTTGGACGATGCAAACGCGTGGAAAGCAGGGTACGACCGCTACTTGGCCGCAACCCCGGCGCAAGTGCGTGATGCGGGACGCAACTGGCTCAGCGATGGTGACTATGTCCTTCACATTCTCCCGTTTGGTGACCTGAAAGCCGCCAAGGAGGGAGCGGATCGCAAAGCAATGCCCATGCCGACATCGGTCGTGCCGGCGAGCTTCCCAATCGTTGAGCGCGCCACCCTAGACAACGGCATGAAGCTCGTGGTGGCCCGCCGCAGGGGTGTGCCGCTGGCCAACATGACCATGGCACTGAAAACTGGCGTGCCGAAGGATTTCGCATCGATCAAGTCTGGAACGGGGGCGCTGACGATGGCTCTTCTTGATGAGGGCACGAAGCGCCTCAACAGTGAGCAACTCGTTGACGCGCTTGCCAGCCTTGGTGCAACCCTACAGGCAGGCGGTGGCGGGGAGACCAGCCAAGTCTCGATGTCTGCGCTAAAGCAGAACTTGGTCAAGTCGCTGGATCTCTATGCGGATGTGATCATGAATCCAGCTTTCGCGCAGGCGGATATTGACCGTTTGAAGGGGCAGACACGCGCCGGCATTTCTGCCACCAAGCAAGACCCGAGCAAGATGGCCAGCCGTCTCTCGTCGAGGCTGCTTTTTGGTCCCGATCACGCCTATGGGCGATTGATGTCGGAAGCCGATGCGGACGCCCTTACCCGCAACGATGTGGCCCAATTCCACGCCCGTTGGTTCCATCCCAACAACGCAACCTTGGTGGTGACCGGGGACACGGACCTTGCAGAGATCCGGCCACTGATCGAAGCTGCGTTCGCCAACTGGAAGGAAGGCGCGCTGGACGAGACGTTGGTTCCAACCTCGGATGGACCGCAGGAGGCGGTGGTGTACTTGATCGACAAGCCCGGCACCCCGCAGACGGTGATCCGCGCGGCGATGGTCGCGCCTGCCCGCAAAGAGGGGGATGCCATCGCTCGCGACGCCATGAATACGGTGCTGGGCGGCTCGTTCACCTCTCGCCTCAACATGAAACTGCGCGAGGAGAAGGGTTGGGCTTACGGCGCGCGTAGCAGTATTGGCGGCGGGAACGGATCGCAGGTGTTCTCCGCAAGCGCCTCGGTGCAGGCTGATAAGACAGCCGAATCCATGACCGAGATTGCCAAGGCGCTCAGCGAGATCACAGGGGCTCGCCCGGTCACAGTGGAAGAACTGGCTGTGGCGCGCGATGACATGAGCTTGGGCCTGACCAGTGCCTGGGCCACCAGTGGCGGCATTGCAAGCTATTTGGTCGACCAGGAGGTCGCAGGGTTGCCTGAAGACTACTACGCCACGTACCCCCGCAAGGTCACCGATATTTCGCTGGATGCCATTGATCAAGAAGCCCAGAACTTGTTGGGCAAGCGCCCTCTGACTTGGGTGGTCGTGGGCGACCGATCGAAGATCGAGGCGCAGATCCGGGCACTGAAGCTCGGTGAGATTCGAGTGATCGACGCTGACGGCAACCCTGCGCGCTGAGCTCACTCCGTGCCCAATGGCGCGGACATCCCCATTAGAACGACGCAAACTCTCTCAATCCCCTTGCCCTGGTCCGCCAGGGCATCTTTTTTGGGACGCTTCATGCTTGCACGGGTTCTAGGGCCGCAAGACGCCAAACGATATCTTGACCTGCGGAGCAAGGCTGCCAAGGACGAGCCTGACACGCTGACGTTCGATGTGGAGCGTGAGCTGGACCAAGCCGTGGATGCTGGGTCTGCCTCAGTGTTCCTGCAGGAGCAGCCACGCATTCACTGGGGGTTGAGCACCATGGGGCGTTGGTGGGTGTCATGGCGGCATCGAGACGCTTCAATGTGATTCTGCACAGCCACCTGTGGCTCTGGTGACTGTACGTCCGTCCGCGCTATCGAGGAACCAGTGTGTCGCGCAACCTTATGGAGGCGGCGCTGCAATGGGCAGCCGCCGAGCCATGGCAAGATCGCCTGCTGAGTAGCTTTCCACTTCACAACGTGAAGGCGGAGCGCTTCCTCGACCGCTGGGAATTCCAGCCACTCTCTGAAAGGGAGCGAATCCAACGCATCCCAGGGGTGCTGCCTGGATATGTGGTGGTGGAGCGAGTGCGTTCGGGCCCGCAGCTCCGGCTGCCGGGATGAATTTCAAAGGACTCTTCGTCAGCAAGACGTTCTTCGAAGACTTCCGGATTTTTGCCTGAGAGAGCGATGAAGAAGCTTCCTGAACTATCCGCGGGCGATACTCCCGTGCGCATGAAGATAATGGCTCGATGTCCGCTTCTGGCCGAAAACCGCCATTCCTTATATCTGCCGTCCAGCATCGGCCGGCTGGTCCCGCGGATCGGTCTTGGTGATCAATCCCACCGGCGTGCGCGTGGGAGTCGGACGAGAGCAGAGATGCTCGGGATTGGGAGGCGGGTGTTGTTTCGTCGGGGCTCGCAGAGCACATGCGGGCGACACTGGCGTGCTTGGTTGTGGCAGCTTTGCCCTCAAACTGTTCGAGGTCGTCCAATGACGTCCGATTCACGTCGACTCAAAAGTGAGTCAAAAAGTGAGTCGAATTCCTATCTTGTTCAATGAAATTCTTGATAGAACAAGTGGATGCAATAGTTATTCGTGTGCTGGTGGGCCACCATATAGCCGTCCAATGGCGTTCGATCGCACCCACACATCCTCCGAAACCACTGAGAATCGACCTGTCTTCCGTTCGAAGGCGTCCGATGCTGTCCGGTTGCTCCGACGAAAATGAATAAGGTGGCGAGTAGGAAGTTGGCAGTGGGCCGCATTGCTCACGACGGGTTTGCTCACATGCCGACTGAGGCCAACGATGTGATCCGGCGTAGTCCGGACGAGCTTGCGGTCGGCTAGTTTCCGGAGCGCTGGCAATGGGCGCCCGCTCCGGCTTCTGCGGCGGACAGGTCCGCTGCCGCCTTGGCTGTGTCTGTCGCCGCCGCCGCCAACTTTCGTTGATTCTGTTCGGTGGGCGTCTCCACCGTGCGCTGCCTGATCGATTCGTAGTCCTTGTTGGCCTTGTCATGGGCGCGCGCTTTCTCGGCGACATCGGCGCATTCCGGCGCACTGTCGCGGGCAAGCCCGCCGGCTTGGTGCGTGCAGGCCACCAGCGTGAGCGCGATCGGCAGGATGAGTATTCGCATGGGCCACTCCTGGGGGATAGGGGAGTAGTCCGGTGGACGGACCATGCTTGTCAGCTTAAATGCGGGCCGTTCATGGCCATGTGAAGCGCGGATGTGGATGGCGAGCGAGTCCGCATCGGCGGTGAGGCGATGATGATGCGCCTCACCGCGGCTCCAACCGCAGCCATCATCGGAAGTGGAAGGCAGGCCGCCAGCGCCATGGCACCAAGGAGGAGCAGGAACCGGTTGGAAGGCGGCTCCAAGCCATGGCGGCTAGAAAGCGACCATCAGGGAAACCCGGAAGCGGTTGAGCCAGTCGTCCGGATCGTTGCTGCCGGCGTAGGCGGCCGCGTCCGGGCGGTAGCGGTACAGGATCGCACTGAGCGTGGTCCGGTGCCAGGGCATGTAGTCGATGCCCAGTGAGTGCATGCGGTAGTTGGTGCCGATGCCGATGTTGTCGTGCGAGAAGGCGGCGAGCACGGCATCCACCTCCGCCACGGCATGGCCGTAGCTCAGGCGCCAGTCGCCGACCTGGCTGACGCGGCCCAGCGTCAGGTCGATGCTGTAGCCGGTGTCGCCCTCGGTGCGGGCGGCGGTGTTCTTCACGTAGTCGCCGACGATGCGCAGCGGCCAGCGTTCGCCCAGTCCCGTGTAGGTGGCGCCGACGATCAGGTCGGCCAGCCGGAAGTCCGAGACGTACGTACCGTCCGGATTGAGCAGGTTGCTGCGCCAATCGCCGGCATCGGCACCGGCCATGCTGTCGAGGGTGTAGTCGTAGTACGCGGCCGAGGCATCGAAACGCCAAGGGCCGAGGGCAGGAGTGTCGTAGCCCAGTTGCGCGCCGATCATCGTGCTGTCGGGGCCGCCGGCCTGCTCGTCGACGACGAAGAACAAGGCGTTGGCGCGCACCGCGCCGCCGCTGCCCAGCGCATGGCGCCAGGTGGCGGCCACGCCCTGCGGATTGACGTCGCCGTCCCAGACCAGTTCGGTGCGGGTGAACGGTTGCGGCATCTTGCCGCCGAACACCTTCAGCTGGCCGAAGGCCAACTGCAGGTAGGCCTGGTCCAGGCTCACTTCCAGGTCGTCCACCCAGTTGGACAACTGCACGTCGGTGCTGTTGGGATCGTTGGAATCGCCGGTGGCCAGCCGCGCGCCCACGGTGACGCGGTCGTTGACGGCGAAGGTCGCGCCCAGGCGGCCGCGCACCTGGCTGCTGCTGCGGTTGCGGCCGTCGTCATCGGAATTGTCGAACTGGCCGCGCACGCGGAAATCGCCGCTGATCTTCAGGCGTGGCTCGGTTGCGGAGCTGGCGGCGAGTGGCGCGGAAGCCGTCGGCGCGGCTGTCGTTGCGGCATGGGGCGTGGCGGGTACAGGCGTCGCCGGTGCCGGGGTTTGCGCGGGCGCCAGGCCAAGTCGCGCTTCCAGTGCGCGCAATGCCTCTTCGTTGTCGCGCTGCATCTGCGCGATGCGCGCTTGCTGGTCGCGCAGTTGCGCGATCTGTCGAAGGATCTCGGCGCGGTCGCCGGCGTCCTGGGCGAATGCCGGCGCGATGCCGGCGCCGGCGAGCGCCAGGCAGAGCAGCGAATGACGGATGCGGATGCGAGGGGCGGTCGGTTGCATGGATGTCCTCATCGGAGGGAGAGGGAAAGAAGGAGGCCGAGTGTGGATAACGCGTCAGCACTCGATGACGTTGACGGCCAGTCCGCCGCGAGAGGTTTCCTTGTACTTGTCCTGCATGTCGCGTCCGGTGTCGCGCATGGTCTTGATGACCTTGTCCAGGCTGACCTTGTGCTTGCCGTCCCCGCGCATGGCCATGCGGCTGGCGTTGATCGCCTTGACCGCGCCCATCGCGTTGCGCTCGATGCACGGGATCTGCACCAGCCCGCCGATCGGGTCGCAGGTCAGCCCCAGGTTGTGCTCCATGCCGATCTCGGCCGCGTTCTCGATCTGGCTGGGACTGCCACCCAGCGCGGCGACCAGCCCGCCGGCGGCCATCGAGCAGGCCACGCCCACCTCGCCCTGGCAGCCGACCTCGGCACCGCTGATGCTGGCGTTCTCCTTGTACAGGATGCCGATGGCCGCCGCGGTCAGCAGGAAGTCGAAGATGCGCTGCTCGTTGCTGCCTGGACAGAAGCGGTCGAAATAATGCAGCACCGAGGGGATGATGCCGGCCGCGCCGTTGGTGGGCGCGGTGACCACGCGCCCGCCGGCGGCGTTCTCCTCGTTCACCGCCAGCGCGTACAGGTTCACCCAGTCCAGCACCGTCAGCGGGTCGCGCATCGCGGCTTCGGGCTTGCCGGACAGCTCGCGGTGCAGGCTGGGGGCGCGGCGGGAGACGTGCAGGCCGCCGGGCAGGGTGCCTTCCTCGCGGATGCCGCGCGCCACGCAGGCCTGCATGGCGCCCCAGAGCTCGCGCAGGCCGTCGCGGATCTCCTCCTCGCCGCGCCAGCACTTCTCGTTCTCGAACATCAGTTGGGCGATGCTCAGCCCGCTGCGCTGGCACTGGGCCAGCAGTTCGTCGCCGCTGTGGAACGGGTAGGGCAGCGGCGTCTCGTCGGCGACGATGCGGTCCGAGGCGGCATCGTCCTGGTTGACCACGAAGCCGCCGCCGACCGAATAGTAGTCGCGGGTGGCGATCACCTCGTCGTGGGCGTCGTAGGCGGTGAAGCGCATGCCGTTGGTGTGGTAGGGCAGCTTCTGCCGCTTGTTCATCAGCAGGTCGCGCTTCTCGTCGAAGGCGATGGCGTGGGTGCCGCCCAGCCGCACCTGCCGGGAGCCGCGGATGCGGGCCAGCGCCAGCGGGATGATGTCCGGGTCGATCTCATTCGGAGAGTGGCCTTCCAGGCCCATCAGCACGGCCTTGTCGGTGCCGTGGCCGCGGCCGGTCAGGGCCAGCGAGCCGAACACCTCGGCGCGGACGCGGGCCACCTCGGGCAGGCGGCCGGGTTCGGTCAACCAGCGGGCGACGAAACGGGCGGCGGCCCGCATGGGGCCGACCGTGTGCGAGGAACTGGGGCCGATGCCGATCTTGAATAGGTCGAACGTACTGACTGCCATGACGGTCTTGCCGCGGCTCAGCCGGCCCGGCGCGCGGGCGGCGGCAGCATGCGCCGCAAGGTGGCATCGCCGCGCATCCAATGGTGATGCAGTGCGGCAGCCGCGTGCACGCACACGAGTCCCGCCAGTGTCCAGAACAGCACGACGTGCGCGGTATCGGCGGGTTTGCGCAGGTCGGCGTTTTTCGCCGCCAGCGCGGGCAGGTCGACCATGCCGAACCAGGGCAGTGGCTGTCCGGCAACGGAGTTGAGCAGCCACCCCGACAGCGGTACCGCAATCATCAGCACGTACAGCGACGCGTGGCTGGCGCGCGCCAGGCGCAACTGCCAGGCCGGACCATCCAGCGGTGCCGGCGCGCGCGTGGACAGCCGCACCAGCACGCGCAGCGCGGCCATGCCCAGCACGGTGATGCCCAGCGACTTGTGCAATGCGTACAGCGTCTTGCGCAGGTCGGTTCCTCGTTCCAGGTCGACCATCACCAGGCCGATGCCGGCTACCGCCAGGATCAGCAGCACGCCCAGCCAGTGCAGCAGTCGCACCTGCCACGCCCAGTGTGTGGGAGGCCGCCTCTGCATCGTGCCTTCAGCGGCCATGGCGACGCGTCGCATGCATCAGTGGAAGAACTCGGCGATCGCCGCGGCACCGATGAAGGTGCCGGCCGTGGCGGTCAGCGAGACCAGCACGATGCGCCAGCCCAGGCGCCGGAACATCGGCAGTTTGCGAGCCACCGAGAACCCGGCCAGCGCCAGCACCGTCGTGGTGATGCTCATGAACTGCACCTGGCCGATGGTCTCGGCGATGGCGCCGGCCAGCGGCCAGCCGCCCGGGATGGTCACCAGCGTGGCGGACACCGCCAGGAACAGCATCAGCGGCAGCTTGCGCAGCATGCGCTTGAGCAGGAGGCCGATCAGCACGATGCCCACCATCACCGCCGCGCCCGGCAGGGTCTGCAGCACCGGCACGCCATGGCCGATGTGGTTGCTGATGGCGATGCCGGCCACCATCAGCAGCAGGGCGATGATGCTGTCGGCGAAGGTCGGATGCTCGTCCTCGTCCTCGAGGGCCGCCGCCGGGTCGAGGTCGTCGGCCGACGGCGCGCGCCGCGCGAACGCGGTCCGGCCCAGCACCGGCTCGAGCCGCGCATAGATCCAGTTGCACAGGGGCAGGGTGATGAACACCGCGAAGTAGAAGCCGGCCACGCCGGCGATCAGGTTCGCCGCCGCGGCGATCGCGGTCAGTTCCTTGATCGCCTCCGGCGATTGCCCCACGGTGATCACGCCCAGCGCCGCCGCCATCAGGCTGCCCGAGCCCATGCCCGCGCCCATGGCCAGCGAACGCGGATCGAAGATGTTCAACGACGCGACGAAACTCGCCAGCAAGGTGATGAACACCGCGCCCAGCACGGTGCCGGTGATGTACTCGGCCAGCACGCCACGGCCTTCGGCCGACTGCATGCCGTACTTCTGGCCGATGATGACCAGGCTGTTCTCGCGCCCGATCGAGAAGGTGGCACCGACGGCCTCGCGCTTGATGCCCAGCAGCAGGGCCAGCGGCAAGGCCAGCACCATCGTGCCGAAGGCGTGGCCGAGTTCCTGGAACGCCAGTGCCCAGCCGACCTTCTGCAACTGCGGCATCGAACCGCCCGCCATCAGGCCCAGCTTGACGATGAACAGCAGCAACGCGGCATTGAGCAGCTTGCCCGCGTAGCGTTGCAGCGGCACGCCCAGTCGCAGGCCTGCGGGGAACCGCGCATGGAATGCCGCCAGCGTCGTCGTCAGCAGCAACGCCATCAACATCGGCAGGATCACGGTCTTCGCCGACCACAGCGGCACGGACAGCGGCCCGATCCATTCGGTCGCGGCGGTCACCGCCAGTACCGTCAGCACCAGCAGCCACAGCTTCTGCGGAAACGCCGGCGAACCGGGGGTGGGGCGCGGTGTGGATGCGGATTCGGACATGCTCGGATTCGCTTCGGAGGAATTGGCGGCAGTGGTCGCGGCGTCAGCGGGCGCCCGGTGGCGGCGATTTCGGTTCGCCGGCGGTGTACCACTGCGCCGGCGGGATCTCGTGGATCAGCACCCGCACCGCGGTCGGCGGCACCCCGAGGTGGGTCACGGCGGCCTCGGTGACCGCGCGCGCGAACGCCTGCTGTTGTTCTTGCGTGCGGCCGGCCAGGATGTGGGCGTGCAGGATGGGCATGGCTCAGTCCTCGACGTGGAAGCCGCAGCGGCCGAGCGATTCGACCTCCAGCGACACGTGGATGCCGGCCGACAGCGCGCTGGCGGCGGTGGCGCCGCCGGCCAGCACGATGTCGCCCGGCTGCAGGGTTTCGCCGGCGTCGGCGATCACCCGCGCGGCCGCGACCATCGAGCGCAGCGGATGGCCGAGGATGGCGGCGGTGGAACCGAAGGCCTGCGGGCGGCCGTCGAAGGCCATCACCAGGCCCAGGTTGTCCAGGTCGGTGGCGGCGCTGCGCCACGGGCCGACGACGAAGCCCGACGACGAACTGTTGTCCGCCACCACGTCGGTCAGCGAGAAGCGGAAGTCCCGGTAGCGCGAGTCGATGATCTCAAGCGCCGGCGCCACCGCGTCCACCGCGGCCAGCGCCTGCGGCGCGGTGACGCGGCCGGACAGCGGCCGGCCGACCAGGAACGCGACTTCCGGCTCCACCCGCGGATGCACGTAGTCGCGCAGGCGGATGCTGCCGCCGTCCTCGACCAGCATGCCCGAGGTCAGCCGTCCCCAGATCAGGTCGGACACGCCCATCTGCACCATCTTCGCGCGGCTGGTGAAGCCCATCTTGATGCCGATGCGGCGCTCGCCGCGCTGCAGGCGACGTTCGATGCTCAGGCGCTGGATGGCGTAGGCGTCGTCCAGCGAGATCGCTTCCTCCAGTTGCGGCGTGGCGGTGGCGCCGTGCGCGGCGCCGTCCAGGCGCTCGGCGAGCGCGTCGAGGTCGTACTGCATCATGCGGCTTCCACCCGGGTGTTCTTGCGCGCCAGCAGGTCCAGCGCGACGTCCACGATCATGTCCTCCTGCCCGCCGACCATGCGGCGTTCGCCCAGCTCGATCAGGATCGAGCGCACGTCCAGGCCGTAGTCGGCCGCGGCCTTCTCGGCGTGGCGCAGGAAGCTGGAATACACGCCGGCATAGCCCAGGCTCAGGGTTTCGCGGTCCACCCGCACCGGCCGGTCCTGCAGCGGACGCACCAGGTCCTCGGCCGCGTCCATCAGGGTGAACAGGTCACAGCCGTGGTTCCAGCCCATGCGTTCGGCGGCGGCGATGAACACTTCCAGCGGCGCATTGCCTGCGCCGGCGCCCATGCCGGCCAGCGAGGCGTCCACGCGGGTCGCGCCGTGCTCCACCGCGACCATCGAGTTCGCCACGCCCAGCGACAGGTTGTGGTGGGCGTGGATGCCGATCCGGGTTTCCGGCTTCAGCGCATCGCGCAGGGCGCGCACGCGGTCGCGGGTGGCGTCCATGGTCAGCGCGCCGCCGGAGTCGGTCACGTACACGCAGTAGGCGCCGTAGCTCTCCATCTTCTTCGCCTGCTCGGCCAGCGCGGCCGGCGGCGTCATGTGGCTCATCATCAGGAAGCCGGCGACGTCGATGCCGAGCCGGCGCGCTTCCTCGATGTGCTGGCGGGCCACGTCGGCCTCGGTGCAGTGGGTGGCCACGCGCACCGAGCGCACGCCCACCGCGACCGCGGCGCGCAGTTCGTGCACGGTGCCGATGCCGGGCAGCAGCAAGGTGGTCAGCCTGGCCGCCTGCACGCTCTCGGCCACCGCCTCGATCCATTCCAGGTCGGTGTGGCGGCCGAAGCCGTAGTTGAAGCTGGAACCGGCCAGGCCGTCGCCGTGCGCGACCTCGATCGCGGCCACGCCGGCGGCGTCCAGCGCGCGGGCGATCGCGCGCACGTGGTCCAGCCCGTATTGGTGGCGGATGGCGTGCATGCCGTCGCGCAGGGTGACGTCCTGGATGTAGAGCTGGTCCATCACGCCACCTCCTTCCGCAGCGACAGGTCGGCCATGCGTTCGGCCGCGGCCAGCGCGGCGGACGTCATGATGTCCAGGTTGCCGGCGTAGGCCGGCAGGTAGTGGCCGGCGCCTTCGACTTCCAGGAACACCGACACCTTCAGCCCCGCCGCCGCGGACGGTTCGCGCAGGATCGCCGCGCAGGCGGCCGCGTCGAGCTTCTCGAACTGCACGTCCTGCTTGAGCCGGTAGCCGGGCACGTAGCCGGCCACGCGGGCGACCATCTGCTGGATGGACGCGCGGATGGCCGCCTCGTCGCCGCCTTCGGTCAGGCAGTAGACGGTGTCGCGCATCATCAGCGGCGGTTCGGCCGGGTTGAGCACGATGATCGCCTTGCCCTTGGTCGCGCCGCCGACCGATTCGATCGCGCGCGAGGTGGTCTCGGTGAACTCGTCGATGTTGGCGCGGGTGCCGGGGCCGGCCGACTTGCTGGCGATGCTGGCGACGATCTCGGCGTAGCGCACCGGCGCCGCCCGCGAGACGGCGGCGACGATGGGGATCGTGGCCTGCCCGCCGCAGGTGACCATGTTGAGGTTGTCCGCGTCGATGTGCTGGTCGAGGTTGACCGCCGGCACCGCGTAGGGGCCGATCGCGGCCGGGGTCAGGTCGATCGCGCGCTTGCCGTCGGCCTTCAGCACTTCCGCGTGGTGCAGGTGCGCGCCGGCCGAGGTGGCGTCGAAGACCAGGCCGATGTCGTGGTACTCCGGCATCGCGCGCAGGCCGTCGAGCCCTTCGTGGGTGGCGGCCACGCCGAGGCGGCGCGCGCGCGCCAGGCCGTCGGAGTCCGGGTCCACGCCGACCATCGCGGCCATCTGCAGGTTCCTGCCGTGGCGCAACAGCTTGATCATCAGGTCGGTGCCGATGTTGCCGGAACCGATGATGGCGACCTTCATCTTGCCCATCGTTTCACTCCCTGGAGAACACGGCCGACACCCGGCCCAGGCCGGAAATGCGGGCTTCGAAGACATCGCCGGCGGCCACCGGCACCATCGGCCCCAGCGCACCGGACAGCACCATCTCGCCGGCGCGCAGCGGGCGGCCGGTGCGCGCTGCGGTCTGCGCCAGCCACACCACCGCGTTGAGCGGGTTGCCCAGGCAGGCGGCGCCGCAGCCCAGCGAGACCGGTTCGCCGGCCCTTTCCAGGCTCATGCCGCACAGGCGCAGGTCCAGCACGTCGACCTTCTTCGGCATGCCGCCCAGTACGTACAGGCCGGAGGAGGCGTTGTCGGCGATGGTGTCGAAGATGCTGATCTTCCAGTCGCGCACGCGGCTGTCGACGATCTCGATGGCAGGCAACGCGTAGCCGATCGCATTCAGCACATGGCCCAGCGTCGGCCGCTCGACGTCCAGGTCGCGCTCGAACACGAACGCGATCTCGGCCTCGACCTTGGGCTGGATCAGTCGCGACAGCGGCACTTCCTGGCCGTCGCCATAGCCCATGTCGTCGAACAGCATGCCGTAGTCCGGCTGGTCCACGCCCAGTTGCTTCTGCACCGCGACCGAGGTCAGGCCGACCTTGCGGCCGACGACCCTGCGGCCTTCCTGCTCGGCCGCGCGCGTCAGCAACGCCTGCACCGCGTAGGCGGCATCGATACCGTGTTCCTCGATCAACGGCTTGACCGGATCGCACGGGACGCGGTCGCCCGATGCCTGGCCGAGCAGGGCGGCGGCGCGCCGGATGCCGGTGTCAGAGCTTGATGCAGACATTGCGCAGCTCCGTGTAGAACTCCAGCCCGTGGACGCCGCCTTCGCGGCCGATGCCCGATTGCTTGGCGCCGCCGAAGGCGGTGCGCAGGTCGCGCAGGAACCAGCAGTTCACCCATGCGATGCCGACCTCGATCGCGGCGGCTACCCGGTGCGCGCGGGTCAGGTCCTGCGTCCAGATCGAGGTGGCCAGGCCGTAGGGGCTGTCGTTGGCGGCGGCCACGGCTTCGTCCTCGCGATCGAACGGCGCGATGTGGCAGCACGGCCCGAAGATCTCTTCGGTCAGCACCGTCGAATCGGCCGGCAGTCCGGTCCAGATCGTCGGTTCCACCCACCAGCCGCCGGACAGCGGCGCGGGCAGTGCCGGGATGCCGCCGCCGGTGACCACCGTGGCGCCTTCGTTGCGCGCGCGCGCGTAATACGACAGCACCTTGTCTCGATGTCCGCGGCTGATCAGCGGGCCGAAGGTGGTGCCCTCGGCGTACGGATCGCCGGGCTGCAGCTTCTCGGCCGCGGCCTTCAGCCGGCGCACGAATTCGTCGAAGACCGGCCGCTCCACGTAGACGCGCTCGGTGCCCAGGCAGACCTGGCCGGCGTTGAGGAACGCCGAGCGGGTGACGCCGGCCACGGCCGCGTCCAGGTCGCAGTCGGCGAACACCAGCGCCGCGTTCTTGCCGCCCAGTTCGAACGACACCGGGCGCACGCCCACGGCGGCCGCCTTCATGATCGCGGTGCCGGTGCGGGTCTCGCCGGTGAAGGTGATGCCGTTCACGCCCGGGTGTTCGGTCAGGTACTGGCCCGCGCTGTCGGGGCCGAAGCCGTGCACCACGTTGAACACGCCCGGAGGCACGCCGGCGTCGTTCATCACTTCGGCCAGCAGGGTGGTCGTGCTGGGCGTTTCCTCCGACGGCTTGACCACCACCGTGTTGCCGCAGGCAAGCGCCGGGGCGACCTTCCATGTCATCAGCAGGAGCGGCAGGTTCCAGGGGCAGATCACCGCGATCACGCCGCGCGGCGTGCGCAGGCCGTAGTTCAGCGCGCCCCGGCCGTCCGGCGTGGGGCTGCGGAAGGTTTCGGTGGCCAGGTTGGCGATCTGGTCGGCGAAGACGTCGAAGTTGGCCGCGCCGCGCGGGATGTCCAGGTGGCTGGCCAGTTCGGCCGGCTTGCCGGTGTCGCGGATCTCGGCGGCGAGGAATTCGTCGAAGCGCGCGCGGATGCCGTCGGCGACCCTGCGTAGGACGGCCGCGCGCTGTGGGTCGGTGAACCGGCCCCAGGGGCCGTGCAGCGCGGCCCGCGCGGCCTGTACCGCCTGGTCCACGATGCCGGTGTCCGCCTCGTGGACATGGGCGGCGATCTCGCCGGTGGCCGGGTCGATGTTGGCGAACGGTGGCCGGTTGGAGACGACCGGCTGGCCGCCGATGTAATGCGTCAGGATGGGAAGCGGGGACTGCTGGGGCTGCGCTGCAGGGTTGTTCATGGGCTGTCCGTGATGGATTCCATTCGGATTTACGAAATTCCCGGAGGTGTCGAGTCCGGCCGTGGAGACGCCTTCGTGGGGAACCTAAGCAAAAAGTCGAAATTCGTCAATCTTCGAGGCCAATGATGCATGAAATTCGGATAGATGTCGCGTAAATATCGAAATTATGTTTGACAACACGGGCAAGGCTCTGGTCTGATCGCCTTGCCCAAACCGTTTCCTGTCGGAGTTCCGCTTCCAGATGCCCGCCGTGCTCGACCCGTTGCTCGCCCTTGCGCCCCGCATGACCGAATGGCGCCGCCGCATCCATGCCTGGCCGGAGCTGGGCTTCGAGGAGGAGCGCACCTCGGCGCTGGTGGCCGAGGTGCTGGGCGCGCTGGGCCTGCAGGCGCATACCGGCCTGGGCGGCACCGGCGTGGTGGCGGTGATCGACAGCGGCGAGCCCGGCCCGTCCATCGGCCTGCGCGCAGACATGGACGCCCTGCCGATGGACGAGCACAACGACCTGGAATACCGCTCGCAACGCCCGGGCGTGGCGCATACCTGCGGCCACGACGGCCACACGTCCGCCCTGCTGGGCACCGCCGAATACCTGGTCGCGCACCCGCCGGCCAGCGGCCGGGTGGTGCTGATCTTCCAGCCGGCCGAAGAGGGCGGGCGCGGGGCGATCAGGATGGTCGAGGACGGCCTGTTCGAGCGCTTCCCCTGCGACGAGGTCTACGCCTTCCACAACATGCCGCTGCTCGGGCCGGGACAGGCCAGCGTGCGCAGCGGCGCCACGCTGCAGTCGCTGGCGGTGTTCGAGATCGAGATCGAAGGCGTCGGCGGCCATGCGGCGGCCCCGCACAAGGCGAACGATCCGCTGCAGGTCGCCGCGCGCCTGGCGGTGGACATCTCCGCCATCGTCGGCCGCCACATCGACCCGATGGAGCCGGCGCTGATCAACGTCGGCAGGCTGCAGGCCGGCACCACCCACAACATCATCCCGTCCACCGCCGCGCTCAGCGGCACCGTCCGCGCGCTGTCGAAGGACGTGCACGAGGAGCTGCTCGGGCGCCTGCGCGCATTGTGCGAGGGTTATGCGCATATCTCCGGCTGCAGGGTGTCGCTGGCGATCCCGCATTCGTGCCCGCCGTGCATCAACGCGCCGGAACAGGCCGCGCTGGCGGCCGAGGCGATCGGCGACGTGCTCGGCCGCGAGAACGTGAAGACCGACATGCGCGCCTACCCGTTCTCCGACGATTTCTCGTACATGCTGGAGCAGTGGCCGGGCGCCTACCTGTTCCTGGGCATGGACAGCGCGATGTGCCACCACCCCACGTTCCGTTTCGACGACCAGCTGCTGCCGGTGGCCGCCAGCGTGTTCGCCCGCATCGTGCGGCGGCGGTTGGGCTGATCCCGCCGCGGGGCGCATGATGCGGCCATCCATCGTTATCCGACCCGGGAGGCAATGCCATGCCGATCACCATCGAACAGCTGCGTTACGTCGCCTTGGGCACCCGCGACCTGGAGGCCGCGGGCCGTTTCGCCGCCGATGAGTTGGGCCTGCGGGCGGTCCAGGACAGTGCGGACGAGATCGCATTCCGTTCGGACGAGCGGCAGTACAGCGTGGTCTACGCGCGCGACGATGCGCGCCGCCAGGCCATCGGGCTGGAAGTGCGCGACGAAGCGGCCCTGCAGTCGGCCGCCGACGCATTGCAGGCGCGCGGCATCGCGCTGGTGCGCGAGGCCGCGCTAGCGGCGCGGCGCAACGTGCGCGCGCTGGGGGCGTTCACCACGCCGGGCGGCCTGCGGGTGGAACTGGTGGTGCGTCCGCAGAACCAGGCGTGGCGCTTCTTCCCGCAGCGCGACGCCGGCATCACCGGGCTGGCCGCGGTGGCCCTGCGCAGCACCGACGTCGCCGCCGACGAGGCGCTGTGGATCGAGGTGTTCGGCATGCGCGTCGGCGACTGGGTCGGCGATGCGGCCTATCTCGGTTTCGATGCCGCGCATCACCGGCTGTCGCTGCATCCGTCGGCGCGCGCCGGCGTGCTGGCGGTGGAGTTCGGCGTGGAAGGCATCAACCAGGTGATGCAGCAGTTCCATCGCCTGCGGCCGGTGCCGGAGGCGATCGTGCACGGGCCGGGCCGTCGCCCGGTTTCCGAACAGGTGTTCCTGACCTTCAGCGGGCCGGACGAGGTGCTGTACGCCTTCGTCGCCGAAGGCCGGCAGGTCGATCCTTCCGCACCGCCACGGCCGCGCCAGTTCGGCGGTGGGCCGGAGTCGCATTGCGCCTGGGGCAGCGCGTGCCGCGTCCCCGAACTGGACGGCCGCACGGCGGCGCCCTTGGCGCCCTCGGCGCGCCCGGCGTTGCGCGGGGTGCTGCGCGGATGATCCGCCTGCGCGATGTCTGCTACGTCAGGCTCGGTACGCGCGACCTGGACGGCGCGACGCGCTACGCCACCGCCATCCTCGGGCTGGAAATCAGCGAGCGCAGCCGCGGCGCGGTCTACTTCAAGTCCGACCAGCGCGAACACACCCTCTGTTATTTCGATGGCGATCCGGCCGAGCAGGTCGTGGCGTTCGAGGTCGACGGCCGCGCCGAACTCGATGCGGCCGGAGCCGAACTGGAGCGGCTGGGCCATCCGGTCCATCGGGGCTCGGCCACGGAGGCGGGCCAGCGCAAGGTGCGCGACTTCATCGCGTTCCGCGACCCTACCGGCAACCGCATCGAACTGGCCTGGCGCCCGCAGATGGGCGCGCGCCGCTACCACGGCGAGCGCGATGCCGGCATCACCGGCTTCAGCCACGTCGGCCTGTGCACCACCGACGCGGCGCGCGACGAAGCGTTCTGGACCACCGTCTGCAACGCCCGCGTCAGCGACCGCATCGGCGATGCGCCGTTGCTGCGCATCGACGAGATCCACCACAAGATCGCGTTGTTCCCGACCAGCCGCGCGGGCATCCAGCACATCAACCACCAGGTCGAGAGCTCCGACGACGTGCAGCGCTCGTTCCACTTCATCCGCGAGCGCGGCATCCCGGTGGTGTTCGGTCCCGGCCGGCATCCCACGTCCTCGGCCCGCTTCCTCTACTTCGAGGGGCCGGACGGCATGGTCTACGAGTATTCCTCGGGCGTGCGTTCGATCGCCGACGAGTTGATGTACCGAGAGCGGCAGTTCGAATTCGGCCCGCCCGGTTTCTGCGAATGGGGCGCCAAGCCGGAGATCAAGGAATTCAAGGCGTGAGCGCTCACCGTGAAGCGCTGGCGCGCACCGTGCGCGTCGCCGCGCGCGCACTGGGCCGCCACGGCCTGGTGCACGCCTACGGGCATTGCAGTGCGCGCATCGATGCAGTGTCGTTCCTGGTGGCGCCGTCGCGCCCGCTCGGCCTGGTCGCGCCCGGGCAGCCGTGCACGGTGGTGCCGCTGGACGGGCCGTTGCCCGACGGCGTGCTGCCGGAAGTGCGGATCCATCGCGAGATCTACCGCCGCCGTCCCGACGTGGGCGGCGTGGCGCGCGTGCAGCCGCCGAAGACGATGAGCCTGAGCGTGCTGGGCCTGACGCCGGTGGCGCGGCACGGCCTGGGCAGCTACTTCCATCCGCAGCCGCCGCTGCGGGACGACCCGATGCTGCTGCGTTCGGACGAGCAGGCCGCGCACCTGGCGGCGCAGCTGGATTCCGCGCGCGCCATCGTGATGCGCGGCAACGGCGCGGTCACCGTCGGCGAATCGCTGCAGGAAGCCGTCGTGCTGGCGTGGTACCTGGAAGACGCGGCGCGCGTCGAACTCGACTGCCTGTCAACGCGGATCGAACCCACCCGTTACACCGACGCGCAATCCGACGCGCGCGCCACGTGGAACGGACGCCTGCTTGACCGCATGTGGGACTACCTCACCGCCGGCGATGCCGAACTGAAGGGCTGAGCCGGTTCCCGCCATTCCTCCCCTCCACACGGAATCCAGAATCCGCATGAAGACCCTGCTGCTGACCGCATCGCTACTCGCGACGCTGGGCCTGTCCGCCCGCGCGCACGCTTCCGACACCTGCGCCTCGGCCGACGATGCCAAGGTGATCCAGCACTACTACGCCCAGACCCGTCCGGGCGCGCCGCCGCCGGCGGTGGGCCGCCTGTTCCGCATGAAGGAGGCGACGGTGGTCAGCGCGCTGGCGCCGGCACAGGCCTACGGCGTGCGATCGAACCGCCTGTTCTTCGAGGAGGTGTGGAAATCGGTCGACGCCTGGGGTGCCGACACCCGGGTCGGCATCGTGTTCACCTCCGGCGGCCAGCACGCCTGGAACTTCCCCAGCAAGGTGCCGCAGACGCAGTCCACCAGCAGCCCGATCTGGTACGACATGTACGCCGACAACGGCGATGGCGTGCATGGCCACATCACCCCGGGCGAGGTCGACCAGATCTGGGCCTTGCAGTTGCCGACGAAGGAGGCGGACAAGTTCACCCGCATCCTGGCCTTCTACGGCAAGCAGGGCGACCTGATCGTCGGGCTGTACGTGTCCGAGGGCGTCAAGGCGTTCGATCCCAAGGCGGTGGCCGGGTTCGAGAAGACCCGTGAATTGCTGAAGACCCAGCCGCGGATATGTTCGCCCGGATGAGGCATGCGGCGGCGAACGCCGCCGTGGCTTCCTGCAGGGCCTGTACCGATAGCTTCAGCAGGCCCTAGGCCGGATCCATGGCGGCCACCGCCTTGCGCACCTCGTCGTAGGTGCGCATCAGGTGGTCGTGGGTCAGGCGGCAGGCGCGCAAGGCATTGCGTTCGATGGCGGCCTCGAAGATCGCCTGGTGCTCGTCGTGCACGAAGCGCTTGCCGTGCGACACGCTGAGCGAGACCCGGCGGTAGCGTTCGGCCTGGTGGTACAGCAGTTCCTGCAGCTTGATCAGCCACGGGGACTCGCAGGCCGAGATCAGCGTGTAGTGGAACGCATGGTTGCGTTCCTCCCATTCGTCCAGCGTCTGCTGTGGGAGTTGCGGGGCGAGTTCGGTCACGTCCTTCTCGACTTCGCTGAGCGCCTCGAACACCGCGCGCAGCCGGTTCTCCCACTCGACGCCGCCACGTTCGATCGACAGGCGCAACGCCTCGGTCTCGATCAGGTCGCGCACGCGCGAGATGTCGTCCAGTTCGTCCAGCGACAGCGGCGCGACCCAGAAGCCGCGCTGGTCCTCGGTCTTGACCAGCTGGTCGCCGACCAGGCGCGCCAGGGCCTCGCGCAAGGGCGACATGCCGATTTCGTAGTGCTGGACCAGCGCCTCCAGCTTGAGCTTGCTGCCGGCGGCGAGCTGGCCGTGGACGATGTCGCGCCGCAGCCAGTGGTAGGCGCGGCGTGCCAGCGTGCGTGCCGATGAGGTGGCGACTTGAGCGTTCATGGCGCAAGTGTGCGGGGTGAATTTCGAAAATCAAGCACATCCCGATATCGCGGCGCAGCGGGCTGAAATGAAATTTCGACAACTCCGTTAACGCAGTCGCGGAACCAAAACTGTTAAATGATTGATTTATATGTTTATTGACTCTGTTTCATAGGAAACAATTTCGTATTCGTGCCGATACCCTAAAAAAATATCGTAATTATCCTTGACAGCGCTCTGTCGCTTTGCTGTCATCCAACCGTCGTTCTAACGATATTTCTTCCGGTTCTCAGCGTGGGTCGGTGGATCGGCCTCAAGAGCGGGCGGACGCACGCGGCGCCATGCGGAGATGCGGGAACCGGCAAGCAACCGATCCATCTGTCAGCCAATCGAGCCTTGGGGGAATGATGAGCAGTCGAGCAGGTCGTACGCGTGGGGTCGCCGGCGGCATGTCGGTGTTGGCGATGTGCATCGCGGGAGCGTTGCATGCGCAGGAGGCTGCGCCGGCGGAAGCCACCAATCTGGACACGATCATCGTGACGGGCACCAACATCCGCGGGGCCGAACCCGCCGGCAACGCCGTGCAGGTGATCAGCGCCGAGCAGATCCGCGACAGCGGCAAGGCCACCGTCGGCGATTTCCTGCGCGACCTGCCGGCGAACTTCGCCGGCGGCGTCGGCATGAGCGACAACGTCCAGGGCGGCCAGGATTCGAGCGTCGCCGGTTCCAACATGACCGGCGGCCAGGGCGTGAACCTGCGCGGCCTCGGTGCGCTGTCGACGCTGGTGCTGGTCAACGGCCGACGCGTGGCGGCGGCGGGCCAGTACGGCGACTTCGTCGACATTTCCTCCATTCCGACCAATGCGGTCTCGCACATCGAGGTGCTGCTGGACGGCGCCTCGGCGGTCTACGGCTCCGATGCGGTCGGTGGCGTGGTCAACATCATCACCAAGCGCAGCGACGAAGGCGCGCACACGACCGTGCGCGTGGGCGGCACCAGCCAGGGCGGCGGCGAGCAGGTGCAGGTCGGCCAGACCTGGGGCACCCGCTGGAATCGCGGCGGCCTGATCGTCGGCTACGAGTTCAACGGCCAGGAGAACGTGCTGGCGAACGACCGCGACATCTACAACGGCGGCGACTTCAGCAACCGCGGCGGCGTCAACTGGCGCCGGATGACCGCGCGCGCCGGCTCGGCCGCCAACCTGTTCACCGGAACCGCGGCCGGCAACGGCGTGGTGTCCTCGCGCGTGCCGGGCGGGGCGGGCACCGGCCTGAACGCGGGCGACCTGATCGCGGTGACCGACGGCGTGGGCAACACCCACAATGCCTGGGACCAGGTCGACATCCTTCCGGAGATGGACCGCCACAGCGCCTTCGTCGGCTTCGAGCAGGATGTCGGCGAATCGACCTCGCTGTACGGCGACCTGCGCTACTCGCGCCGCCGCGGCACCTACAACCAGGGCTATCTGGCGCTGTACGGCACCCTCGGCCCGAACAACCCCTATGCCATCCCCGGCGTCGCCAACAACTACGGCGTGCTGATCGACGACCGCCCGCTGCGGCGCGAGATCGAGGCCGACAGCCTGGCCGCGACCTTCGGCGCGGGCTTCGCCCTCGGCGGCAGCTGGCGCGGCGAAGCCACCCTGTCCTACAGCCGCGAGGAACAGCGCCGCGATTCCGACGTGCAGCGCAACGCCAACATCTACGACTACCTGCCCGGCCCGGGCGGCTCGCAGGTGCAGGCGCCCACCGCGATCCAGTGCAGCCAGGGCCTGGCGGCCAACGCGAGCCCGGCGGCGCAGGTGTACTGCGCGGGCCTGAACTACCAGTACTTCAACCCGTACACGACCGATGCGTTGCCCGAAGCGGTGCTGGCGCAGTTGATCGGCTATGAGGACCTCAAGTTCACCTCGTGGCTGGCGCAGGCCAGCTTCAAGGTCGACGGCGACCTGTTCCGGATGGGGGGTGGCGCCGCCAAGCTGGCGGCCGGCATCGACTGGCGCCGCGAGAACATCGGCGGCGAACTGGACTTCAACTGGCGCAGCACCTCCGACCGGCACGAGGCCTTCGGCAGCACCGAACGCGACGTCGGCGCGCTGTTCGCCGAGCTGTACTTCCCGCTGATCGGCAACGACAACCAGAGCGCGTTCGCGAAGAAGCTGGACGTGTCCATCGCCGGGCGCTACGAGCGCGGCAACGGCCTGGGCGATTTCTCCACGTTCAATCCCAAGGTCGGCATCGACTTCAAGCCGACCGACGGCCTGACCCTGCGCGGCAGCTGGGGCACCTCGTTCCACGCCCCGCCGATGCGCTACGCCTACAACGGCGTGCAGCCGATCACCGGCGGCAACGGCGCCTTCATGCGCGCCGACCTGTACACCGCGCCGTGCACCACCACCCTGGTGCCGCTCAACGGCGTGACCGGTACGCCGGGCGGTCCGGGAAGCTGCACCTTCACCGCGATCGTGGTCTCCGGCGGCGCCGGCCCCACGCTGCGTCCGGAAGAGGCCACCACCTGGACCCTCGGCTTCGACTGGAAGCCGGAATGGGCCCCGGGCCTGCATGTCGGCGCCAGCTACTTCAACCTGAAGATCGACGACCGCATCGTGCGCATCCAGGCCGGGCAGCTCGGCGGCATCCTCGCGCAATTGTTCGCCACCGGCACAACGCCGTATATCAACAGCCTCGAGATCAATCCGGGCGCGGCGCGGGTGCAGGACCTGATCGACAACGATCCGCGCTACCTCGGCCAGCTGGGCGCAGGCCCGGTGCAGAGCGCGGCGGACGTGGCGATGATCGTCAACGCGACCCAGCTCAACCTGGCCTCGCTGAAGATGAATGGCGTGGACTTCGACCTGAGCTACGGCTTCGACACCGACCGTGCGGGCTCGCTCGAACTGTTCGCGCGCGGCACATGGCTGAACTCGTACGAGGTCGAGGCCACGCCCGGCTCCGGCTACGTGGACCAGCTGGGCAAGTACAGCGCGGTCGGCAACCCCGTGCCGCTGCGGTCCATGCAGGGCATACGCTGGAACTACGGGAACCTCAACGCCTCGTTGACGATGAACTACGTCGACGACTACGAGTGCGCCTCGGGCTGCTTCCGTCCCAACGCCGCGGGCGTCCCCGTCGCCATCACCAGCCCGGTCAGGATCGACTCCTGGAAGACCTTCGATTTCAACATCAGCTACGACCTCACGGGCCTGGGCGGCTTCTTCACCGATTCGAGGGTGAACTTCACCGCGTTGAACTTCACCGATGGCGCCCCGCCGTTCATCGATGGCGGCACCGCGGCCAACGATGCGTTGGCCGATCCCTACGACCCGGCCAACGCCACGGTGCTGGGCCGCACGCTGGTGCTGGCCTTCGACAAGCGCTGGTAATCTGTGCTGCATGCGCGGCACGCCCGCGCATGCGTGCCGCGACACGGGAGCCGGAGTTGAAGATGACGGGATGGGCGAGGACGGGGCGGTGGCTGGCGACGGCGTTGTGCCTGTGGGGGTCGTCGCTGCAGGCGTCGGCGGCGCCGCTGGCCGTGCCGGATGCGCAGCAGTTCGACCTGACCGCGAGCGCCAGCCAGCGGACCTACCGCGTATTCGTGGGGCTTCCCTCGAAGCCGGCGCCCGCGGCCGGCTACGGCGTGCTGTACGTCATGGACGGCAATGCGATGTTCTTGACCGCGCTGGAATCGGTGCGCGCGCTGGAACGTCGCCCCGATGTGCCGAAGGATCTCGCCACGATCGTGGTGGGCATCGGTTATCCCGACGGCGTCGACATCGGCACCGAGCGCACGCTGGACCTGACTCCGGCCGGCAGCGGCAGTCCACGCATCCAGGCGCCGAGCGGCGGCGCCGATGCCTTCCTTGCATTCATCGAGCGCGACTTGAAACCCAAGGTCGCCTCGATGGCGAAGATCGACCCGGACCGGCAGGGCATCTTCGGGCATTCCTTCGGGGGCCTGTTCGTGTTGCATGCGCTGGCGAACCGGCCGCAGGCGTTCCAGTCCTACATGGCGGCCAGTCCGTCGGTCTGGTTCGCCGATCCGGCGATCCGCGACGCACTGGCGGCGATGGTGGAGAAAGGCGCGCCGGGCGATCGCGCGCCCAGGCTGCTGGTCACGGCGGGCGAGTACGAACAGACGCCTTCGCCGTCGATGCGCGCCCATCCCCATGCCGAACGGATGATGGGCGTCCTGCGGGAACGCCGCCAGGTCGACAGCGCGCGCGGCATCGTCGAACTGGTCGCCAGGGCCGCGGGCGTGGAGGCGAGATTCGACGAGATCGCCGGCGAGGATCACGGCACCGTGATTCCGGCGGCGATCGGCCGCGCGGTTTCCTTCATGCTCGCGCCTCCGTTGCCGGTACCGGACGTGCCGACCGCGCAGGCCTACCTGGGGATGACGGCGGAGCAGCGCTACGACCTGCGCCTGCGCGTGCGCGACCTGCCGGACAACGTGCGCATTCCCTGGTTGAACGAACTCAAGAAGACGCTGCACGAAGGGCTGACGGCCGCGCAGGCGAAGATGCTGCATGATGAGCGCAACAGGATGGATGCCGAGAACGGCACCCGACCGCACGCGGTCAATGCGAGTGAGTAGAGCCAGAAATAGAACCTTGGAAATCAGCCCGGCGAGTTGCGTCTTCTAGGAAGGCGCTGGGCAGGCATCATGCCGAGCGCTCCTGCGGCGGAGTGGGTCGCGAGTCGGTCCCATCCTGCTCGTCCGGCAGGATGGGATTCGCCTTCCGGGAGTCGTTGCGCCTGTCGCAAGCCGGGGGCATCGCGCCTGCCCGGTGCGCATCGCCCTAGTTGCGCACCAGCAGCGACACCGCACCGTCCGCATCGCCGTCGATGAAGGCCGCCACGCGCGTGCCGGAACTGCGGAACACCAGGTCGACGCGCTGGTCGCCCACCGCCAGATCGTGCACCACCACGTCCTGGATGCCGGGTGGAAGTTCGGGGCGATGCACGTGGATGGTGCGGTTGGCGCCGTCGATCTCCACGCCCAGGCAGGCCTGCAGCAGCATGAACGCCGAACCGGCGGCCCAGGCCTGCGGCAGGCAGGCGACGGGATAGGCGACGGGCGGGGCGCCCTGCGTGCGCGCGAAGCCGCAGAAGAGTTCCGGGATGCGCATGTCGAAGTGCACCGCGGCCTCGAAAGCGCCGCGCAACAGCTTGGTGGCCGCGCCGCGGATGCCCTGCCGGGCCATGCCGCTGGCGCACACCGCCGAATCGTGCGGCCAGACCGATCCGTTGTGGTAGGAGATCGGGTTGAACCGGGATTCGCCGCGCGCGACGGTGCGTACTCCCCAGCCGGTGAAGAAGGCCGGCGACATCAGCTGTTGCGCCACCGCCATCGCGCGTTCCGTCGGCGGCAGGCCGACGTAGAGCAGGTGGCCGGCGTTGCTGGTGCGCACGGCGCACAGCTCGCCCGCGCCGTCCAGCGCCAGGCCGTAGTAGGCATGCTCGGGCATCCAGAACCGCTCTTCGATGGTCGCGCGCAGTTCGTCGGCCCGCCGCGTCCAGTGCGCGGCGGCGCGCGGGTCCCAGCGCTCGCCGAGTTCGGCCATCGTGCGCAGCGCGGCATGGGCGTAGCCCTGCACTTCGACCAGGGCGATCGGCCCCTCGGCCAGGCGGCCGTCCGCGTGGAACACCGCATCGCCGCTGTCCTTCCAGCCCTGGTTGGCGAGGCCGCGCTCGCTGGCGCGCGCGTACACCAGCAGCCCGTTCGGGTCCGCGTCGCAGACGCGCTCGATCCACTGCACGGCGGCCAGCAGCGCGGGCCAGAGCGTCTGCACGGTGTCCGTGTCCCCGGTCCGCTTCAGGTAGGCGCCGGCGAGGGCGATGAACAAGGGCGTCGTGTCCACGCCGCCGTAGTACAGGCCGAACGGGAGTTCCTTCAGCGCGGACATCTCGCCCTTGCGCGTCTCGTGCATGATCTTGCCGGGCGCCGCGTCCAGGAAAGGCGACTCCTCCTTCGCCTGGTGCTTGGCGAGGAAGGTAAGCACGCCCTTGGCCAGCCCCGGGTCCAGCCACAGCGTCTGCAGGGCGGTGATCACGGCATCGCGGCCGAACGGGGTGGAGAACCACGGGATGCCGGCGTAGGGATACGGACCGGTGTCCAGCTCGCTGGTCAGCAACGCGAGGTCCGAGCGCGAGCGCCGCATCCACTGGTCGAAGAGCGGGCCGCCGCTGGCCACGCGCGCGCCGCGCCGCTGGCGGCGGCGCATGTTCCGGCGCGCCAGCGATGCCTCGTCGCGATAGCGGGCGCGCGCCGGCCTGCCCTCGCGGATCACGCCGATTTCCGTGTAGAGCTCTTCCACGGCGCCCGGCTCGAGCATGACCACGATCTCCACCTCGCCCGGCGCGACCGGCGAGGGCGGTCGCGAGAACACCACCGAAGACGCACGCGCCACGCCATCCAGGCCCTCGTAGCGGAAGGCGTACCCCCATTCGTCGCTCTCCGGGCCCAACAGCCGCCCGCGCGCGTCGCGGCGGCTGCCGCGCACTTCGAACATGTCGGCGAAGTCGGCGGCGAGCCGGAACCTCAGGGGCACCCGCGTGGTGCGGTCGCCGTAGTTCATGCAGGTGATGCGCTCGAACATGCGCTCCCGGCAGAGGAACCGGCTGCGGGCGATGTGGATCAGCCCCTCCGGCGCGCCCATCTCGTCGATCGCCGACAGCGCGCGGTTGGTGAGGTGCGCCACGAACAATACGTTGTCCTGCGTCACCGCGGAACTCAGCAGAGCGGGTTCCAGGTCCCCGAGCAGCAGCTCGTAGCGCGACACGATGCGCGTGTCGTGCACGAAGAATCCCTCGCTGGGTGCCGAGATGTCTCCCAGGCTGTTGGCGACCAGGAAGCTGTCGCCGTCCTTCAGCACATAGCGCGTCAGCGGCGCGGCGTCGCCGGTTTCCATCGCTCAGGCTTTCATCCGCTGCGGCTTACCCTCCACCATCCGGATGTACAGGGCTTCATAGTCGGCGGCCATCCGATCCGCGCCGAAGCGTTCCTCGAAGCGTCGGCGCACGGCATGCCGGTCCAGGGCGCGCGCTTCGCGCACGGCATCGACGGCTCTTTCGATCGAATCGACGACGAAGCCGGTGACGCCGTCGTCGACGACCTCCGGCACCGACCCTTCGCGCCAGGCCACCACCGGCGTGCCGCAGGCCATGGCCTCGATCATCACCAGGCCGAACGGCTCGGGCCAGTCGATCGGGAACAGCAGCGCGGCGGCGTTGCCGAGGAAGCCGGGTTTCTCCGCATCGCCGATCTCGCCGACGAACTCGACCTCGACGTCCGCCGAGGCCAGCATCGGTTCGATGGTTTCGCGGAAATAGCGCTCGTCCGCCTCGCCCACCTTGGCCGCCACCTTCAACGGCAAGCCGGACCGGCGCGCGATCTCGATGGCGCGGTCGGGACCCTTCTCGGGGGAGATTCGGCCCAGGAAGGCGAGATAGTCGCCGTGGGGCAGCGCCGGTGGCGTCAGCAGGTCCAGCGGCATCCCGTGCGGGATGGTCCGCCACCAGTTCGCCCACGGCATCGGCCGGCGCTGGCGGTCGGAGATCGACACCAGGGGGTAGCCGGACCACCGGCGATAGACCTGCGGCAGGTCCTGCTTGTCCTGCCGGCCGTGCAGCGTGTGCACGCACTTGTGCGCGACGTCGGCGAACAGCGGCAGCGGCAGCAGGTCGATATGGAAGTGCAGCACGTCGAATTCGGCCGCGCGTTCGCGGATGCCCTGGAGCATGGACAGGTGCGCGGCCACCGGCGACTTCAGTGGCGCCGGGTCCAGCCGCAGCGCGGTGTCGCGGAAACTGGTCAGGTTCGCCGAGGTGACCGAATCGCCGGACGCGAACAGCGTGACGTGGTGCCCGCGCGCGACCAGCGCTTCGGTGAGGTAGGACACGATCCGCTCGGTGCCTCCGTACAGGCGCGGCGGCACGGATTCGAACAGGGGGGCGATCTGCGCGATCCTCATGGCACCCTCCGGTCGGTCGCCACCGGCCGCGCGAGTTCGAGGCCATTGCGCCTGGGTACGGCCGGATAGGGCGGGAACGCGTCGTCGCTGTCGCTCCCGCCGGGGGCTTCCGGGCGGCCGGTGTCGTGCAGGCGCTGCAGGAAGCGCGCCGTCCACGCGTGGATGCCATTCTCCCGCAGCCGTTCCATCATCGCCGCCCAGCGTTCCTGCCGCTCGTGGCGCGGCATCGCGACAGCCAGGCGCAGGCCGTCGGCGGTCTCTTCGATATCGTGCGGATTCACCAGCAGGGCCTCGCACAGCTCGTTGGCGGCGCCGGCGAAGTGCGAGAGCACGAGCACGCCGGGATCGGACGGGTCCTGCGCGGCGACGTACTCCTTCGCCACCAGGTTCATGCCGTCGCGCAGGGGCGTCACCAGGGCCAGGTCGGCGGCCCGGTAGAACCCCGTCAGCATCGCGTGGGGATAGCTGTGGTTGATGTAGCGGATCGGCGTCCAGTCGGGTCGCGCGTGGCGGCCGTTGATGTGTCCGGCCAGGCGCTCCAGTTCGTCGCGCAGTGCCTGGTACTCGGGTACGACCTCACGCGTCGGCGGCGCGATCTGCAGGTAGGTCAGCTCGGGCTGCTGGTGCCCGTCGCGTTCCAGGTGCCGGGCGAGCGCGCGGAAGCGTTCGGGCAGGCCCTTGGAGTAGTCCAGGCGATCCACGCCGATGGCGAGCTTCCGCCCCGACAGGCTGCGGCGCAGCTCCCGCGCCGCCTCGAGCGCCTTCGGGGCCGCCGCCGCGTGCGCCACCGCCTCGGTATCGATGCCGATGGGAAAGGCATCCAGCGCGCAGCGCGGAGCATCCAGTCCGATCCCCTCGAAGCAACGGCGCAGGTTGTCCACGTCGGCCTGGGTCTGCAGGCCGACCAGGTCGTATTCGGCCAACTGCATCAGCAGTTCCCGGTGCCCGGGCAGCATCGAGAGCACGTCCCACGACGGCCAGGGAATGTGCAGGAAGAAGCCCATCCGTTGGCCGACGCCGCGCCGGCGCAACGCGTGCGCCAGGGGGATCAAGTGGTAGTCGTGGACCCAGACCCGGTCGTCGCCGCGCAGCTCGCGCGCCAGTTCCTCCGCGAAACGCGCATTGACCTTCAGGTAGCCTTCGTGCGCTTCGCGCTCGTAGTGCATCAGGTCGACCCGGTAGTGCAGCAGCGGCCAGAGCGTCCGGTTGGCGAACTGGTGGTAATACGCATCGAATTCCTGCTCCGGGATATCGATGGTGTGGTAGCGGATGCCATCGCCGATGTGGACGTGCGGGGGGCCTTCGCCGAACGCTCCGCTCCAGCCCATCCATACGCCGCGCTGCTGCCGCAACACGGCGCGCAGCGCGGTGGCCAGGCCGCCGACCTGGACATCGCCCGGATGCGCCACTCGATTGGATACGACGAACAACCTGCCCACGTTCCTTCTCCTCAATTGACGGCGTGCGCCTGATGCAGGGCGAGCCAGTCCAGCACCGCGCCGGCGTCCGCCAGTGCGAACCGGGCCAGGCTAGGACGCCGTGCACCGACGCACACGCTGATGCCTCCCATCTCGTTGACCACCGCGAACCCGGGTTCGTCGGCGGGATCGTCGCCGGCGAACACCGGCGTGCGCCCCGCGAACGGCGGCATTGCCATGAAGCGCCGGATCGCGAGGCCCTTGTCCATCCCGCGCGGGCGTATCTCGATGCCGTGCGCGCCGCGATGCAGCCGATGCGTGGCCAGCCCGGCCGCGATGTCCTCGGCCAGGCGGGTCATCGGCCCGCTGGCAGCGGGCGCGGCGCGCCAGTGCAGGTACAGGCAGGCGCCATGCGCTTCGACATGAGCGCCGTCGTGGCGCGCCGCCAGCTCACGGGCGGCCTGGACGAAGCGGTGCGGAATCGGGGCGGCCCCGGAGCCCGGCGTGCCGGCGGGACGGTATTCCAGGCCATGCAGCCCGGCGACGTGGCGCATCCTCAGCGGATCCAGCAACGCGTCGAGCGCCTCGAGGCTGCGTCCTGTCACCAGCGCGACGGCGCCCTCCAGCATGGCATCGAGTCGCTGCAGGGCAGGCCGCACCTGTTCGCCGAGTACGACGGCGTCGGGCGTGTCGACATGATGGGTCAGCGTGCCGTCGACGTCGAGGAACAGGGCCCAATCCGCATCCGGAGCAGGGGGAATTCTGTCGGCGTCTGCATCTTTCATGCGGTCAACCTTATGCGCGCCTGTGTGATGTGCATGTGCAGCAACGTATAAAAAACGTTAGGACCTGTTCACGATCTCGAAAAAGTGAGTTCGTCATTCCGGCGCAAGCCGGAACCCAGTGTCTTTGGCTCTTCGGAATGCTCGCGCCGACTCAATGAAAGTCGCTGGGTTCCGGCTTGCGCCGGAATGACGGGTCTTTTTCTCGAATACCGGCCGCGCTGCTCGAGCCGGCCGCGCCGCTCGAGATCGTGAACAGGCTCTTAGGGCTCGGGCACGAGAGCGCAGGATTTCACTCTTCGATTCCCGCGCTGCGAAACACCCCGGCAATGGCAGCGCTGCGCGGATCGGCGGCCATGAATGCGGAGAAGCGGCGATGCAAACACAAGGCGGCCGGCTGTCTCGGCGCGCGGCGATACCACGCTTCCCGTTCCGGTACCGGAATTCCGGCGTGTTCCGGAGCGGTCATTCGAGGCCGCATTGCATGAAGGACGCGGAAGCTGTCGGTCCGCCCGGCTTCGCCAGAGGGTGGGGCCGGCATGCAAGGAGCCGCCTCGACTGTTCGTTCTGACGGAACAGTGATGGCAATCGAGGGCCGATTATCTTTCTTTTTCCGGCGCCCATAGTTCGCCTGCCCGCTGCTTCTGGCGGCATCTACCGGAGAAAAAACATGAGCACTAACGCAGGAAAAGTAGCCATCGTCACCGGTGCCTCGCGTGGCATCGGCGCCGCCATCGCCCGGCGACTGGGCCGCGACGGCTTCAACGTCGTGATCAACTATGCGGGCGGCATCGCCGAAGCCGAAACCCTGGCCGAAGCGATCGAAAAAGCGGGCGGCCGCGCGGTCACGGCGAAAGCGGACGTCAGCGACGCCGGCGCCGTCGCGCGGATGTTCGACGCCGCGGAGGCCGCGTATGGCGGGGTCGATGTGCTGGTCAACAACGCCGGCATCATGAAGCTGGCGACCCTGGCCGAGAGCGACGATGCGCTGTTCGACAGCCAGGTCGCGGTCAACCTCAAGGGCACGTTCAACACCTTGCGCGAAGCGGCCCGCCGCCTGCGCGACGGCGGACGCATCGTCAACTTCTCGACCAGCGTCGTCGGGTTGCGGCTCGAAACCTACGGCGTCTATTCCGCGACCAAGGCAGCGGTGGAGGTGATGACCGCCATCATGTCCAAGGAACTGCGTGGCCGCTCGATCACCGTCAACGCCGTCGCTCCCGGCCCGACCGCCACCGCCCTGTTCCTCGACGGCAAGTCGCCCGAACTGATCGAGCGCATGTCGAAAATGAACCCGCTCGAACGGCTCGGCACCCCGGAGGACATCGCGGCGGCGGTCTCCTTCCTCGTCGGCCCCGATGGCGGATGGATCAACGGCCAGGTGCTGCGCGCCAACGGCGGCATGGTCTGACCCTCCCATCGAGCCCGTCCGACGACCGCATCGCACGAGAAGGCACAGGGTCCCAACCCTTCGGCACGCCATTGTGAAGCGTCGGTTGAAAGCCCTTGCGGTCGCTGCGCCGTTATCAATCGCGATGCCGCGCCCTAAAGTGGCTCCCATCCATCAAGCATCGAAAGGAGCGCATCATGTCCGTCCCCCAGACGTGGTTCATCACTGGCGTCAGCAGCGGTTTCGGGCGCGAGCTGGCCGCGCAGGTATTAGCGGGCGACAACCGCGTCGTCGGCACCCTGCGCAACGAAGCGCAGCGGGCCGCGTTCGACGCGCTCGCCCCTTCCCTGGCCCACGGCGTCCTGCTCGACGTGACCGACGAGCACGCGGTACAGCAGGCGGTCGAGGAAACCGTTGCGAAGTACGGCGCCATCGACGTGCTGGTGAACAACGCCGGCTATGGCCTCGAAGGCGCGGTGGAAGAAACCAGCCTGGCGCAGGCACGGCACCAGTTCGACGTCAATTTCTTCGGCGCGCTGGCCCTGATCAAGGCCGTGCTGCCCGGCATGCGCGCGCGACGGTCCGGGCACATCGTCAACATCACGTCGGTGGGCGGATTGCTGGCCTATCCCGGCATCGGCCTCTACAACGCCAGCAAGCATGCGTTGGAAGGCCTGACCGATTCGCTGGCGCAGGAAGTCGCGCACCTGGGCATCCGCGTCATCGCCATCGAGCCCGGACCGTTCCGCACCAACTGGGCCGGCAGCTCGATGGTGCGCGCGGAGACGCGCATCGACGATTACCAGGCGAGCGCGGGCGCGATGCGCGAAGCGTTGGCGCAGCGCAACGGCAGGCAGGCGGGAGATCCGGCCCGGGCCGCCGCCGCCATCATGCGCGTGGTCGCCTCGGACGCGCCGCCGCGCCGGCTGGTGCTGGGCACGAGCGGCTTCAAGCAGGTCGGCGAAAACCTGGGCGCGCGCCAGTCGGAGCTGGCGCGCTGGGCGGACGTCTCGCTCGGCGCCGACTTCCCGCCCGGCGAATGACAGGCGGCTGGATGCGTCGGCCGGACAGCTTGCCGGCCGTCCGGGCGATCGACTCGCCCTGATGGCGGGCGCCGGCGCACGGATCAGGGCCGAGCGCCCTCGTCCGTCCGCCGGTCGCGCACGTAGCGCATGAGGTTGAGGAAGGTATCCACCCAGTAGGTGTCCTGGTGGGCGGCGAGGTATTGCAGCAGTTCCTCGTGGGCTTCGTCGGAAACGGCCAGGTAGTCGCCGCCGATGCCATGGAAGGTGAAGTTGACCATCGTGCCCTGCCTGGCCGCCGCTTCGACCTGGGCGATGAGCTGCCGGCCGGTGGCGTCGACCGGCACTTCCACCGGCACCGCGTGCAGGTCGAGCGTGCGCATGTCCTCCACGACCGTGGCATTGCCCAGCTTGATCGCGACGAACTCGGGCGCCACCAGGCCGATGTAGTTCCCGTCCCGCGCCACCGCGTCGCCGCACGGCACGGTCATGGTGCGTTCGCGTTGGCCGTCGATCGCGGTCAGCATGACGTTCGCCAGCAATACCTGGTCCTTCATCTGCGCGGCGGACGTGGTATCGAGATCGCGTTGCGGCTCCACCCAGTCGCGATCCGGCAGCGAGCCGGCACACTGGTGGAACAGCGTATGGTTGCCGAGTTCGTGGCCGTTGCGGGCCGCGCCGCGCCATTCTTCCAGCCGCAGGCGGACCGGGTCGCGCGACAGTTGCAGGTAGAAGCTGCCCTTCAATCCGTGCCGGTCCAGGGCCGGGATCGCATTGTCCAGTTGCGAGTCCAGCGCGTCGTCGTAGGCCAGGCTGACGGCGGCCTTCCTGCCGTCCGGCCACGCGAACGGCGCCTGTTGCGCCAGCGCGGGAGAGCATGCCAGCCACATGCCGGCGAAGAGGACCGCGGTTACCGCAAGGGATCCTTTCACGGTCCGCTCCGGCGCTCAGTGCAGCAGGGTCTGGATGGCGCGCGCGGGAATGGTGACCCTGGCGGACTGGTCGCCGACGTAGAAGTTGTAGGTGATGTCCTGGTCGGTGGGGTTCATCACGACCGTGGCTAGCCGGTTGTCCGGGTTGACGAACGCGGTGGTCAGCAGGTTGCTGCGGCTGCTGACCGCGCTGACGCGGCGGGCGTCGGGACGGATGAACTTGGAGAAATGGCCGATGTAATAGTAGCTGGGCGTATAGATCAGTTCGCCCGTCGTGGTGTCGCCGTGGATGGGCGAGAAGCAGAAGTTGCCCACGTGGTTCGGGCCGCCCTGCTGGTCGAGCAGGATGTTCCAGTCGGTCCAGCCCTCCGCGCCATTGTTGAGGTCGTTGATGATGGCGGTGCCGTAGCGCTCGGCGTTCGGCCAGTGCTGGTAGCGGGCGGGGTCGAACTTCTCCACCGTGGCTTCCGTCAGCAGCAGGTGCTTGTCCGGGTAGGCCTGCGCCACCGCGGCGACGTTGCCGAACATCGGCTCGCCGCCGGCCCAGGTCTCGTACCAGTGGAAGCCCATGCCCCAGGCGTACCGCGAGGCTTCGGGATCGTCGAAGATCACCCGCGCGCGGTGCACCATCATGTCGCGATTGTGGTCCCACACGATGATCTTCCTGTCGGCGTAGCCGGCGCGGTGCATGGTGGGGCCGAGATGGTTCTTCAGGAAGTCGCGCTCTTCCTCGGCCGTGTACAGCATCGACTCCCAGGTCTGCGTGGCCATCGGTTCGTTCTGCACGGTGATGCCCCAGATCGGGATGCCTTCGGCCTCATAGTCCTGGATGAACTTGGCGTAGTAGCGCGCCCAGGCATCGGCGTACTCGGGCAGCAGCGAGCCGCCGCGCAGCATGTGCCGGTTGGTCTTCATGAAGGCGGGCGCGCTCCACGGGCTGGCGTACGTCGTCAACGAGCCGCCGGCCGCCTCGATGGCGCGCTTGATCAGCGGAATGCGCAGCTTGCGGTCGTGGTCGATGGAGAAGGTGGACAGCGCCTTGTCGCCTTCCTCGATGTAGGTATAGCTGGCGGAGCTGAAGTCGGAACTGTGGATGGTGGTGCGGAGCAACGTGTAGCCGATGCCGTCGCGCGGGTCGTAGTAGGCCTTCAGCAGTTCTTCCTGCTCGGCCGGCGCAAGCTTGGCGAACACCTCCGCGCTGGCATCGGTGATGGAACCGCCGATGCCCAGCAGCGGCTGGAAACGCTTGCCGGGGTTCACGAAGATCGAGTTCTCCGCTTCGGTCAATGGATGGCCTGGCTGCAGCAGCACCTGGCCGCTGTCGCTCAGTCGCTGGTTCGTGCCTTGCGCGGTGGTGAAGATGCTCACCGATCGACCGGGATCCGTGGATGCCTCCCGGGTGCCTTGCTGGCCGTGGGCCGGCGCGATGCCGGCCAGCAACGCACCCAGGGTGGCGGTGGCGAAGAGAGAGCGGTGCTTCATCGGCGAACCTCGTTCTGATCGGGCAAGCGTCGCGGAAGCCGGCGACGTCGTGCCCACATGCGGGAAGGATTGCTTGACAGCGCTGTCATACAATCGCCCGGCAGTGATGTCAAACTTGCCGTGGACAGCAAGGCGGATTCGACGTCGCTTCCGATGATGAGCGATCCGCGTGCGATGATGTGCTGCCTTGCAGCATGCGCGTTGCGCAACCGAAGGGCGGCCGGTCGCCCTTCGGTCCGGTCCATCGGCCCGGCATCGTTGCCTCGTCGTCCGCGGCGGGGCAGGGTCGTCGCTACAAAACCACGCGCGGCGCTGTCAGAATCTGTCGCGTCATCCCGCCGGGTGGATCGGGTCTGGAGCAGGAAGTGCACTATGCGTAGTCGTATCGAGGATGTGGCTGCCGCGGCGGGTGTGTCGATGAAGACGGTCTCGCGCGTGCTTAACAACGAGCCCAACGTGCGGGACGAGATGCGCCAGCGCGTCATGCGCGCGGTGGAGAAGCTGAAATACCGACCCAACCTGTCGGCGCGGAGCCTGGCCGGCCAGCGCTCGTACGTCGTCGCGCTGGTCTACAACAATCCGTCGCGCAATTACCTGATGGAGATCCAGAGCGGCATGCTCGACGCCTGCCGCGACAGCCATTACAACCTGGTGCTGGCGCCGGTGGGCAGTCCCAGGCAGCGCAAGACCGACGACCTGAAGGTGGTCTTCGAACACTTCGCGCCGGACGGCGTCGTCCTGATTCCCCCGCTGACCGACGACGCCAGCGTGCTGGACTTCCTGGACGAGCACGAGGTGCCTTTCGCCTGCATCGCGCCCAAGCACCCGCAGGGCCGCATCGGCGTGATGATGGACGAGACGGCCGCCGTGCTCGAACTGATGCAGGGCCTGGTCGCGCGGGGCCATCGCCGCATCGGCCACATCAAGGGCCCGCCGGCCCACGGCGCCTGCCAGTGGCGGTTCAAGGGCTACAAGGACGCCTTGCGCCAGGCGGGCATCGACTACGATCCCGGGCTGGTCGCGCAGGGCGCGTTCTCGTTCGAGTCCGGGATAGAGGCCGGCAACCAGTTGCTGGACCTGCCGCGGCCGCCCACCGCGATCTTCGCGGCCAACGACGACATGGCCGCGGGCGTCATCCGCGCCGCCTGCCAGCGCGGACTGGCCGTGCCGCACGACGTGTCCGTCTGCGGTTTCGACGATACGCCGATCGCGCGCCACATCTATCCCGCGCTCACCACGGTGCGCCAGCCGACATCGGAGATGGGCCGGCTCGCCACCGTCGAACTGCTTGCGCGCATCCGCTCGCAGGGCGCTGGCGACATGGTGCGCGTCGAGCACGAAGTGCTGTTCCGCGAATCCACGCAGCCGCCGACGCGTCGCTGACGCGCCACGCGCGCGGCATTTCCTTCCTGCCGAGACGATGCATTGTGTCGCGCAGGCGACGCGGTCATCGCGCACGCGCCTTCGTCCGTCGATAGGTAGCGCTAACATCGTCGACTCGATGATCCGGCAGTTCATCGACAAGCCGTCGACGACGTCGCCGGTCGCCGCTTTCCTTCCAAAAAAATTTCCCGGGGCGAAGTCGAGAAAACGATTTCAGTTGCGCCGCAGCATCGATAAAAGCGCTGAAAACAAGCCGTTTTTTCAATATTGATCGCCCAGGCCGGAAAAGTTGACAACGCTGTCAATCGGGCGTCCAATGCGGCCCAATGTGAGAGGCGGCACGTGACGTCGCGTCTGAAATGCATCACGTCATCCAGTGAAATTCCGGGGAGGGAATATCCATGAAGCAAGTGCAGTCCATTCCGAAGAAGCGAGTCCTGACGTCTGCGCTGCTGCTGGCCCTGGCGGGACCGGCGTGGGCGCAGGATGCCCAGCAGGCCGAAACCGCGCCCGCGAGTGCGACCGAGGCCGATCCCACCGAACTGGACACGATCGTGGTGACAGGCATCCGGGCGAGCCTGCAGTCGTCGATGAACATCAAGCGCGATGCGCAGGGCATCGTGGACGGCATCGTGGCCGAGGACATCGGCAAGTTCCCCGACACCAACCTGGCCGAATCGCTGCAACGCATCAGCGGCGTGTCGATCGACCGCTCGCTGGGCGAAGGTTCGCGCGTCACCGTGCGCGGCGTCGGCCCCGACTTCAACCTGGTGCTGTTGAACGGCCGGCAGATGCCGGCGTCGAGCAACTCGAGCGGTGCGGGGGTTTCCAACTCAAGGGCCTTCGATTTCGCCAACCTGGCTTCGGAATCGATCTCCGGCGTGGATGTCTACAAGACCAGCCGTGCCAGTACGCCCCCGGGCGGCATCGGCGCGACGATCAACATCAAGACGGCGCGCCCGCTGGATTCCGGCCCGGTGGCCAATGTCGGCTTGAAGACGGTCCACGACACTTCGAACGGCAATCTCCCCGATTCGCTGCAGGGCAAGGATTTCACCGGCGAGTTGTCGGGCATCTTCAGCCAGACCTACGCCGACGGCAAGTTAGGCATCGCGCTGAGCGGCAGCTACCAGGAGCGCGATTTCGGATACAGCCAAGTCTCGGTTCCCGGCGGCTGGCGTCCGTTCCGCGGCGATGAGAACGACTGGGGCACGATCCCGCAGCCGGGGGATCCGGGTTCGGAGGACATCATCAACCGGCCCGGTCCCAACGACATCTATTCGGTGCCGCAAAACCTGAACTACAGCGTCAACGGCGTGCAGCGCCAGCGTACCAACGGGCAGATAACGCTGCAGTACGCGCCGACGGACCGGGTCAAGGCGACGCTGGACTACACCTATTCGGAAAACAAGATCCAGCAGCAGCGCAACGAATTGTCGGTGTGGTTCAACTACGGTCCTTCGGTCAGTTCGTGGACCGATGGCCCGGTGGCCGCGCCGATCATCTACTCCGAAACGATTCCCTCGGCGGACAGCGACCTCTCGATGGGCGGCATGCGCCTGGCCAACAAGAACGAGAACAAGTCGCTGGGCTTCAACGTGGAATGGGAAGTCAACGATTCGCTCAGCCTGACATTCGACTACCACGATTCCTCGGCGGAAACCCGTCCCGACAGCCCGTGGGGCTCGGCGGGTGTACTGGGCGCATCGGCATTCGTCCGCGGCGACACCACGGCGGATTTCAGTCGTGACTTCCCCGTGCTGACCGTGGCGCTGCCGCCTGGCGTGTCGCAAGTAGCGCCTTCGCAGGCGCTGGTCACCGGCTCGGTATTCCAGAATGCCTACACGAGATCGGAGATCGAACAGGCCCAGATCAGCGGACGATTCGAGTTCGGCGACTATTCCGGGTTGGACTTCGGTGTGTCCTCGACGGAAGTGCAGAACCGGACCGCCTACGGATTCATGCAGCGCGACACCTGGGGCGGCGTCGGCACGCCGGACGACTATGCCGACGACATCTGGTTCGCCGACAACATGGGGCGCTATTTCGACGCCTTCTCCGGCCATAACAGTTCGCAGTTCACCGACCGCTTCCTGCTGTTCGATTTCGACCGGCTGCGCAACCGTGCGGCGGAGTTGACGGGTCGCGACGACTGGTACCGCGCGCCGGACGTGTTCGAGCGGGACATCCGCACGACCGAGAAATCGAAGGGCGCCTACCTGCAATGGAGTACGAGCTGGAACTGGTCGATGCCGGTGAACCTGGCCGTGGGCGTGCGCTACGAGGACACGGAGATCACTTCCTCGGCGCTTGTGCCCGTCGCGTCCGCCATTTCCTGGGGCGCCGCGAACGAGCTCAATCTCGTCTTCGACGGCTCGGCATTCGGCACCTTGCGGGGCAAGTACGATTACTGGCTGCCGAACCTGGACGTCAGCGTCGAGCTCACCGACGGCATGCTCTTGAGGGGCAGCTACGGCCGCACCATCGGTCGGCCCGGCTGGGCGGACACGCAGGGCGGCCAGACCCTGGACCGCATCGTGCGCGTGGATGGCGGTACCGGCTCGCTGGGCAACCCGCAGCTCGAACCGTTGGTGTCTGACAACTTCGACCTTTCGTTCGAGTGGTACTACGGCGAGTCGAGCTATTTCTCGGTCGGCTACTTCCGCAAGAACATCGACAACTACATCGGCACCACGCAGATCATCGACGTGGGCGGCAGCGATGGCACCACGCCGTTCAACTTGCGCACGCCGGTAGGCGGCGCCTACTGGAACGCGGCGCTGTCCAGCGGCTGTACGGCGGTGGACGTGGTCTGCATACGCGACTACATCTTCGCCAATTTCGACGGCCAGCCGGGCGTGAACGCCGCCGACGGCACCATTGTCGGCCAGCCGGACGACCCGCTCGCCGAGTTCCGCATCACCACGCCGGCCAATACCGGATCCTCCACCCTGGACGGCTGGGAAATCAACATCCAGCATGTGTTCGGCGAAAGCGGCTTCGGCCTGGCCGCCAACTACACCATCGTCGACAGTCCGAACCTGAACTACGACAACTACGCGCTGGGCGGGCAGTTCGCATTGCTGGGCCTGAGCGATTCGGCCAACCTGGTGGCGTTCTACGACAAGGGGCCCTGGCAGATACGCGCGGCCTACAATTGGCGCGACAAGTTCCTGTCCGGCGCATTCGATGGCTCGGGCATCCCGAACCCCAACTACACCGAGGCATACGGCCAGTTCGACCTGAGCATCGGCTACCAGGTGAGCGACCAGTTCTCGATCCAGTTCGAGGGCATCAACCTCACCGACGAGACGCAGCGCATCCATGGCCGCCACGTCAACCAATTGCTGTACGCGACCCAGAACGGGCCACGCTACATGCTCGGGTTCCGGTATAACTTCAAGTGATCGGAAGCGTCAGGGGAGCTGCGTAGCGGGCAACTCCGCAGGCAGTCGCGAAGCCGCCGGCAACGGCGGCTTCGTCCTGCAATCCCCTGGCCGACGATCGCATGCAGCATGTCCGGAGGGATGGTCGATTGAGTGAAGCCATAAAGCATGTCGTGATCCTGGGGGGCGGTTCGGCCGGCTGGCTGACCGCGGCGGTGCTGGCGGCCGATCATGACGCCGCCGGCGGGTCCGGCCTCAAGGTGACGCTGATCGAATCGCCGGACGTGGCCACCGTCGGCGTGGGCGAGGGGACATGGCCCACCATGCGCGATACGCTGCGCAGGACCGGGGTCGCCGAGACCGACTTCCTCCGCGAATGCGACGGCGCCTTCAAGCAGGGCTCGAAGTTCGCGCGCTGGACCGAGGACCGCGACGACGACTATTACTACCACCCGTTCGTGCTGCCGCAGGGCTACCTGGAGACGAACGTGGTCGCCGGCTGGATGGAGCGCAGCGAGGTGCCGTTCGGCAAGCTGGTGAGCTTCCAGCCGCACCTGTGCGAGGCCGGCAAGGCGCCCAAGCAGTTCTCCACGCCCGAATGGGCCGCCGTGGCCAACTACGCCTACCACCTCGATGCCGGCAAGCTCGGCACCTTCATGCGCAAGCATTGCGTCGAGCGGCTGGGCGTGCGCCACGTGTCCGACCACATGACCGGGGTCAACACGCACGACAACGGCGACATCGCCTCGCTGCAGACCCGCGAACACGGTGCCATCGCCGGCGACCTGTTCGTCGACTGCACCGGCATGCGCGCGCTGCTGATCGGCCAACACTACGGGATCGAGATCGACTCGCAGAAGCACGTGCTGTTCAACGACCGCGCCATCGCGCTGCAGGTGCCCTATGCCGATCCCACCGTGGAGATCGCCTGCCAGACGATCTCCACCGCGCAGAGCAGCGGTTGGATCTGGGACATCGGCCTGCAGACCCGGCGCGGGGTCGGGCACGTCTACTCGAGCACGCACACCACCGACGAGGCCGCGGCCGAGGAACTGCGTCGCTACGTGGTGGCCACCGGCGGACGCGAGCAGGACGTCTACACGCTGCCGAAGATCACCATCCGCCCCGGCTTCCGGCGCAGGTCGTGGCATCGCAACTGCGTGGCCATCGGCCTGGCGAGCGGCTTCATGGAGCCGCTGGAGGCCTCGTCGCTGGTGCTGGTCGAACTGGCGGCCGGCATGCTGAGCGACCAGATGCCGGCCACGCGCGCGGCCATGGACATCGTCGCCGGCCGCTTCAACGATGCGTTCGAGTACCGCTGGGAACGGGTGGTCGATTTCCTCAAGCTGCATTACGTGCTGACCCGGCGCACGGACACCGACTACTGGCGGGACAACTGCCGCCCGGAGACGATCCCGGACCGGCTGCGCGAGCTGATGGAACTCTGGCGCCACCAGCCGCCGTCGCGCTACGACCTGTACCGCGTGGAGGAAGTGTTCCCGTCGGCCAGCTACCAGTACATCCTGTACGGCATGGGGTTCCGCCCGGACGAGCGGCCCGCGACGCGGCGCATGGACGATGCCCGGCGCGCCGAAGACTACTTCCGCGAGGCCGCCGAACTGACGCGCAAGATGCTGGCGGCGTTGCCGGGGCATCGCGAGATGCTCGATCACGTCAGGACGCGCGGCATGCCGCGCATCTAGCGGCAGCCGGTCCGGGCATGTGCGGACCGGCGACTTGAGATAACGTAGAGGACGGTGTCTCTCGGCACCTCCCCTGAACCCGGGAATTCCATGGCCAACCACGCTTTGCTCAACAACATCGACCACAAGGACCTGCGCATCGACACCGGCCGCACCGCCGCGCTGGGCGACGACGTGATGTTCGCGTTGACCTTCCCGGCCGAGTTCCGCAACGTGCAGGCGCAGTACCCGATCGTCTTCCGCAAGACCGCCGAAGGCGCCTTCCAGCCGGTCGCGCTGTTCGGCTTCCAGGAAGGGAGCAACCTGTTCCTGGACGACGGGCGATGGGATGCGACCTACCTGCCATTGGCGATCGAGCGCCAGCCGTTCCTGATCGGCCGGGACGGCGAGGAACTGATGGTCCACATCGACCTCGACAATCCGCGCGTCGGTACCGACAGCGGCGAGCCGCTGTTCCGCGAGCAGGGCGGCACCACGGAGTTCATGGATCGCATCACCTCGGTCCTGCTGAGCCTGCACAACGGACTGGAGCGCGTTCCCGCCTTCGTCGACGCGCTGCTGCGGCACGAGCTGCTGGAGTCGTTCGCGCTCGACGTGGAACTGGACGACGGCTCGTTGAACCGGCTCGTCGGCTTCTACACCATCAACGAGGATCGCCTGCGCGCGCTGGACGGCGCCGCGCTGGAACAACTGCACCGCGACGGGCACCTGGAACCGGTGTACATGGCGGTCGCTTCGGTGTCGCGTTTCCGCGACCTGATCGAACGGATGAACCGCCGCCGTGTCGCCGGCCATTAGGCAGATCGGGGAACGGGCGGACGTCGATCCGCGGGCGCTGCCGGAGGATGTGCTGCTGTCCACCGAGCCGGTGGTGCTGCGGGGCGTGGTCGCCCGATGGCCGATGGCGCAGGCGGGCCGCGCATCGGCGCAGGCCGCCGTCGCCTATCTGCGCCGCTTCGAGCGCCAAGGGGCGCCGCCGGTGGCGGCCATGGTCGGCCCGCCGGAGATCGGAGGGCGGTTCTTCTACAACGCGGACCTGAGCGGTTTCAATTTCCGCCAGGAGAAAGTACCGCTGGGCGTGGCGCTGAACACGCTGCTCAAGTACGCGCAGGACGGTAACCCGCCCACGATCTATATCGGCTCCACCACCATCGACACCTGGCTGCCTGGTTTTCAGGCCGAGAACCATCTCGCCTGGGGCGGCAGGGAACCGCTGGCCAGCATCTGGATCGGCAATCGCACGCGCATCGCCGCGCACCAGGACGTGCCGGACAACCTCGCCTGCGTGGTGGCGGGCCGCCGCCGGGTCACGCTGTTCCCGCCGCAGCAATTGTCCAACCTGTACATCGGGCCGCTCGACTACACGCCGGCGGGACAGCCGATCAGCCTGGTGGATTTCTCCGCGCCCGACTACCAGCGCTTCCCGAATTTCGCGCAGGCGCTGGAACACGCACAGACGGCGGAACTGGAACCTGGCGACGCGGTGTTCATCCCCAGCATGTGGTGGCACCACATGGAGGCGCTGGAGACCTTCAACGTGCTGGTCAACTATTGGTGGCGGCGGACCCCGGCGTGGATGGACACGCCGATGAACGCGCTGATGCTGGCCATCATGACCGTGCGCGACCTGCCGCCGGAACAGCGCGCGGTCTGGGAGGACGTGTTCCGCCACTATGTCTTCCAGCCGGGCGAGGCCACCGCCGGCCACATTCCCGAGGACGCGCGCCGCGTGCTGTCGCCGCTCGACGAAACCAAGGCGCGCAGCCTGCGCGCGCGCCTGCTGCAACGACTGAACCGCTGAGGAAACCCGACGTGACGAATGACGCCAGCGACATCCGACAGAAACCGATCAAGCGCGTGGTCATCGCCGGCGGCGGCACCGCGGGCTGGATGGCCGCGGCGGCCCTGTCGCGGATACTCGGCAAGGTGCTGGACATCACCCTGGTCGAATCGGAGGAGATCGGCACGGTCGGCGTCGGCGAGGCGACCATTCCCACCCTGGTGACCTTCCACCGCCTGCTCGAGATCAAGGAGCAGGAGTTCATGGCCGCCGTGCAGGGCACGATCAAGCTCGGCATCTCGTTCGAGAACTGGCTCGACGTCGGCCACCGCTACATCCACTCGTTCGGCACGTCCGGCAAGGACCACTGGTCGGCCGGATTCCAGCACTTCTGGTTGCGCGGCCGCGAGCTGGGGATCGCCAGCGGCTATGAAGACTACTGCGTGGAACTGAAGGCTTCGCTCCAGGACCGTTTCGCGCACCTGCCGCGCGGCGGCATCAACTATGCGTACCACATGGACGCGAGCCTGTACGCCAGGTTCCTGCGTACCCTCAGCGCGGGCCATGGCGTGCGGCGCGTCGAAGGCAAGATCGTCGAAGTGGCGACCGACCTGGAATCGGGCTACATCACGGCGCTGAAGCTGGCGGACGGCTCGACGATAGAAGGCGACCTGTTCATCGACTGCACCGGCTTCCGCGCGCTGCTGATCGGCAAGACGCTCAACATCGGCTTCGAGGACTGGTCGCACTGGCTGTTCAACGACAGCGCGCTGGCCACCCAGACCACGGCCGTGCGCGACGCGGTGCCCTACACGCGCGCGATCGCGGGCACGGCCGGCTGGCAGTGGCGCATCCCGCTGCAGCACCGCGTCGGCAACGGCATCGTCTATTCCAGCCGCTACATCGGCGACGACGAGGCCAAGCAGGAATTCCTGTCCAGCCTGGAAGGCGAGGTGATCAAGGATCCATGGCCGATCCGGTTCCGCCCCGGCCAGCGCCTGAAATGCTGGCACAAGAACTGCGTGGCGCTGGGCCTTGCCGGCAGCTTCATCGAGCCGCTGGAATCGACCACGATCCACCTGATCCAGCGCGGCATCGTCCACCTGCTGCGGATGTTCCCGCAGGTCATCGCGCAGCCCGACATCGACCAGTACAACGCCCAGCTCGATTCCGAACTCCAGCACGTGCGGGATTTCGTCGTCCTCCACTACCACCTCACCAACCGCCGCGACACGCCCTATTGGCGCGCGATCGCCAACATGGACATCCCGCCGACGCTGAAGCACCGGATAGAACTGTTCCGCGAGACCGGCCACGTCTTCCGCGTGCCCGACGAACTGTTCGCCGAGAATTCGTGGATCCAGGTGATGATGGGCCAGGGCGTGGTGCCGAAGCAGTACCATCCCACCGCCGACGTGATGAGCGAGCCCGACCTGGCGCGCTTCCTCGATGACATCCGTGCGAATGTGGACAACACCGTCAGGCAATTGCCCGCGCACATGGATTACCTGAGAGGCTATTGTCCCGGCCCCAAGCCCTGATGTGACCGCAGGATACGGATGACCTCGGCGGCTTCCGGGTACGCCGTGGTCGCATCGTGGGCCGCGGCGCACTGGACTATGCTCTGTCCATGACCGACGAACGACTGGTGGAATTCATCGCGACGCACCGTCGCCTGTTCGTGCTGACCGGGGCGGGGTGCAGCACCGATTCCGGCATACCGGACTACCGCGACGAGGACGGCGGCTGGAAGCGGGCGCAACCGGTGACCTTCCAGGCCTTCATGGGCGAGCCCGCCACCCGCCAGCGTTACTGGGCGCGCAGCCTGGTCGGCTGGCCGCGCATCGGGCAGGCGCGGCCCAATGGCGCGCACCACGCGCTGGCGCGGTTGGAGGCGAGCGGACGATGCGAGCTGCTGCTGACGCAGAACGTGGACCGCCTGCACCAGGCGGCCGGCAGCGGCGCGGTGATCGACCTGCACGGTCGGCTGGACGTGGTGCGCTGCATGGCCTGCGAAGCGCGCACGCCGCGGGCCGAACTGCAGGCGCGGCTGGCGCAGCGCAATCCCGACTGGGCCGGGCTGGCGGCGGCCACCGCACCGGATGGCGACGCCGACCTGGAAGGCCGCGACTTCAGTGCGTTCGACGTGCCCGACTGCATTGCGTGCGGCGGCCTGCTCAAGCCGGATGTGGTGTTCTTCGGCGAAAGCGTGCCGCGCGAGCGCGTCGACACCGCGATGGACCACCTGCAGCGGGCCGACGCGATGCTGGTGGTGGGCTCCTCGCTGATGGTCTATTCCGGTTTCCGCTTCGTGCAGGCGGCCGTGCGCGAAGGCAAGCCGGTGGCGGCGGTCAACCTGGGCCGCACGCGCGGCGACGACCTGTTGCGGTTCCGCGTGGCGGAACCGTGCGGACAGGCGCTGGCCTTCCTGCTGGATGCGCCGGCGGCCGTCGCGCCGGCCTGAGAGGCGCTTTCAACGTACGCGCCGGCCGGTTGCGTCGATGACCACTTCGCCGTCTTCCTTGGCGAACGGGCGCGTCACCGGTGGCAGGATGTCCAGCACGACTTCCGAGGGACGGCACAGCCGCGTGCCCATCGGCGTCTGCACGAACGGCCGGTTGATCAGGATCGGCTCGCGCAGCATCGCGTCCAGCAGCGCTTCATCGTCCAGGCCGGGATCGTCCAGGCCCAGCGACAGGTAGGACGCCTCTTTCTGCCGGATCGCCTGGCGCACGCCCAGGCCGGACTGCCGGATCAATTCGCGCAGCCGCTCGCGCGAGGGCGGCTGGTGCAGGTATTCGATCACCCTCGGTTCGACGCCGGCGTGGCGGATCAGCGCCAGTGCGTTGCGCGACGTGCCGCAGGCCGGGTTGTGGTAGATCACGACGTCCATGCCATTACTTCATCACGCGAGCGGTGGGGCGGCAAGGCGGATAGTACGGCCAGGGCCTGGACCCGCGGCCGCGACGGAGGCGCATGCCGGGTCAGTCGCCGGTGTCCTGCAGGCTGATCCAGCGCTCCAGCGAGTGCGGCGACAGCGGGCGCGAGACGAAGTAGCCCTGCAGCACCGCGCAGTTGAGCCCGGCCAGCACGGCGCGCTGGGCTTCGTTCTCCACGCCTTCGGCCACCACCTTCAGCGACAGGCTTTCGCCGATGCGCAGGATGGACGTGGTCAGCGAGCGGGCGGAGGCGCTGTGCTCCAGGTCGCGCACGAAGCTCATGTCCAGCTTCAGTTCGCTGATCGGCAGGCGGTGCAGATGGCTCAGGCTGGAATAGCCGGTGCCGAAATCGTCGATCGAGAGCGGCACGCCCATCCGGTGGATCGCATCGATGTTGGCCAGCACTTCCGGTTTCTGCGCCAGCATCACGCTCTCGGTCACTTCCACCATCAGTTCTTCCGGCGCCAGGCCGCACTTGCCCAGCACGTTGCCGATGAAGGCGGGCAGGTCCTGCTGCTCGAAGTTGATCGCCGACAGGTTGACCGAGACGCGCGGCACCGGGATGCCGCGCCGGCGCCAGTCGGCCATCTGCGTGCAGGCTTCCTCCAGCGTCCAGCGGCCGAGTTCGTCGATCAGCCCGCATTCCTCCGCCATCGGGATGAAGGTGGACGGCGAGATCTCGCCGATCTCCGGGTGGCGCCAGCGCAGCAGGGCTTCCACGCCGTGCAGGCGCATGTCGCGGTCCATCTCCACCTGCGGCTGGTAGTGCAGGCGCAACTGGCCGCTGCGCACGGCTTCGCGCAGGGCGGATTCCAGCGCCAGGCGTTCCTGCATGGCCTGGTTCATCTCCAGGCTGTAGAACACGATGCGCGCGCCACCCTCGGACTTGGCGCGATACATGGCGATGTCGGCATGGCGCACCAGCGAATCCACGTCCCAGCCGTCGCTGGGGAACATCGCCACGCCCGCGCTGGCCTGCGGCGACAGCATCATCCGGCCGGCGTTGACCGGTTGCGCCAGGCGCGCCATCAGGCGTTCCGCCAGGTTGGCGGCTTCCTCGGCGCTGCAGTCCGGCACGGCGATGACGAACTCGTCGCCGGCCAGCCGCGCCACCACGTCCACCTCGCTCAGTTCGGCGCCCAGCCGCTTGGCCAGTTCGCGCAGCAGCGCGTCGCCGGCGGCATGGCCCTGGGTGTCGTTGACGATCTTGAAGCGGTCGATGTCGATGAACAGCACCGCCGCCGTGCTTTCGCGGCGCGCGGCCGCCAGCAGCATCTGCTCGGTCCTGCTGTTGAACAGCAGGCGGTTGGGCAGGCCGGTCAGGGTGTCGTAGAACGACAGCTGGTGCATGTGCGCCCGCGTGCGTTCGCGCTCCAGCGCCAGCGCGCACAGGTGCAGGCAGACGTCCACCACGCGCTGGTGGAATTCGTCCGGCGCGCGGCTTTCCCAGTAGTACAGCGCGAAGGTGCCCAGCACGTGCCCGTCGCTCGCCTTGATCGGGCTGGACCAGCAGGCGCGGATGCCCAGCTTGAGGAAAGGCGCCTTGTACGCCTGCCAGCGCGGATCGCGCTCGATGTCCGTGCTCAACACGGCCTGTCCGCTCCACGCCGCGCTGCCGCAGGCGCCGACCATCGGGCCGGCCAGTTCGCCCTCGATCACCGACGCGATGCTGTCGGGCAGGCTGGGCGCGGCCAGCGGATGCAGGCGCCCGTATTCGTCCAGGCCGACGACGGTGGCGACCGCCTCCGGCATGATCTTCTCCACTTCGCGGCAGACCTGCGTCAACACGTCGTGGATGGGCTGCTCGTGCACGATGGCGCCCAGCACCTTGCGGTGCAGTTCCTCGTGCAGCTTGCTGTGGGTGATGTCGGTGTAGATGCCCAGGATGTGCCGCACGTTGCGTTCGGCGTCGTAGACCGGGTTGACCACCGCCGAGATCCACAGCGGCACGCCACTCTTGGCGTAGACCAGCAATTCGGTACGGTAGCCCTGTTGCGAATGCAGTTGGCTGCGTACCCATTCCAGCGTTTCCGGGTCGGTGTGCGGGCCCGCCAGGAAATCACTGGGCCGGCGGCCGATGACTTCCTCGGGCGCATAGCCCAGCATCCGCACGAAGCCCCGGTTCACGTAGGTGATCAGGGCGGCGCCGTCGCAGACCACCACGGCATTGTCGCTATGGTCCACGACCAGCAGCGCGTCCTGTGCGGACGATGGAACGAGTGGCTCGGCGGCAGCGGCGGATGGCCTCACGGCAACGACTTCCCCAGGATCGGTTTCCGGATGGACCGGGGCCGCGCGGTGCATGGGCATCCGCCGGAAACGCCCCGAAAAATGGCGATACGTTGCGGTATCGGCCCCTGACCGCCGCACTTTACCCGAAGTGCTTCCCGACCGGCGCCGCAAGCGGTTACAGCGCCGCGGTGTCCGACAAGCGTGATGACGATCACGCTTGTCGGACGTGGCGCGGACGACGCGCGGGCAAGCGCATCGCCGGCGGCCGCGGCAAGCGCGCTTTGACGCATCACGGTCATCATCGCTCCGTAACCTGCCGCCCGCTTTCAGGGGATGCTGGAATGAAGTGGATGGCGTATGTGGCGGGCGCGGCGACGTCGCTCGCGATGCTGGCGGCTTGCGGGAATGGAGCGCGAGAGCCCGCGCAGCACGATGGCGCGGCGGTCGAGGTGCCGGATGCGCCATCCGCCCCATCGCAGCCGGCCGGCACCGCGGCGTTGCACCAGCGCGCCACGCAGGCGCTGGCCGAGCAGCGCATGGTGTCGCCGCGCGGCGACAATGCCGTGGAGTACTACCTGGCGGCGCGCGCGCAGGATGGGCAGGACGGGCGTGCGCAGGCGGCGCTGGTGGAATTGCAGCCGTACCTGCTGATCGCGGTGGAGCAGGCGCTGGCGCGTGGGGACGTGCCGGAAGCCGACCGCCTGCTGGGACTGTTGTCGCGTGCCGATCCGCAGGCGCCGGCGCTGCCGCGCCTTCGCACGACGCTGGCGGGATCGCGGCGCGACCTGGCCGAGCGGGCGCGGCGCGAGGAAACCCTGGCGCCGGCACTCGCCGCGACGCCGGCATTGCCCGCGTCGCCGGTCGATGCGCAGGCTTCCGTCGTTGCGGCTTCGCCTTCGCCGGCGGCATCCGATGTTCCTTTCGATCCTCCTTCGGTCGTACCTACGCCGCATGCCGTCGCGGAAGATGCGAACGATGTCGCGAATGCCGCGGTACAGACCGAAGGGCCGCCCCGCACGACGACGCCCGCCGCTTCCGTGCCGGCCGCGCGCGTCGCCGCCGTGCGCCCGCCGCGCCTGCTGCAGGACGCGGCGCCGCGCTATCCGTTGCCGGCCCTGCGCGCCGGCACGGAGGGGCAGGCCGAGGTCGCCTTCACCATCCAGCCCGATGGCAGCGTGCGCAACGTGCAGGTGGTCTCGTCCACGCCGTCGGGCGTGTTCGACGCCTCGGCCGTGGCGGTGGCGCAGCGCTGGCGTTTCGAGGCCACCGGGCAGGCGCACGCGTTGCGCCGCACGGTGCTGTACCGATTGCCCGCGCGGCCCGCCGACGGCGGATGATTGGTGTCGGCGGCCGTCTGCGGCGAGAATGGCGGCATGAACGACATTCCTGCCACTGCTTCCGTACTCGACACCGTTGAACAGGAAACCGGCCCGTCGCCGCAATGGGCGGTGCTGTGGCTGCATGGCCTGGGCGCGGACGGCCACGACTTCGCCCCGCTGGTGCCGGAACTGGTGCGCCCGGGCTGGCCGGCGTTGCGTTTCGTGTTCCCGCACGCGCCGGTGCGCGCGGTCACCATCAACAACGGCGTGCGGATGCGCGCGTGGTACGACATCGTGGGCATGGATTTCCCCACCCGCGCCGACAGCGCCGGCATCGGGGAATCCATCGTCCAGGTCGAAGCCTTGATCGCGCGCGAACAGGCGCGAGGCATCGCCCCTGAGCGCCTGTTGCTGGCCGGTTTCTCGCAGGGCGGCGCGATCGCGCTGGCGGCCGGCCTGCGCCGGCAGGTGCCGCTGGCGGGGCTGATCGCACTGTCCACCTATCTGCCCGGCGCCGACAAGGCCGCGGCGCACCTGGCGCAGGATGCCACCCGGCAGCCGGTCTTCATGGCCCATGGCACGGGCGATCCGGTGATCCCGCTGGCATATGCCGAACAGAGCGCACAGGCGCTGAAGGGACTGGGTTTCGACGTGCAGTGGCAGCGCTATCCGATGGCGCACCAGGTCTGCGCGGAGGAAATCCGTGACCTGGGTGACTGGATGGATCGGCGTTTTGCGTTGTAATCCACACAGATTCCCCGGCGGGTGACGCGCGGCCACGGCCGTGGTTACCATGCGCCGGGGGATCACGCCAACGTTCAACGAGGACGAACTGCCGTGAAAGTGGTCATCGCCGACGACGAACCTCTGGCCCGCGAGCGCCTGCGCGCGCTGCTGGCCGAACACGCCGGTGTGGACGTCGTGGCCGAGGCCGAGAATGGCCTGGACGCGTTGCAGGCCTGCGCCGAACATCGCCCGGACATGGTGCTGCTGGACATCGCCATGCCCGGCGTGGACGGGCTGGAAGCCGCGCGCCACCTGGCCGCCTTCGATCCGCGCCCGGCGGTGGTGTTCTGCACCGCCTACGACGCGCATGCGCTGTCGGCGTTCGAGGCGGCGGCCATCGACTACCTGATGAAACCGATCCGCGCCGAGCGCCTGGCGGCGGCGCTGGAGCGCGCGCGCACCTTCATCGCCGGCCGCGAAAGCCAGGCGCCGGCGTCGCCCAGCGCGCAACCGCGCACCCACCTGTGCGCCCGCCTGCGCGGCAGCCTGCGGTTGATCCCGGTGGACGAAGTGCACTACCTGCAGGCGGAGGAAAAATACGTGGTGGTCCACCATGCGCGCGGCGAGGACCTGATCGAGGAATCGCTGAAGTCGCTGGAAGAGGAATTCAACGGCCGCTTCGTGCGCATCCACCGCAACTGCCTGGTCGCCCGCCACGAGCTGGTCGAGATCAAGCGCGTCGGCGACGGCCACGTGCAGGCCATCCTGCGCCACGGCAAGGCGCCGCTGGAAGTCAGCCGCCGCTGCGTGGCCGGCCTGCGCGAAACGGTGAAGATGCTCTGACCGGGCCGCGACAGGCCCGGCTCCACGGTGGATCGCATGGCGCGGCGGAGCACGCTCCGCTCTACAGCGGCGCCACCATGCGGGATAATGCCCGGATGACCCCGCTGCGCATCGCCACCCGCAAAAGCCCGCTTGCCCTGTGGCAGAGCGAACACGTCGCCGACCTGCTGCGTGCCGCGCATCCGGGCCTGTCCGTCGAACTGGTGCCGATGAGCACGCGCGGCGACGAAGTGCTGGACCGCTCGCTGGCGGCGATCGGCGGCAAGGGCCTGTTCCTGAAGGAACTGGAGCTGGCCATGCTGCGCGGCGAGGCGGACTGCGCCGTGCATTCGCTGAAGGACGTGCCGATGGAACTGGAAGGCCCGTTCGCGTTGCCGGCGATCCTGGTCCGCGCCGATCCGGCCGATGCGTTCGTCTCCAATCATCACGATGGCATCGCCGCGTTGCCGCAGGGCGCGCGCGTGGGTACGTCGTCGCTGCGCCGGCAGGCGCAGTTGCGCGCATTGCGCCCGGACCTGCGGCTGCTCGACCTGCGCGGCAACGTCAACACGCGACTGGCCAAGCTGGATGCCGGCGACTACGACGCTATCGTGCTGGCCTGCGCCGGCCTGCAGCGGCTGGGTTTCGAGGCGCGCATCCGTGCGCGCCTGGATGCGCCGTACTGGCTGCCGGCACCGGCGCAGGGCGCCATCGCGGTGGAATGCCGCGCGGAAGACGCGGCGACGCATGCGCTTTTCGCGCCGCTGGAGCACGCGCCCACCCGCACCTGCGTGGAAGCCGAGCGGGCGATGAACCGCGCACTGCATGGCAGCTGCCACGTGCCGGTGGCGGCGTTCGCGCGCTTGCAGCGTGAAGTGTTGGCGCTGTCGGGCCTGGTGGGATCGGCGGCCGAAGGGCGGGCGATCCGCGCCGATGGCGAAGGCAGCGCGTCCGATCCGGAGTCGCTGGGCCGCGCGCTGGCGAAGCAGTTGCTGGACCTGGGCGCGGGCGAGTTCCTCGCCTGAATCCCGGCAGTGCCCGGGGTGCTGTCCCGGTCCACGCCGCTACGCAAAGCCACTCAAACGGCCACGGCCACGATTGTAGGAGCGCCCCATGGGCGCGTGCTTTCCTGGCCGCCGCGGGAAAAAGCATCGCGGGCATGGCCCGCTCCTACAGCGTGCGGGGGCGCGGATCACGCGGCTCGTTGTGCACGACTCCCCGCGGTGGCCATTTCACTTGAAGCGGTAGACCACGTTCATCGTGGTCAGCGTGTCGGTCTTCTTGATGTCCGGGGCCACGTCGCTGTTGTGGCGCGCCTGCCAGCCGGCCTTCAGGGCCAGGTGCGAGTTCATCGTCACCGACACGCCCAGGTCGTTCTGCGCGAAGGTGTTGTACTCGCCGGATTCGATCAGCAGTTTGTTGACGATCTCGGTGTTGTCGGTCAGCGCGTAGCGCAGGTCGACCAGGCCGCGGCCGATCAGGCTGGATTCGGTGCGGTCGTCCAGCGCGTCGTGGGCGCGGCGGTAACCCGGCCCCACCTGCAGGTCCAGATGCGCGCGCTCGTTCTCGATCACGCGGTTGCCGTAGCTCAGGCTGATCGACTGTTGGCGGTTGTAGGTGCCGAAATCGTCTTCTTCGTGGCGCAACGCCGTGTTGATCGTGCCGCGCTCGTCCATCAGGTAGGCGCTGTTGGCGTTGACCGTGTAGCGGTTGGCGGTGGTGCGGCGGTCGCGCTGCACGCTGCCGTCCTCCAGCGTCCTGTTGTATTCGGAACTGGCGCGCAGGCCGAACAGATTGCCGCTGTGCCGCCAGTTGCCCTCGGTGTAGGTCAGGTCCAGCCGGCCGTTGAAGCTCTCGGTGGTGCTGTTGCCGTGCGAGGAGGCGAAGCCCAGTTCGCCGCCGCCGGTCAGCCGGTGCGCAGGCGGGGGCGCGGCTGCCGGCGCCGCCGCCTGCGGGGCTTCGACGGCAGGGCGGACGGCCACCGAGGCCACCGGTGCGACCGAGGCATTCTTCCCCAGCGTCTTGGCCGAGTCGGCCAGGTCCGCCTTGTCGTTGCGGGGCGTCGCGTTCATCGCATCGGCCTGGGGCGATGCGGCGGCGGACACGGCGATGGCAAGGAGGGCGGGGGCGAACAGGCGTGGCATGGCGGCCTCGGTGGGGCGGGCGGCAGGGAAGGGAACGGCTTGGAAACGGTTACATGGTAGGCATCCATGGTAACAGCCACAAGCCAAGTCCTTGTTCCGATTCAGGATTGCGACATGAAGTGTGCCATGCGAAGGCGACGGATTCACGATCGCCGTCACGGTCGGCAGTGTTCCCGGTATTCGCGCAGCTCCCACTCCAGCCGGCGGCGCCCTTCCGGGCTGGTGTCGGTCAGGCTGTCATCGACATTCCGGCGCTTGCGCGGGCAGGGATCGCCCGGATCGCCGAACAGCCTGCCGATGAAGCCGACCACGTTGGCGGGCGTCACGGGGTCCTTCATCCGGATGCGTTCCTGCCCGCTCCCGCCGGGCAGCGAGGGTCCGCGGCTGGCCAGCAGGTCCGGCTGGAAGTCGGGTGGCGGCGCGGTCTGTCGTGCCCATTCCGTCCCCTGGGCGAGATAGTCGGGTCGCGGCGGCAGATCGGCGGCCGTCGGCGATGGAGTGGGCGCGGAAGGTGCGGCCGGGGACGGGGCCGCCGTCCGCGGGTGCGTTGGCGCGACGGTTCCCGCGGAGGCCGGATCGATGCGCGCCGGGTCGGGTGGGAGCCCGGGCGCTTCGACCGCGCGCGGCCGCGCGACCCAGCGCACGCGCAAGGGCGCGCTTTCCGCATGCGATGCCGTGCGCCTGCCGCTTTCCCACAATGTCCACAGCAATGCCAGATGCACCACGACCACCACGCCCGATGCAATGACCTGCGCCTGCCTCCCCTGCGCCATGCCGATCCGCTCCATGCCCTGTGCGCGGAGTGTGTCGGCCTGGAAATGAATCGATGGTTATCCGTTCAGCGCGGCAGGTCGATGGCGATGGTCGGGTCGTTGTAGCGCGAATAGGTCTGCAGCAGCGTGTACGGCCGGCCGTCGTTGTCGGTGCCGGCGTGGCGCAGTTGCAACGGCAGTCCATCGGGGCCGATCCAGTAGTCGAATTCCGTCGCCTGCGGTTGCGCATGGCGCACGCGGTAGCGTGTGGCGGCCTTTCCGTCCACGGTATCGCTGCCGACGCGTTCGGCGGACAGGCCGGCCTGCGCTTGCTGCAGTTTCAGCGGATCGCGCCACGGCGCCAGCGTTTCCCTGGGCAAGGGCACCTGAGTCACGCGGCCGTGCAGTTCCATGTACAGCGTGTCGCCGATGACGGTCTGCGTGCCTGTAGGCAGCGTGATGCGGTAGCGGTCGGGCGCCACGTAGTCCATGTCGCTGGCCATCGGCCTGCCGCCTTCCAGCACCATGCGGGCGTGGAAACTGCGGGCGGACAGGAAGCGGTTCATCGACGCCTTCACTTCCTGCACCGCGTCCACCGCGGCGGGAGTGGTGGCGGGCGTCGGCGAAGTCGCCGGCACCTGCTGGACGGGCGCCGCCGCGGGCTGGCAGGCGGCGAGCGTCCACAGCGCGGCGAACATCAGGGTGCGGCGGGCTGGGTTCATGGCGGGTTCCCGGGAAGGAACGCGGCGGGCCGGCGGCTTGGGTCCGTGCGTTGGAGGCGCCGCAGCGGGGATACACGCCGCATCGCCTGGCACCGCACGGGCCCAAGCCGCCGGGAATCGTCGGGCTTGCTTTCACCACAACGGCAGTCGGGCGACGAAAACGGCCATCGGTCGGCGATAATCCGGCCAAGCCCGCCTTGCCGCCGCTCCCCCCATGGACAAGATCGAACGCATCACTGCCCTGCACCGCATCCTGAAGGCGGCGCGCTACCCGGTGACGGTGAAGCGCCTGCAGGAGGAACTGGGCTGCTCGCGCGCCACCGTCTACCGCGACCTGGCCTACCTGCGCGATGCGCTGATGGCGCCGATCGAGGGCGACGGCGAAGCCGGTTTCCGCTACCACGCCGCCGAGAGCGAGCGCTTCGAACTGCCCGGCCTGTGGTTGAGTTCGGAAGAACTCTATGCCCTGCTGGCCGCGCAGCAGCTGCTGGTGCGCACCGGCGGCGGCGTGCTGTCCGGCGCGCTGGCGCCGTTGCAGAAGCGCATCGAAGGCCTGCTGGCCGACCATGCCGGCGTCGACCACTGGCCGGTGGACCGCGTGCGGGTGATCCCGCACCGTGGCCGCAAGCTGGACGAAGCCAGTTTCCGCAGCGTCGCTTCGGCCGTGCTGGAGCGCAAGCAGTTGCAGTTCGAATACCGCGCGCGCTCCACCGACGAACGCACGCGCCGCACGGTGTCGCCGCAGCGCATCACCCATTACCGCGACAACTGGTACCTGGACGCGTGGGACCACGAGCGCAATGCGCTGCGCAGCTTCGCCGTGGACCGCATCGGCAACGCGCGGCTGGGCGATGAGCCGGCACGCGACCTGCCCAACGACGAACTGAACCAGCACCTGGCCTCCAGCTACGGCATCTTCTCCGGCGAACCCAAGGGCTGGGCCACCATCCTGTTCAGCGCCAAGGCCGCGCGCTGGGTGGCCGACGAGCAATGGCATTCCAAGCAGCAGGGGCGTCACCTGCCGGACGGCCGCTACGAACTGAGGATTCCCTACAGCGTCTCGCGCGAGTTGCTGATGGACATCCTGCACTACGGCGCCGACGCGGAGATCGTCGAACCCGCCGTGCTGCGCGAACAGGCCAAGTCGCTGCTGGAACTGGCGTTGTCCAACTACGCCGGGAAATGACCGCAGCCCCGTAGGAGCGCGTGGGGTGCGCCCTGGCGCACCGCGCCCCGATGGCCATTCCGTCCGCTTGATGATGAACGCGCCGCAGCGCGCCCGAATGGTGAACAGGCAGGCTTTCATGACGTGTCACGTAGCGGTGCGCCAGGGCGCACCCTACGTCGCTGTCGAACGACGAGAAGAAGTAGCCGTGCCCTTGTAGGAGCGGCTTCAGCCGCGACGGGGAGCATGAAAAAAGGTAATTCCTAAGCTTTCCGGACCAGAATGGGCCGCATTTCCTGGATCGAAGTGGCCTTCAAAAGCCTGAAAAGCAGGGGTTTGAGATCCTGCTGGCGGTGGTTGAAGCGGTAGCAAACTTCGGCCAGGTACAGATGGAAGTATTGGGAGGGCACGCCCCGGTAGGGATACAGCCAGTTCTTGGCATAGCTCCAGAAGCCCTCGATGCCATTGATGTGGTCACGTCCGAGAGGCCGTCCCTTCTCCTTGCGGATCATCACATGCTCGCCGCGCAAGCGTAAGGTGGCGTAGGCCTGCCACTCGTCGGTGTAGTACAGCGAACCTTCACGGCTGTGCGCATCGATCTGCTGCATGACCGAGGCCCGGTCATGCGCCGCGATCGGCATGGCCTTGACCTGACCGTTGCGCTTGATCAGTCCAAAGACGATCACCTTGCCGGCAGCACCCCAACCACGTTTGCCCTTCCTGGAGCCGCCAAACGTGGTTTCGTCCAGTTCCAGCGTGCCCTCGAACGGCTCCCGCAGTTGCTCCACCATCGCGCAGCATGCACGCACCAGCCGGTAGAACCGTTCACGGGTGGCGGCCGTGGTATCACTCCGGAAACGCTGCCGGTAGGACGGCACACCGAGCACGAACAACTCCAGCAGGCGGTGCTTGCTGGTGCCTGGTAAGCGCACCGAGTCCCACACCGATGTCCAGGTGAACCGCTTGCCGCAGGCGCGACATTTCAGTCGTCCATCCGACAGGCCGTAGTGTCGGCTACCACCGCAAGCAGGACATTGCTTCATGACCAAATCCTCTCAGATTTGGTCCGGTTTGCTTGGGAATTACCAAACAGAAAAGCCATTGTTGACCACGGATCGCGCGGATTAACACAGATAGGATGCGAACAAGCTTCATCCGTGTTCATCCGCGTGATCCGTGGCCTGCGTTTGTTCTGTTCTCGCGGTCGCGGCTGAAGCCGCTCCTACAGTGTGCCGTCAGGGCACCTTCGGCCCCGCGACGCCCGGCTTGCCCACCTGCTCCGGCACCTGCGGCACGCGCACCAGCTGGCGGGCGTTGACGCCGTGGTCGCGCATCTTCTTGACCAGCCCGTCGTACAGCGCATCGTCCATGACCGGTTCGCGGCCGAAGATCCAGCCCATGTCGCGGCCGGGGTAGTCGATCAGCGCCCAGGAATAGTCCGGCGCCACTTCCAGGATGCGCAGCTTGGCCGGCACCACGCCGACGAACCACAGCGTCCATTCGCGGTTGCCGGTGCCGCTCTTCACCGTGGCGCGCGCTTCGCGCGTCTGTTCCGGCTCGCCGAAGCCTTCGCGGTAGAGATAGGCCACGCCGATCTTGTCGGCCTCGCGCAAGGCGTATTCGTAGCGCGCGGCGACGTGGCCGCGTTCGGCGAAATAGGGAATGTGCGCGACCACATGCCACGTGCCCATGAAGCGCGCCAGGTCCACCGCCGCCGGCCCCTCCGCGGGCGGACGGCTGGCGCACGCCGCGAGGGCGAAGGCCAGCAGCAGGCCGGTGAGCGCGTGCAACCTGCGGGAGATGCGTGGCGTGGGCATGCGGGGTTCCTTCCTCCCGGTGAGGTCGACGACAGGCTAGCTGCCAGGATGCGAGCGCGATGTTAACCGGTGACGTCGCAACCCGTGAGATGTCGATGCATCACTGTGACATGGAGCCACAACGGAGCCAGTGCCATGCCGACCTTCCACGTTCATGTTCCCGCCGCACCCCACCAGGCCCCCGACCCCCGGCTCGACCGCGCGCTGCGCAACGCCGTGCTGACCGGGCTGGTCGTCGTCCTGCTGGTTCCGCTGGCCCGGGCCAACACCGCCTGGCTGGGCTGGCTGCCGCTGTGGCTGGTGGGCATGCCGGCCGCGGCCTGGTGGGCGCTGCACCGCTTCCGCCTGCCGCGCTGGCCGGGGGCTGGCGCGGCGCCTGCCGGTCGCCGTCGCCGGGGCCGGGGCCGGGGCCGGGCGCAGGCCCGCCGGCGTTCCCGCCCGGCGCAGCGGGCGGGAGCCCGGGCGGCCTGACCTTCGGCATGGGGGTGCCCTCCGGGCCTTGTGCTAGGTTTGCAGGCTCATGAATCGCACCCCCGGAGCCGTATTCGATGTCCAAACTCGCCCATGCCTGCCTGGCGGCAGGCCTCGCCGTTGCCGGTGCCGTTTCGGCCCCCGCCCAGGCCAAGGAGACCGACGTGGCGCATGACCCGTACGCCTGGCTGGAAGAGGTGGAAGGCCAGAAGCCGCTGGACTGGGTGAAGTCCCTGAATGCGAAATCCGAAGCCGAGATCGCCGCCACCCCCGCGTTCAAGCAGCTCGAGGCGGACATCCGCGCCATCCTGGATTCCGACGCCAAGATCCCCGGCGTGCAGAAGATCGGCGACTACTACTACAACTTCTGGAAGGACAAGAACCACGAGCGCGGCATCTGGCGCCGCACCACGCTGGCCGAGTACCGCAAGTCGCAGCCGCAGTGGGAAACCGTGCTGGACCTGGACGCGCTGAACCAGGCCGAAGGCAAGAACTGGGTCTGGCACGGCGCCGACTGCCGCAAGCCCGACTACAGCCGCTGCCTGATCGCGCTGTCGCGCGGCGGCGCCGACGCGGACGAGACCCGCGAGTTCGATCTGGTCAACAAGGTGTTCCTGAAGGACGGTTTCTACCGCCCCGAAGCCAAGGGCGCGCTGGGCTGGAAGGACGCCGACACCGTCTACGTCTACACCGACTTCGGCGCCGGCAGCCTGACCAGTTCCGGCTACCCGCGCATCGTCAAGGAATGGAAGCGGGGCACGCCGCTGGATGCCGCCACGGTGGTGTACGAAGGCAAGCCGGACGACATGTACATCGCCGCCTTCCACGACGACACGCCGGGTTTCCAGCGCGATTTCGTCAGCCGCACGCTGGCCTTCTACAACGACGAACTGTACCTGCGCGCCGCCGATGGCACGCTGGCCAGGATCGACGCGCCCAACTCCGCCAACAAGGGCGCCAACCGCGAATGGCTGACGCTGGAGCTGCGCGAGCCGTGGACCGTGGGCGGCGAGACCTACGCGGCCGGCAGCCTGCTGGCGGCCAAGCTCGACGACTTCATGGCCGGCAAGCGCGACTTCGACGTGCTGTTCGCGCCGACCGACAAGACTTCGCTGGCGGGCTTCAGCTGGACCAGGAACCATCTGGTGCTGAACGTGCTGGAGGACGTGAAGAACCGTTTGAGCGTGCTGACGCCGTCGGCCAGTGGCTGGAAGACCAGTGCCTTCACCGGCGCGCCGACCTTCGGCACCATCGGCGTGGGCGCGGTCGATGCAGACGAAAGCGATGCGGTGTGGCTGACCGTCACCGACTACCTGACCCCGACCACGCTGTCGCTGGCCGAGATCGGCCAGCAGCCCGAGCAGTTGAAGTCCATGCCGGCGTTCTTCGACGCCTCCGGCAAGGTGATCGAACAACACTTCGCCACCAGCAAGGACGGCACCCGGGTGCCGTACTTCCTGGTCCGGCCGGAAGGCCTGAAGTACGACGGCAGCACGCCGACGCTGCTGTACGGCTATGGCGGCTTCGAGATCTCGCTGACCCCGGGCTATTCCGGCGGCGTGGGCAAGGGCTGGCTGGAGAAGGGCGGCGTGTACGCCGTGGCCAACATCCGCGGCGGCGGCGAATACGGCCCGCGCTGGCACCAGGCCGCGTTGAAGGCCAACCGCCACAAGGCCTACGAGGACTTCGCCGCGGTCGCGCAGGACCTGATCGCCCGCAAGATCACCTCGCCGCGGCACCTGGGCATCCAGGGCGGCAGCAACGGCGGCCTGCTGACCGGCAACATGCTGACGCAGTATCCGGAGCTGTTCGGCGCGGTCGTGGTGCAGGTGCCGCTGCTGGACATGAAACGCTACAGCCACCTGCTGGCCGGCGCCTCGTGGATGGCCGAGTACGGCAACCCCGACACGGCGGACTGGGAGTTCATCCGGACCTTCTCGCCCTACCACCTGTTCGACCCGAAGAAGGACTACCCGCCCACGCTGTTCATGACCTCGACCCGCGACGACCGCGTGCATCCGGGCCATGCCCGCAAGATGGCGGCCAGGATGCTGGAGGCCGGCAAGGACGTGCGTTATTACGAAAACATCGAGGGCGGCCACGGCGGTGCGGCCAACAATGCGCAGCAGGCGCACATGAATGCGCTGGCCTATACCTTCCTGTGGCAACAGTTGGCAAAGTAATCGTGAACCGCCCCTTCCCCCGCTTGCGGGGGAAGGCTGGGATGGGGGCGCTCTCAGGCTGTAGTTTCCCGGGCTCGCCCCCACCCCAACCCTCCCCCGCGCGCGGGGGAGGGGGCCGATCTCCGACCATTGCATCCCGCCACCCCGGACCCCATCCATGAAGCCGATCTCCCTTCTTCTTGCCGCGACCGTCCTGATGAGCACCCCGATCACCTCCGCCATTGCCGCTTCCGCCACTCCGCCCGACGTCGCCAAGAAGCCGCATATCGTCAGGGCACCGCACGGCGCCGAGCGCAACGACGAGTACTACTGGCTGCGCGACGACAAGCGCGAAAACGAGGAGATGCTGGCCTACCTCAAGGCCGAGAACGCCTACACCGACACGGTGATGGCGCCGCTGAAGCCGGTCGAGGACACGCTTTACGACGAGATCGTCGCGCGCATCAAGCAGGACGACAGCAGCGTGCCGTACCGCGAGCGCGGCTGGTGGTACTACTCGCGCTTCGTGGCCGGCAAGGACTACCCGGTGCACGCGCGCCGCAAGGACGGCCCGGGCGTCGATGCGCTGTCGATCCAGAAGGCCAACGAGGCCGGCGATTTCGCTGGCGAGCAAGTGCTGCTGGACGTCAACGCACTGGGCGAGGGCAAGGACTACTACAGCGTCGGCGACTTCGATGTCAGCCAGGACAACCGCCTGCTCGCCTATGCCGACGACACCAACGGCCGCCGCCAGTACACCGTGCGCTTCAAGAATCTGGAAACGGGCGAGGTGCTGCCCGACCAGATCGCCAATGTCGAGGCCAACCTGATCTGGGCCGACGACAACCGCACGCTGTTCTATGTCGAGAAGGATCCGGAAACCCTGCTCGGCAAGCGCGTGAAGAAGCATGTGCTCGGCACGCCGGCCGGCGACGACGCCCTGGTGTACGAGGAAGAGGACGACAGCTTCTACATGGGCGTCGGCCGCAGCCGCGACGACAAATACATCGTCATCGGCCTCAGCAGCACGGTCTCCAACGAATACCGCTACGCGCCGGCCGCGGACCCGCAGTCTTTCGCGGTGCTGGCGGCGCGCGAGCGCGACGTGGAATACGACGCCGACCACCTGGGCGACCGCTGGGTCATCCGCACCAACGCCGACGGCGCCACCAACTTCAAGCTGGTCACCGCGCCGAGCGATACCACCTCGCGCCAGGACTGGAAGGACTGGGTGGCGCACCGCGACGACGTGTTCGTCGAGGGCTTCGAGCTGTTCGACGGCTTCAGCGTGGTCGCCGAGCGCGCCAACGCGCTGGAAAGCCTGCGCGTGCTGAAGGCCGACGGCGGCAGCGAGTACGTGAAGGCCGACGAGCCGGCGTATTCGATGGGCCTGTCCGCCAACCCGGAAACCGACACCGACTGGTTGCGCTACACCTACACGTCGCAGACCACGCCGGCCACGACCTACGAGATCAACACCAGGACCGGCGAGCGCCGCCAGCTGAAGCAGCAGCCGGTGCCCGGCTACGATCGCTCGCAGTACGTCACCGAGCGCGTCTGGGCGCCGGCCCGCGACGGCAAGACGAAGATTCCGGTCACGCTGGTCTACAGGAAGGGCTTCCAGCGCGACGGCACGGCGCCGATGCTGCAGTACGCCTACGGCAGCTACGGCGCGTCGATGGACCCCAATTTCAGCGTCACCAACGTCAGCCTGCTGGATCGCGGCGTGGTCTACGCGCTGGCGCACATCCGCGGCGGGCAGGAGATGGGCCGCAAGTGGTACGACGACGGCAAGCTCTACAACAAGATCAACACCTTCACCGACTTCATCGACGTCACCGACTACCTGGTCAAGGAAGGCTATGCGGCCAAGGACCGCGTGGCAGCGATGGGCGGCAGCGCCGGCGGCCTGCTGATGGGCGCGGTGTCGAACATGGCGCCGGAGAAGTACCGCGTCATCCTGACCCTGGTGCCGTTCGTGGACGTGGTGACCACGATGCTCGACCCGACCATCCCGCTGACCACCAACGAATACGACGAGTGGGGCAACCCGGAAGAGAAGGGCTATTACGACTACATCCTGAAGTACTCGCCCTACGACAATCTGGAAGCCAAGGCCTACCCGGCGATGTTCGTCGGCACCGGGCTGTGGGATTCGCAGGTGCAGTACTGGGAGCCGGCCAAGTACGTCGCCCGCCTGCGCGACCTGAACACCGGCACCGGGCCGGTCGTCTTCCGCACCAACATGGAAGCCGGCCACGGCGGCAAGTCGGGCCGCTTCCGCCAGTACCGCGAGCGCGCCGAGATGTTCGCCTTCATGCTCGACCAGCTGGGCGTGGCCGACACGCCCGCCGCGAATTGAGTGCCACGGCTCCTTCCGCTCAAGGAAGGAGCCGGCCCGCTTTCCTGTGGGAGCGACGTGAGTCGCGACAAAGACCGCAAGGGGAATGCAGCCACGGACGAACGCGGATCGAACCCGTTACAGACAGGATGCTTCATCCGCGCCCATCCGCGTTGATCCGTGGACAAGGCCTTGGCTTGCGGGAGAACCAACCACCGGTCGCGACTTACGTCGCTCCCACGGTTGAGGTAAAAGGGGGCGGTGAACGACGCCGACACCCCACCGCCTGCTGCTGACAGGGTACGCACCCGCTTCCGCTGGGCATGGTGGCTGCTGGCCTATGCCAGCCTGGGGATGGGCATCCTGGGCGTGTTCGTGCCGGGGCTGCCGACCACCGTCTTCATCCTGATCGCGGCCTACGCCGCCTCGCGTGGCTCGGAGCGCCTGCACCGCTACCTGATGACGCATCCGCGCTTCGGGCCGGCCATCCACGACTGGCAGCGCAGCGGCGCGGTGTCGCGGCGGGGCAAATGGGCGGCCACCTGGGCGATGCTCGCCTGTGCGGGGATCCTGCTGGCGGTGATGCTGTGGACCGGCGCGCACCGCTGGTGGATGGCGGCGCTGCCCATCGTCTGCATGGCGGCGGTGGCGACATGGTTGTGGCGGCGGCCCGAGCCGCGCTGACCGGCGCCGCGTTCATCGCGCTCTGGCTATACTCGCGCCATGAGCCGAAACACACGCCTCCTGACCGCCGCCGCCCTGATGGCGGTCCTGTCCGCCTGCGGTGCCAAGGGACCGCTGTTCCTGCCGGAGAAGCCGGTCGAGGAAGCGCCCATCGCGCCCGCCGAACCGGCGACGACCGAAGAAACGCCCGCCACCGACGGCCTGCCGCCGACGCCCCCGATCGACCCGGCGACCGTGCCGGCCACCGACGGGAATGGCTGACGCTCCCGTCCCGCGGGCCAGGGCGATGCGTTTCACCAAGATGCACGGCGCCGGCAACGACTTCGTCGTGCTGGACCTGCGCGACGGCCAGCGGCCGCCCGACGCCGCGCTGGCGGCACGGCTGGCCGACCGCCATTTCGGCGTGGGCTGCGACCAGATCCTGACCATCGAAGCGCCGCGCAGCGAAGGCGCGGTGGCGTCCTACCGCATCTGGAACTCCGACGGCTCGCCGTCGCAGCAGTGCGGCAACGGCGCACGCTGCGTGGCCGCCTGGCTGGTGCGCGACGGCGTGGCGGAGGGCGGCGCGTTCGAGGTGGACAGTCCGTTGGCCACGCACGCGGTCGAACGCATCGGCGACGACCGCTACGCCATCGCCATGGGCGTGCCCGAATTCGCGCCGGCGCGCATCCCGCTGCTCGGCTTCGACCACGCGCAGGACGAGTACGAGGCCGACGTGGACGAGGGCCTGCGCCTGCGCTTCGGCGCGGTGTCGATGGGCAACCCGCATGCGGTGATCGAAGTGCCATCGGTGGACGGGGTGCCGGTCGCGCACTACGGGGCCTTGTTGCAGCAGTCGCCGCACTTTCCGGAATCGGCCAATATCGGCTTCGCCGAGGTCGTGTCGCGCGACCGCGTGCGCCTGCGCGTGTTCGAGCGCGGGGTGGGCGAGACGCTGGCTTGCGGCAGCGGCGCCTGCGCGGCGGCGGCCGTGCTGGTCCGGCGCGGACGCATCGACCGCGACGCCATCGTTTCGCTGCCCGGCGGCGACCTGCATGTCCGCTGGCCGGACGACCGCGCGCAGGTCATCATGGCCGGGCCGGCGGCATTCGTATTCGAAGGGGAATGGAAAGCATGAGCGAGACACAGGAAAAACTGGGCGCCCACGAAGTCGCGGCCTGGCTGCGCCGCCATCCCACGTTCCTCAAGCAGTTCCCGGACCTGGCGCTGAGCATGATCGTGCCCCGCGACGAAGGCCCCACCGCCTCGCTGGCCAGCTACCAGCTGGACGTGCTGCGCGACAAGAACCGCGAGCTGTCCAAGCGCCTCAACGACCTGTTCGCCAACGCGCAGGAAAACGAGCGCCTGGCCGTGCGCACGCACCAGCTGGCGCTCACCCTGATGAAGCAGGGCACCGCCGCCGACACGCTGCGCGCGATGGCCGCTTCGCTGGCCGAGGATTTCAACGGCGACCGCGTCAGCATCGTGATGCTGGCGCCGGTGCCGGGCCTGGATGAGAACGAATGGCTGCAGGTGGTGCCGGCCGACAACCCGCACATGGGCCCGTTCCGCGACTGCCTGCGCGACGGCGAACCGATCTGCGGCCGCCTGCAGCCGGAGAAGCACGTGTTGCTGTACGGCGCGCGCGCCGAGGAAGTCGCCTCGTCCGCGCTGCTGCCGTTGCCGGGCATCGGCCTGGTGGCGGTCGGCAGCCGCGACGGCAACCGCTTCTACCCCGGCATGGGCACGCTGTTCCTGCGCATGATGGGCGAGACGCTGGCGACGGCGTTGAAGCGGTTCGATGGCTGAAGCCTTCTCCGTGATTTTCCCCCGTCATTCCCGCGAAAGCGGGAACCCAGTGCCTTTCGCCGAGCGTATGGCGGGCTTTACGAAGGGCAAAGTCGCTGGGTTCCCGCTTTCGCGGGAATGACGGGGCAGGGAAGGTTCATGTCCGTCACCGATTTCCTCGCCTATCTCGAAGTCGAGCGCCGCGTCTCGGCGCATACGCTGGATGCGTACCGCCGCGACCTGACCGCGCTGTCCGAGTGGGCGAACGCGCAGGGCATCGCGGACCTGGCCGACGTGCATGCCGAACAGCTGCGCACCTTCGTCGCGGCCGAACACCGCCGTGGCCTGTCGCCGAAAAGCCTGCAACGGCGCCTGTCGGCCTGCCGCAGTTTCTACCAGTGGCTGCTCAAGCACGGCCGCATCGCCGCCAGTCCCGCCGCCGTGCTGCGCGCGCCCAAGGCGCCGCGCAAGCTGCCGCAGGTGCTGGATGCCGACGAAGCGGTGCGACTGGTCGAAGTGTCCACCGACGCGCCGCTGGGCCTGCGCGACCGCGCGCTGCTGGAACTGTTCTATTCCTCCGGCCTGCGCCTGAGCGAGCTGTGCGCGCTGCGCTGGCGCGACCTGGACCTGGTGGGCGGTTTCGTCACCGTGCTGGGCAAGGGCGGCAAGGAGCGCAAGGTGCCGGTGGGCTCGCACGCGCGCAATGCGCTGCTGGAGTGGCGGCAGGAGCGTCCTGCCGGCAATGACGCCCACATTTTCCCTGGCCGTGGCGAGGGACCGATCTCGCAGCGCGCCGTGCAGATCCGCATCAAGCAATTGGCCCAGCGGCAGGGCCTGTTCAAGCATGTGCACCCGCACATGCTGCGGCATAGCTTCGCCAGCCACATCCTGGAATCCTCCGGCGACCTGCGCGGCGTGCAGGAACTGCTGGGCCACGCCGACATCGCCACCACCCAGATCTACACGCACCTGGACTTCCAGCATCTGGCCAAGGTCTACGACGCCGCGCATCCGCGGGCCAAGCGGAAAGGCCGCAATCCGTAGGAGCACGCCATGTGCGCGATGCTTTTTGGCTCCCTCGGCGTCAACCAAGAGCATCGCGCGCATGGCGCGCTCCTACGGTGGGCCGGAGGTCATGCTTGAACCCGGGGGGTGGAGCCCCCACCTCCGGAGGAACCCCCGGAGGCCCCATGGACCCCAGCCAGAACCCCAACGTCTTCCACGCCACCACCATCATCTCCGTGCGCCGCAACGGCCATGTCGCCGTCGCCGGCGACGGCCAGGTGACGCTGGGCCACACGGTGATGAAGGGCAATGCGCGCAAGGTGCGCCGGCTGGGCCGCGACGGCCAGGTGCTGGCCGGCTTCGCCGGCGCGGCCGCCGATGCGTTCACGCTGTTCGAGCTGTTCGAGGCCAAGCTGGAGAAGCACGGCCAGTTGCAGCGCGCCGCCGTCGAACTGGCCAAGGACTGGCGCACCGAGCGCCGCCTGGGCAAGCTGGAAGCGCTGCTGGCCGTGGCCGACAGGGAAACCTCGCTGATCATCAGCGGCACCGGCGACGTGATCGAGCCGGAGGACGGCATCATCGCCATCGGTTCCGGCGGTTCCTACGCCCTGTCCGCTGCACGCGCGCTGCTGGCGCATACCGAACTCGACGCCAGGACCATCGCCACCGAGGCGATCGGCATCGCCGGCGACATCTGCATCTACACCAACCGCAACGTGGTGGTGGAAGAGCTGTGAAGCCGGGATTCGTGATTCGGGATGGGGGATTCGTAAAAGCCCGCATCCCGCTTCTGCGAATCCCCCATCCCGACTCCCCCATCCCGCCTTGCCAACGAATCCCGAATCCCCAATGACCAATCCCGGCTCATCCACCATGACCCCGCGCGAGATCGTGCAGGAACTCGACCGCCACATCGTCGGCCAGCACGCGGCCAAGCGCGCGGTCGCCATCGCGCTGCGCAACCGTTGGCGGCGCATGCAGCTGGACGAGGACCTGCGCAACGAAGTGATGCCGAAGAACATCCTGCTGATCGGCCCCACCGGCGTCGGCAAGACCGAGATCGCGCGACGCCTGGCCACGCTGGCCAACGCGCCGTTCGTCAAGGTCGAGGCCACCCGCTTCACCGAGGTGGGCTACGTGGGCAAGGACGTGGAGCAGATCGTCCGCGACCTGGCCGATACCGCGGTGAAGATGTACCGCGAGCAGGCCAAGGTGCGCGTGCGCACGCAGGCCGAGGAGCGCGCGGAAGACCGCATCCTCGACGCGCTGCTGCCGCGTCGCGAGGCGTCGGGCAGCGGTTTCGGATTCGGCGCCGACACGACCACGGTCGACATCGGCGCCGAACCGTCGTCGAAGGAGTCGGAGACGCGGCAGAAGCTGCGCCGCCAGCTGCGCAAGGGCGAACTGGACGAGCGCGAGATCGAACTGGAACTGGCCGCCAACGTCGGCGTGGACATCATGACCCCGCCGGGCATGGAGGAAATGGGCCAGCAACTGCGCCAGATGTTCTCCAGCCTGGGCGGCGCCAAGACCCACAAGCGCACGGTGACCATCAAGGCCGCGCGCCCGCAGCTGGTCGAGGAAGAGGCCGCCAAGCTGGTCAACGAGGACGACATCCGCATCGCCGCCATCGAGGCCTGCGAGCAGCACGGCATCGTCTTCATCGACGAGATCGACAAGGTGGCCAAGCGCGGCGACACCATCGGTGGCGGCGACGTGTCGCGCGAAGGCGTGCAGCGCGACCTGCTGCCGCTGGTGGAAGGCAGCAACGTGTCCACCAAGTACGGCACGGTGAAGACCGACCACATCCTGTTCATCGCTTCCGGCGCGTTCCACCTGGCCAAGCCCAGCGACCTGATCCCGGAACTGCAGGGCCGCTTCCCGATCCGGGTGGAACTGTCGGCGCTGTCGAAGGAGGATTTCATCCGCATCCTGACCGAGCCGCGCGCGGCGCTGGTCAAGCAGTACGAAGCGCTGATGAAGACCGAGGGCGTGGACCTGAAGTTCACCGGCGATGCGGTCGAACGGCTGGCCGAGATCGCCGCGCAGGTCAACGAGCGCCAGGAGAACATCGGCGCGCGCCGCCTGCACACCGTGCTGGAGCGCCTGTTGGACACGCTGAGCTACGAAGCCCCGGACCGCGACGGCCAGAGCCTGAGCATCGACCGTGCCTACGTGGACCAGCACCTGGGCGAACTGGTGCAGGACCCGGACCTGAGCCGCTACATCCTCTGAGCCGGCGGAAAACTTGCCATTGCGAACGGCCCGCGCAGTGCGGGCCGTTCCGTTCTGGCATGCCGGGAAAATGGCATCACGGGGACATCGCTTCCCCGGATGCCTCCTTCCGCAGCCACCGGCAGAAGGCATCGACAGCGGGGCTATTGTCGGCACCATGCCGACGGACGATCCAGAAGGCGTAAGCGTTGTCCAGGGCATCATCGAACGGCTTGACCAGACGACCGCGGTGCAGGTCCTCCTCGACCAGCGGGGCGACGCCCAGCGCAACGCCGTGCCCGGCGGCGGCGGCCTCCTGGGCCAGGTAGATGCTCGCGAAGACCGGACCGTGCGCCGCGTCCACCCGCGTCGCGCCGGCGGCTTCCAGCCACGCGGGCCAGTCCGGCACGCCGGGGCGGCCGGCGGCGCTTTCGTCGTGGAGCAGCGTGTGGTGCCGCAGATCGTCGGGGACCGCCAGCGGCCATCGTCCGTCGCCCGGCAAGGCAGGCGCGCAGACCGGAAACACCGGTGCGTCCATCAGCCGCTCGGCGGAGACGCCGGTGTAGCCGCCGCGCCCGTAGCGGATGGCGACATCGATGCCGTCGCGGACGAAATCGGCGTGCTCGTTGCCGGTCTCGATGCGCACCTTGAGGTCGGGGCAGTCGCGGTGGAAGCGATGCAGCCGGGGCGCGAGCCATTTTGCGGCGAAGGACTCCATGGTGCTGACGCGCAGGTCCGCGGCCGTGGGCGCGGTGGCCCGGTCCAGGGCCAGGTCGAGCAGGCCGAACAGCTCGCCCAGCGACGCGGCCAGCGCCTCGCCCTCGGCGGTCAGTTCGACCGCGCGATGGCCGCGGTGGAACAGCTTCACGCCCAGGTACGCCTCCAGGCGCTTCACCTGATGGCTGACCGCCGCCGGGGTGACGAACAACTGTTCGGCCGCCGCCTGGAAACTGAGGCATCGCGCGGCCGCTTCGAAGGCGCGGAGGGCGTTGAGCGGGACAGGGTGGCGGGGCTTCACGAACGCCTCGGGCTTGCGGCTGCGGAGCCGCATCCTACCAAGTTACTTTTTCTAATGCGGCCGCGAAAACATCTCGTTTGTCGCCGCCGCCGGCGCTGGCAATGATGGGCCCCTCGAAACAATAGGCGGTCATCATGAGATTCGAAGCGCTGGATTCCGACGTGCTGATGTTCGTCGGCGACGACCACGAGTCGGTCGCCACCGCGTTCCTCGACGGCGACGACGCGCTGCTGGTCGACTCGCTCGGCAGCACGGAGGACGCGCACTGGCTGCGCCAGATCCTGTGCGGGGACATGGGCAAGACGGTGCGTGTCGTCGCCGCGACCCACTTCATGAGCGACCACATCGCCGGCATGTCGCTGTTCCCGGACGCGCTGACGATCGCGCACCGGCATCATCGCCACACCTTCCTGTCGCAGAACCGGCGGGTCGATGCGTTCTACCGCGAACCGCGGGTGGTGTTCGACAGCGCGATGGCTCTGCGTTGGGGTCGGCACGAGATGCGCTTCCTGCACAACCCCGGCAAGACCATGGACCACGTCAGCGTGGACGTGCCCAGCGCCGATCTGGTCTGCGCCGGCGACAACATCGTCGGCAACATCGTCTACCTGTCGAAGGCGGACCCCGCGCTGATCCGCGCCGCGATCGGCCGGATGCGCCAGTTCGGCCGGGGCACGGTCATCGGCGGGCACATGGGCCGGTTCCCCGCCGCCGCGCTCGACAACGCGACCCACTACCTGGACCGGCTGCAGGACGCCGTCGTCCGCATCCGCACCGATGCGTCGGCGCAGGAGGCCGAAGACCGCATCGCCGCGATTTCCATCGAATCCTGCCTGGCGCCGCGGGTCGAACCGACCGGTTTCGAACGCGAATGGCACCAGCACAACCTGGAGGCCGTCGTCGCGCAGTCGGTCTTCGCGCTCGACACCGCGATCGCCTCACGGGAGGGCCGCGCATGAACAACGACCAGGTGTTCGGCCGCCGCATCGGGCGCAGGGAATTCCTGACCGCCTGCGCCGGCCTGGCGGCCACGGCACTGCTGCCTGCTGGGCGGGCTTTCGCGGCCGCCAGCGCGGATGGCTTGCGCATCCAGCGGCTGGCATGGGCGGGCATCCGCCTGCAACTCCCGCAGGCGACGTTGTTCATCGACCCGCTGGTCAATCCGGAGGCGTGGGGAACCGCGCTCAAGGACCCGCTGATTCCGGTCGGCGATGCCGTGGGCGATACCTATGTCCTCATCAGCCATGTGCACGGCGACCATTTCGACGCGATGGCCGTGGCCGATGCGCTGGGCAACGGCGGCGCCCTGGTGCATCCGGCCGGGACGAATCCGCTGCCGGTTCCCCAGGGGGCCCGGGCACGGCCGAGCGCGCTGTGGGAACCGCAACTGCTCGGCGACTTCACCGCCACCGCCGTGCCCGCCTCGGACGGCTACGGCGACCCGCAGGTGTCGTGGGTGGTGTCGGCCGGTGGCCGCCGCATCTTCCACGGTGGGGACACGCTCTGGCACGGGCACTGGTGGCGGATCGGCCGCCAGTTCGGCCCGTTCGACGCCGCCTTCCTACCGGTCAACGGCGCGCGCTTCGGCTTTCGCGAGCCGGTCAGCGGCCAGCCGGGCGTGCTGACCCCGGAGCAGGCGGTGGCGGCCGCGACCATCCTGGGCGCGCGCCGCCTGGTTCCCATCCACTACGGCGTATCCGGCATGGAACAGTACGTGGAGATCGAGGATCCGATCGGCCGGTTGCGCGAGGCGACCCGCGAAAAGCCCATCGAAGTCCAGCCGTTGGCGCCTGGGGCGTGGGTGGACTGGGAGCGATGAAGAAGGGCGTGCGCCGACTGTAAGCCTTGCCTGCGGGAAACCCGGAACCCGCGCGAAAGCGGGTTCCGTGCAGGGCGTCGCTGGCGAGATCTAGCGGAAGGCCGCTTGCAGGCGTGCCTGCGCCTTGCCGGCGGCGCGGCCCTTCGCGGCTTTCGCAGGCTTGGCCGGAGCGGCCGCCTTGTGCGTGGTCTTCGCTGTCCGGCGCTTGGTGGAGGCCGCCTGCTTCCCCATGCCGAGTTCGTCCATGGCCGCGTCGCACTCGCGGTCGAGCTTTTCCAGGTGCGCCTGGTAGTGCTTGAGCGCCTTGTCGAACAGCTGTTCTTTCTGCCGGGTGCGAACGACGGCGGCCGAATCCTTGGACTGGCTGCGTCCGGTGGCCGCGATGCGATGCCGCTGGGCGAGGTCGCGCTGCTTGTCGCGCAGCTCGCGAGTACGCTTGATCAGCGAAACCAGCTGCCTGATTTCGTAGGGACCGTTGGTGTCGAGCAGTTGCCGCTCGCGTGCGTTCAGCAAGGCCGCCTGCGCGGGGGAGATCCTCATGTCGTCGTCCTCGTGGATGGAAGCGAGGTTCCATCCTATACGACGGCATGTTTACGCGAGGGAAGGGTCGCGCATGAGCAACGACGGCCAGCTGTTCGGCCGCCGCATCGGACGCAGGGAATTCCTGTCTGTCCGCGGCGTTATCGCTTGGCGGGCGGGCTTTCGCGGCCGCCAGCACGGACGGCTTGCGTATCCAGCATCCGGGCGGAGTGGTGCGGGAACCGGACCTGAGCCGCCACATCCTCTGGACGCGGGATCGCCGCATGCCGAGAAATCCACGGAAAGGCGGGTTTTTCGCGCGCGGCCGGGCCGAGGGAGGGCGTCGATTATAATCGCGTCCGTTCTTCCCACTTCTTGAGAGCCCATGAGCACGCTGCCTCCCTGCCCGCAATGCCAGTCCGAGTACACCTACGAGGACGGCGCGCAGCTGGTCTGCCCGGAGTGCGGCCACGAGTGGTCGGCCGATGCGGCGGCCGCCGCGAGCGACGAGGACGGACGCGTCATCAAGGACGCCAACGGCAACGTGCTGCAGGATGGCGACACCGTCACCGTCATCAAGGATCTCAAGGTCAAGGGCTCCTCGCTGGTGGTCAAGGTCGGCACCAAGGTCAAGAATATCCGCCTGGTCGACGGCGACCACGACATCGATTGCAAGATCGACGGCATCGGCGCGATGAAGCTGAAATCGGAGTTCGTCCGCAAGGCCTGAGGCGGAGAGCCGGACGGGCGCGCCGGCACTCCAGGTGCGATCGCAGGCTGTTCTTCCCGGTCGTCGGTGGGTTTGCGGGGCGGCGTGCGCTTCCGTCGCGCGGCATCGCGTGTCCTTCGACCAGCAGGTCATGCGCGGCCCGCTGCAGGCGCTCGATGCTCGACTTGTCCGGTGAAACGCACCGCCCGAGGGCCATTCGGCGGCAAGCGCGATCCGCCAATGTGGTGCACGCCGGTATACAAGATTCCGCGTGCCGCCTTCATCGAAGCCGCCGTTTGTGGAGGACGCGTCAATCCTCCCCGATATCCTCGTTCCAGATTTCCGGATTCGCGCGGATGTAGTCGCCCAGCAGGTCGATGCACTCCTGGTTGTGCAGGTCGACGACGTTGACGCCGTTCTCGCGCAACCAGTCGATGCCGCCGCGGAAGTTCACCGATTCGCCGACCACCACGGTGCCGATGTTGAACTGCCGCACCAGGCCGCTGCAGTACCAGCACGGTGCCAGCGTGGTGACCATGATCGTGTCCTGGTAGCGGCGCTGGCGGCCGGCCTTGCGGAAGGCATCGGTCTCGCCATGCACGGACGGGTCGTTTTCCTGCACGCGGCGGTTGTGGCCGCAGCCCAGCAGCAGGCCATCGTTGCGGTAGAGCGCGGCGCCGATCGGGATGCCGCCCTCGGCCAGCCCCTGGCGGGCCTCCGCGATGGCGGTTTCGAGAAGTGCATCGAAGTCAGGGGAAGGGCCCATAGGCTAATTTGCGGCAGTGGCACGTGGGGACGCCATGGTGTCATGCGCGATGGGGGAGCGATATCGCGCTGCTGCGGGGAGCCGGCGCCGTGACGCCCGGAAACATGCCTGCCGGTGCATCGGTCGCGTCAGGGATGGTGGATGAGGGGAGTGCAATGAAGCAGCGTGATGGCAAGGTGGATGCAGCCAGGTGGGCCCCGGTCCGTCGTGTGTTCCTGTTGGGACTGGCATGCCTGGGGACATCGCCCGCCTGGGCGCAATCCATCGAACAAGGCCTGCTGCAACTGCAGTGGGGCGATCCGCCGCCGGCGGTGCCGGGACAGCCGAGGCAGGCGCCGCAACTGGTGGCTTACCTGCAGCAGGACGATGGCTCGCGCCGCGAACTGGACGTCGCGCAGGCGCATCGCGCGGCGGGCGACCTGTACGCGCTGGCGAACCGCCGCGTCGCCATTTCGTTCGCCTCGTCCACGCGGGTCATGTCGTCCGCGCCGGCCATCGAGGTCATCGTGCCGGCCGACCGGCTGACCCAGGGCGCACCGGCGGTGGGCGCGGACGGGCGGGTGATGGCGGCGGCGCCGGTCACCGGCACCACCCGCTGGGTGACGCTGATGTGCAGGTTCGGCGACATCACGGAGGAACAGAAGGCGTTGAGCTTCTTCCAGTCCCAGTACGGCGAGGCCGTGGGCCAGCTGGGGCACTACTGGAAAGAGGTTTCGTACGACAAGATCAACCTGGCCGGAAGCACGGCGCACGGCTGGTTCGCGTTGCCGCAGCCGCGTTCCCATTACGTCACGAAAGTGGATGGCAAGGACAAGGCGGACCTGAAGAAGCTGTTCGCCGATTGCGGCGCGGCCGCCGACCCCAGCGTCGATTTCAACGGCGTGCAGGGCATCAACCTGATGTTCAACGGCGAGCTGGACGGATTCGCATGGGGCGGCAGCAGCTGCGCCACGCTGGAAGGCCGCAACTTCTGCACGCGCGTGACCTGGAACCCGCCATGGTCGTTCAACAACCTGGCGCCGCTGGCGCATGAGATGGGGCATGGCTACGGGCTGCCGCATTCGGACAACTCCGATGGCGACGACGACACCTACGACAATCCGTGGGACGTGATGAGCGACAGCTGGAGCAATGCCGTGCGCGATGCCACCTACGGTTCGCGGCCGAAGCACATCAACATCTTCCAGCGCCACCGGTTGAGCTGGGTGGATAGCGCGCGGCGGCTGGTGATCCCCTACGGCAACACCGCGACGCGACAGGTGGACCTGGATTTCGCCCATCTCGCGGGCTCCGGCAGCACGCAGATGCTGGTGCTGTCCCTGTCGCCGCAGCCCGATCCCTATGCGACCGTGGTGTACACGGTGGAGGCGCGCAAGCCGGAAGGGGCGTACGAAGGCGCATTGGCCGGCACGGCGGTCATCATCCACAAGGTGGAGAATTCCGGCACGGCCTACAGCATCGACGCCGACGTGCCGCCGGCCACCCGGTCCAACAACGAAGGTTCGATGTTCAAGGTGGGCGAGCGCTGGGTCACGCCGGACGGATCGCACGCGATCCATGTGGATGCCGCGACCGCCACGGGATTCCGCCTGACCGTCGGTCCGTCGGTGCCGCCGCGGGTGATGAGCAGCCCATTGCCGCCATTGCTGAAGCCCTCGCCCGTTCCGGCGCCGTCCCTGCCTTCCGCCGCGGGAGCCGCCGCGCCGGTGGCGCCGGCTGCGGTGCCGGTGCGTCAGGAGCTCTGCGGAGACGCCCGGGGAATGGCGCGCGGACGGGTCCGGTGCAGCGTGCGCTAGTGGCGGGTACGGACCATCGCGGCCGGTAATGCGATAATCCGGCCATGAGCGAATCCCCCTACAAGACCGGCACCACCCACTTCGGCTTCCGCGACGTCGCCGCCAGGGACAAGCAGAAACTGGTCGGCGAAGTCTTCACCTCGGTCGCCAGCAAGTACGACCTGATGAACGACCTGATGAGCCTGGGCATCCATCGGGTCTGGAAGCGCTACTTCGTCGGCACCTGCCAGGTCAAGCGCGGCGACCGCGTGCTGGACCTGGCCGGCGGCACCGGCGACATCGCCGCGCTGTTGAAGGACCGCGTGGGCGATACGGGCGCGGCTACTGATGGAAGCGTCGTGCTGGGCGACATCAACGCCGGCATGCTGTCGGTGGGCCGCGACCGCATGACCGACCGCGGCCTGGTCGCGGGACTGGAGTACGTGCAGTGCAATGCCGAGGCGCTGCCGTTCCCCGATGCCAGCTTCGACCTGGTCACCATCGCCTTCGGCCTGCGCAACGTCACCGACAAGGAGGCGGCGCTGCGCGAGATGCACCGCGTGCTGAAGGTGGGCGGACAGGCGCGTGTGCTGGAATTCTCCGAAGTCACCGTGGACTGGTTCAAGCCGGTGTACGACTTCCACTCGTTCAAGGTGCTGCCCAAGCTGGGCCAGCTGTTCGCGCAGGACGCCGGCAGCTACCAGTACCTGGCCGAGAGCATTCGCAAGCATCCGCCGCAGGAAGCCCTGAAGGCCATGATGGACGAGGCCGGCTTCGTCCGGACCAGCTTCAGGAACCTGTCCGCCGGCATCGTCGCCATCCATACCGGCTACAAGGTCTAGCCTGCCCGTAGGAGCGCCCCATGGGCGCGATGCTCTTGAAAAACAACAGCATCGCGCCCATGGGGCGCTCCTGCGGGCGAGATGAGGGCGCGGGCGGGTAAACTCACCGTTTCCCCCGAATGCAGGAACCCCTGATGCGTTCACTGGCTTTGCTGTTGTCCTGCGCCGCCGTGCTGGCGGCCGGTTGTTCCAACGAATCCACCCCGGCCCCCCAGGCCCCGTCCGCCAGGCCCGCCGCCGTGAAGATCGCCGACCACGACGAGCACTCCTACGCCGAGCCGGACAAGGTCGCCATCGACGACCTGGCCCTGGACATCGCCATCGACTTCGACGCGAAGACCATCGGCGGCACGGCCACCTATTCGCTGCAGTGGAAGGATGCCGCCGCGAAGCAGCTGGTGCTGGATACCCGCGACCTGGCCATCGAGAAGGTCGAGGGCGAGGCGAATGGCGCCTGGCAGCCGTTGCCGTTCGCGCTGGCCGACAAGGACCCGGTGCTGGGCAGCAGGCTGACCATCGAGACGCCCGAGCGCAATGCCAGGGTGCGGGTGAGCTACCGCAGCTCGCCGGAGGCATCCGGCCTGCAATGGCTGACCCCGGAGATGACCGAGGGCAAGCAGCTGCCCTTCATGTTCAGCCAGTCGCAGCAGATCCATGCGCGCAGCTGGGTGCCGCTGCAGGACACGCCGCAGGTGCGCTACACCTACACCGCGCACGTGACGGCGCGCCCGGACGTGATGGTGCTGATGAGCGCCGACAACGACCCGGCCGCCGCGCGCGATGGCGACTACACGTTCAAGATGCCGCAGAAGATCCCGTCGTACCTGATGGCGATCGCCGCCGGCGACCTGGTGTTCAAGCCGATCTCCGCGCGCAGCGGCGTGTGGGCCGAGCCGGCGATGGTCGACAAGGCCACGAAGGAGTTCGAGGACACCGAGAAGATGATCGCCACCACCGAGCGGTTGTACGGTCCCTACCGCTGGGAGCGCTACGACATGCTGGTGCTGCCGCCGTCGTTCCCGTTCGGCGGCATGGAGAACCCGCGCCTGAGCTTCATCACGCCCACGGTGATCGTCGGCGACAAGTCGCTGGTGTCGCTGATCGCGCACGAACTGGCGCACAGTTGGTCGGGCAACCTGGTGACCTTCTCCAGCGCCAAGCACGGCTGGTTGAACGAAGGCTTCACCAGCTACGTGGAAAACCGCATCGTCGAGTCGCTGTACGGCAAGGAATTCAGCAACATGGAATTCGCCATCGCCCGCAACGGCCTGAAGAAGGAGATCGGCACGATGCCGGAGGCCACGCAGGCGCTGGCGGTCAAGCCGGGCACGAAGCTGGACGCGGACGACGCGCTCAGCGCGGTGTCGTACGACAAGGGCGCGTGGTTCCTGCAGTTCCTGGAGGAGCGCTTCGGGCGGGAGGAGTTCGACGCCTTCCTGCGCGGCTACTTCGACCATTTCGCGTTCCAGAGCATCACCACCGAGACCTTCCTGGACTACGCGAAGAAGAACCTGTTCGCCAAGCATCCCAACCTGGTCGGCGACGACGAGATCCAGGCCTGGATCTACGGCCCGGGCATCCCGGTCAACGCGCCGATGGCGCAGTCGCGCGGGTTCTCCAACACCGACACCGCGCGCATCGCCTGGCTGGGCAGCGGCCAGTTGCCCAACCCGCAGGTGACCGGCGACTGGGTGACCCAGCAGTGGGTCCACTTCATCGAAGGCATGGGCGACACGCTCACCATCGAGCAGCTGGCGCAACTGGACAAGGCCTACCGGTTCACCGGCACCCCCAACGGCGAGATCGCGATGCGCTGGTACCCGCTCACCGTGCGCAGCGGTTACCTGGAAGCGCGCCCGGAGATCGCCCGCTTCATCGAGCGCGTCGGCCGTCGCAAGCTGATCATGCCGATCTACGAGGAACTGGCGAAGACGCCGGACGGGCTGGCGTTCGCGCAGGAATCCTTCGCCCGCGCCCGCCCGGGCTATCACCCGATCACCACCGCCTCGGTGGAGGCGCTGCTGGCCAAGGCATCGGAAGGCAAGTAAGCCGATGGCATCGGGTTTTCCCCGCAAGAGAACGGTCGCCGCAGTGGCGGCCGTTCTCGTTTGCGCACTGGCCGTGTGGGCGTGGCGCGACCCGATGGCGCCCTTGCGCGGCGTGCTGGCGGTGCAGGGCAGGTGGATCGGATTGTCCGAAAGGCACGCGGTCATCGGCGACCACCGCTGGGCCTACGACGAACGCGAGGCGAAGGTCGCCGGTGCGCCCACCGTGGTGATGGTGCACGGCTTCACCGGCGGCAAGGAGAACTGGTATCCGCTGGCCGAGCGGCTGGGCGGGCGGTACCGCCTCGTCGTTCCCGACCTGCCGGGCTGGGGCGAGAGCCAGCGTATCGACGGCGCCGACTACGGCTTCGCGGCGCAGGCCGCGCGGCTGGCGGACTTCCTGCGCCACGTCCGCCGCGACGGCAGCCCCATCGTGTTGCTGGGCCACTCGATGGGCGGCGGCATCGCCGCGATCGCCGCGGCGGAGCATCCGCAGCTCGTCGCGCGCGTGGGCCTGATCGATGCCGCCGGCGTGCGCTTCCAGGACAATCAGTTCGGCATCGACGTGCTGGCGGGCGAGAATCCCTTCGCCGTCAGCGACGCCGCATCGCTGCAGCGCTACCTGGACACTGTCTTCCACGACAGGGCGGTGCAGCCATCGCTTCCGTGGCCCGTTTCGGAAGCGGTGATCGGCTGGCGCATCCGCCAGGCGCCGTTCGAACAACAGGTGCTGGACCGCATCGGCCGCAGCGACCAGCGCTTCCTGCCCGGCCAGGCTGCAGCGGCGATCCGGCAACCGGCGCTGCTGCTGTGGTGCCGGCAGGACCGGGTGATCGATCCCAGCGCGATGGCGCTGTATGCCGCGCAGATGCCGCAGGCCATCCAGGTTTCACTGGACGATTGCGGACACATGTCCATCATGGAAAAACCCGACGACGTGGCGGCCGCGGTCGCCCGGTTGATCTCGCAAGGCACACCCCGATGAAGAACACCTCGATGAAGAGCACCCCGATGAAGCGACCCCTGATCGTGCTGGCCTGCCTGCTGGCGCTGGCCGCCTGCGGCGACCGCGAAGCGGAACGCCAGGCCGCCGCCGCCGCGCAGGCCGCGGCCATCGAGCAGCAGGCCGACGAGCTGGCGAAGAAGTACGACAGCGCGGTGGTCTCCAACGACTGGGACATGGCGCGCATCCACGGCGTGGCGCTGGTGTCGCAGTATCCGCAGAGCCAGGCCGCCGCCCGCATCGGCCCGGCGCTGGAGGAGGTGAAGGCCAAGGCCGCGGACGCGCGCGAACAGCGCCGCGTCGAGGCGCTGTGGGACTACTCGCAGGTGGCCGCCAAGGGCGGCACGCAGCGTTCGGCGGCGATCCTGAGCAAGGAGCCGGTGGACGTGGACGGCAGCGGCGCCAAGCCGGTGCAACTGGTGTTCCGCGACCATCCCGAGTGGAAGCGCAGCAGCTACCTGGTGCTGCAGGGCGGCGACTTCGCGAAGGAGTGCTACCGGAGCTGCAACGTGACCGTGACGGCCGACGATGCCGCGCCGAAGCGCATGGCCGCCGACCGCCCCGACACCGACGAGGCCATCGCGATGTTCGTCTCCGACCAGAAGGCGCTGTGGCGGCTGGTGCGCAAGGCCAGGGTGGTGCAGGTCGAGTTCCCGGTGAAGGCCGGCGGCACGCGCACGGTGGTGTTCGAGACCGGCGGGCTGGACGGCAGCCAGATGCCGGGGTGGGATTGAGCGCGGAACAAGCACGTAGGGTGCGCCCTGGCGCCCTGGCGCACCTCGCTTCCGGTTCCGGTTCCGGAGCATGATGCCGTGAAGACTCTGCGATGGTGCGCCGGGGCGCACCCTACGGGTCTGCGGTTGCGACCCGGTTGCGTCCCATCGCCTTGGCGCGATAAAGCGCGTTGTCCGCGCGGTTCAGCAACGTTTCCAGCCTGGCTTCGTTTTCGCCGGCCAGCACCGCCAGCCCCACGCTGACGGTGATGTCCAGTACGCGCCCATCGTCCAGCGGGATCGGTTCGCTGGCGACCTGGCACAGGCGTTCGGCCACGGCGCTGGCGGCGGACGCATCGCGGCCCGGCATCAGCACGGCGAATTCCTCGCCGCCGAATCGGCCGAGCAGGTCGTCGTCGCGCAACTGCGCGCGCACGCGCTGCACGAAGGCGGTCAGCACCGCGTCGCCCGCCGCATGGCCGTGCCGGTCGTTGACCGACTTGAAATGGTCGATGTCCAGCATCATCGCCACCACCGTGCCCTGCGACCGCGCGGCCTGTTCCAGGATGCCGCGGCCGCGTCGCAGGAAGGCGCTGCGACTCAACGCACCGGTCAATGCGTCGTGGTTGGCGGCGTGGTTGAGCGCGGCCAACAATTGGTTGCGCGCCGCGTTCACGCCGGCCACGGTCAGCGGCGCCACCGCCAGCAGTGCCATGCCCATCCGCAGCGAAATGACGGACAGCCCGCCGCCATCCTGGAGCTGCAGGTCGATCGCGCCATTGGCGATCGCGATCAATGTCCACACGCACAGCAGCAGGGTCACCAGTGCGGTGGTGAACAGTCGGTAGGCCAGCGCGCACCACAGCAGCGCCGGCACCGGGAACGCGATCGCACCGGGTCCCCCGATCAACACGCCCAGCAGGATGGCCAGCGCCAGCGCGGCCAGCGGCAGCGCCAGGCTGGGCGTATGCCGCACGCGCGCCAGGTACTGGCGGAATTCGCGCGCGAACGCGGGCAACGACGGGGCCAGCAGCACCACCGGCAGGATCGCCACGTAGCTGACCAGTTCGGCGGAAAACCAGATGCCGATGGCCTTGGGCAGGTCCATGTGCACCAGCATGTGCGCGGTCACGCTGCCGACCACCGTGGCCGCCGCCGCCGCCACGAACGAGACCACCAGCACCCACAGCATGGACAGCGGATGCTGCAGACGACGGTCCTCGAGGCGGATGCGGCGGAACATCAGGTAGCCGGCCACCACGCCCGCCAGGTTGGCCGCGGTCAGGCGCAGGGTGGTGGGCAGGCTGCTGCCGGTCAGCAGGTCGGCCGCCACGTAACCCAGCGCGGCGGCGGCCCAGCCGGCCGGCGACGCCAGCGCGGGACGGCGGGCGAACAGGCCCAGCAGCAGCGCATTGGTCGGCCAGAACGCGGCCAGCTGATGTTCGGGACGGCTCAGGATGCCCAGGCCGCTGGCCAGGAAAACCACGACGGCGACCAGGACGGCATTGAACACAAGGCGGTGGGGCTGGACATCGGAGGGCGCGCGGACGGCCTGCTCCTGCGTGCTGGGTTCCTGCTGCCCGACCATGCTGCCCCTGCCTGCTGCCGACTGCGTGGGACGCGCGGTAACCGCTGGCTTCCCCCTGGCGCCTACCTTACGCCAGTTCCAAGGCCCGGAGACAAGTCGCGTGGGTGATCCCGGGATCGGGGATGCTGCGGGCACCGGGCGGGTCCGGCCTGCCGTGCGGTCGGAGTGGGTGGCCGGACTGCTGCCTGGACTGCTCGTTGACGTATCGAGGTCGAGGCGCCGGTTCTGCTTGCCGGGGGACTTGATCTTCAGCGCACCTGCCGCGCAGGCATCGGCCGGTGGGACCTGGCGGCCTGGCTGGAGCAGGAGAGGAGGCGCAGCGCCATCCGGCTCCTCCGGTCCAGGCAGGGCTTGGGAGACAAGTCGTGCCGTAGCGTTACCAGGTCATTACCAATCGTTGTTATGTGCGATGGGTGCGGCGTCCTAGATTCGTCCACGAACCCCCGTCGCTTCGACGGTATATCGATTCGTGGAGAAGACATCGTGAGCGAAACGGAAACCGTGCCTGTGCGCGCAGGCAGGAAACGCGGCAAGGGGCTTGTCGTCGCCGCAGTGGTCGTCGTCGCGCTGGCGGCCGGGGCGTTCTACTACTACAAGGGCCGAAGCGCCGGTGCGGGCAATGATGAAGGCGGCGCACCGGGCGCGGCGGCAACGGACGCGCGCGCCATCCACGATGCGGTGCTGGTGCTGGACAGCCATGTGGATGTCCTGCTACCGGAGACCCCGAAGCGCTATTACGCGCCCGATGGCGGTTCCCGCGCCAGCCTGGAGCAACTGGTCGAAGGCGGCGTCGATGCGGTGGTGCTGTCGATCGCGGTCGGACCCGGCCCCGAGACCCCGGAGGGCGATGCCGCCGCGCGCAAGGAAGCCGACGACAAGCTTGCCGCGATCCAGGGATTCATCGCCGGCAGCGACGGCAAGGTGGAGCTGGCGCGCAGCGCCGACGATGTCGAGCGCATCCACAAGGACGGCAAGGTCGCGGTGCTGCTGGGGTTCCAGAACGCCCGCATCCTCGGCACCGACCTGGCCGCATTCGACAGGTACCATGAAGCCGGCGTGCGCGTGGCCGCGTTGAACCACGCCGGACACAACGCGTTCTCCGACTCCTCGCGTCCTTCCGACCCGGCCCAGGTCGAACGCCACCAGGGCCTGTCCGGCCTCGGCAAGCAGGCGGTGCGGCGCTTCAACGACCTGGGCGTGCTGATCGACGTGTCGCAGCTGTCCACGGCCGCGCTGTCGCTGACGCTGGCGCTGACCCGCGCGCCGGTGGTGGCCACGCATTCGGATGCGCGCGCGCTGGTCGACAACACCCGTAACCTGAGCGATGCCGAACTGGACGCGATCAAGGCCAACGGCGGCGTGGTGCAGCTGACCCCGTTCAGCGCCTACCTGCGCAACCCGAGCGACGAAGAATTGGCCGCGGCGCGCAAGGTGCGCGTCGAACATGGCCTGTCCGCGGAGTTCAAGTCGCCGACCGACGGCTACGGCGACCTGCCGGAAGACAGGCGCGACGCGTTCCTGGATGCGCTGCGCGCGCAGGTGAAGCGGGCGACGCTGTCGGATTTCGTCGATCACATCGACTACGTGGCCAAGCGCATCGGCGTGGAGCACGTCGGCATCGGCAGCGACTTCGACCACGGCGCCGGCGTCGATGGCTTCGACGGCGAGAAGGATGCGCCCAGCGTCACCGCGGAACTGGTGAAGCGCGGCTATGCCCGGGAACAGATCGCGGCGATCTGGGGCGGCAACTTCCTGCGCGTGCTGCGCGCGGCGGAAGCGGCGAGGGAGAGGTAAGTCGGCGGCTACGCCGCCTGTTGGAAACTGTTCACGATCTCGAAAACGTGAGTTCGTCATTCCGGCGCAAGCCGGAATCCAGCGACTTTCATTGAGTCGACGCGAGCATTCCGAAGAGCTAAAGACACTGGGTTCCGGCTTGCGCCGGAATGACGGGTCTTTTTTCTCGAATACCGGCCGCGCCGTTCGAGATCGTGAACAGGTTCTTAGGAACAAGTCGCACGCCTGCGGCGCGCCGTCAGCAGGAGCAGGCTTTCACTGGCCCCTTGCAGGCGGCATAGCCGCCGACTGTCGCCCGCATGGCGGGCGACTTTCCCGCCTCACAGCGAATACCCGAACTGCTGCTTGAACTGCTCGTTGAACTCGTCGAAGTCGAAGCGCTGGTTCTGGGTACCCGGGTGCTCCACCTTCAGCGCACCCATCAGATTGCCCATGCGGCCGATGGTCAGCCAGTCGTAGCCCTTCTCGATGCCGAAGATCAGGCCGGCGCGGAAGGCGTCGCCGCAACCGGTCGGGTCGGTCACGCGGCGCTCGTGCGCCGGCGGGATGTCGAAGGTCTTGTCCGGCGTGTGGATCTGCGAGCCGTGCGGGCCGCGGGTGGTGATGTAGGCCTTCACCCGCTTGACGATGTCGGCCTCGCTCCAGCCGGTGCGTTCCTGCAGCAGGTTGGATTCGTAGTCGTTGACGGTCACGTAGTCCGCCAGTTCGATGAACTGGCGCAGTTCCTCGCCGTTGAAAAGCGGCATCGCCTGGCCAGGGTCGAAGATGAACGGGATGCCGGCGGCGGCGAACTCGGCCGCGTTCTGCAGCATGCCCTCGCGCCCGTCCGGGCTGACGATGCCGAAGGTCACGCCCGGCACGTCCTTCACGTGGTTCTCGTAGCTGCGCATCATCGCGCCCGGGTGGAATGCGGTGATCTGGTTGTTGTCGTGGTCGGTGGTGATGAACGCCTGCGGGGTGAACAGCTCGTCGATCACCTTCACCTGGCTCAGGTCGATGCCCTGCTCCACGAACCACTCTCGGTACGGGCCGAAGTCCTGGCCCACCGTGGCCATCGGGATCGGCTCGCCGCCCAGCAGCTTGAGATTGTAGGCGATGTTGCCGGCGCAGCCGCCGAACTCGCGGCGCATGCGTGGGACCAGGAAGGACACGTTCAGGATGTGCACCTTGTCCGGCAGGATGTGGTTCTTGAACTGGTCCGGGAACACCATGATGGTGTCGTAGGCAAGGGAACCACAGATCAGTGCGGACATCGGCAGGCTCGGCTGGAGGAGGGTGGGCCGTCCCGGGCCACCCGGGGAAACGGGACGAGCGCCGCATTCCCGGCGCGCCGGTGCGAAGGTTACCGGCTGCGACCGGCCCCGGCCAGTCTTGACCGGAGCGGCGTGCCGGCGGCCGCATTCTCCGCCGGTGCCGCCCGCGCCGCCGCAAGGCAAGGGCAGGCGCAACGAAAGGTCCGGGATTCACGCTATTTTTCCTTGCCCGCACCCAGGTGGGTTGTTAGGCTAGCCGACCCCTTTTTTGCCCAAAAAATCGCCACTTCCCGGCGATCCGCCACCAGCAGGAACCTTTCTCCCGATGTTCAAGAAGCTCCGCGGCATGTTCTCCAACGACCTGTCCATCGACCTGGGCACGGCCAATACCCTGATCTACGTGCGCGGGCAGGGCATCGTGTTGAACGAACCCTCGGTCGTGGCCGTGCGCCAGGACCGCGCCATCGGCGGCTCGCGCTCGGTCGCGGCGGTCGGCGCCGAGGCCAAGCAGATGCTGGGCCGCACCCCCGGCCACATCACCACCATCCGCCCGATGAAGGATGGCGTGATCGCCGACTTCACCTACACCGAGGCGATGCTGAAGTACTTCATCAAGAAGGTGCACAAGTCGCGCTTCCTGCGCCCTAGCCCGCGCGTGCTGGTGTGCGTGCCGGCCGGCTCCACCCAGGTGGAGCGCCGCGCGATCAAGGAATCGGCCGAGGAGGCCGGCGCCCGCGACGTCTACCTGATCGAGGAACCGATGGCCGCCGCCATCGGCGCCGGCATGCCGGTGACCGAGGCGCGCGGTTCCATGGTCATCGACATCGGCGGCGGCACCACCGAGGTGGCGGTGATCTCGCTGAACGGCATCGTCTACTCGCAGTCGGTCCGCATCGGCGGCGACCGCTTCGACGAGTCCATCACCAACTACGTGCGCCGCAACCACGGCATGCTGATCGGCGAGGCCACGGCCGAGCGGATCAAGCTGGAGATCGGCTGCGCCTACCCCCAGCCGGAAGTGCAGGAGATGGAGATCTCCGGCCGCAATCTGGCCGAGGGCGTGCCGAAGATGATCAAGATCAACTCCAACGAAGTGCTGGAGGCCCTGCACGAGCCGCTGTCCGGCATCGTCAGCGCGGTCAAGCTGGCGCTGGAGCAGACCCCGCCGGAACTGTGCGCCGACGTCGCCGAGCGCGGCATCGTGCTGACCGGCGGCGGCGCCCTGCTGCGCGACCTGGACCGCCTGATCTCCGAGGAGACCGGCCTGCACGTGCAGGTGGCCGACGACCCGCTGACCTGCGTGGCTCGCGGCGGCGGCCGCGCGCTGGAACTGGTGGACATGCACGGCAACGAGTTCTTCGCGCCCGAATGATGCGGAGCCGTGATTCGGGAGTCGTGATTCGGGATTCGTTCAAAGCGGCCCGGGTCATCTCCCTTCACGTGACGGATCGCAGCCCGGCTGTTGCGAATCCCCCATCGCGAATCCCGAATCCCGAACACTGATGCCTTCCTACGTCGGTCCTCCCGTCGCCTCACGCCCCGGTGAAGTCGCCAGCACGCTGCGCCTGCTGGGGTACCTGGCGCTGACGATCGCGCTGCTGGTGCTGGACCACCGCGGCGGCTGGCTGTCGCAGGTGCGGGCGCAGGCCAACGTGGCGACCCAGCCGCTGTGGTGGCTGGCCGGCCTGCCCGGCCGCCTCACCACCCGCGTGCAGGACGATGCGGCGACGCGCAGCGGCCTGATCGAGGAGAACCGCAGGCTGCGCAACGACCTGCTGGTGGCCAATGCGCGGCTGGCGCGCCTGCAGGCCGCCGCCGCCGACAATGCGCAGCTGCGCGAACTGCTGGGGGTCAAGTTCACCCGCGGGCTGGACGTGCAACTGGCGCCCATCCTGGACATCGACCTGGAGCCCGGACGCCAGCGGCTGGTGCTGGATGCCGGCAGCAGCGACGGCGTGCGCGTCGAACAGACGGTGATCGACGCGGGCGGGCTGATGGGCCAGATCATCGGGACCACGCCGGCGCATTCCACCGTGCTGCTGCTGACCGACCCGGACCACGCGGTGCCGGTGATGGTCGCGCGCAACGGCGTGCGCCTGATCGTCTACGGGCGCGGCCGCAGCGACTTGCTGGAACTGGCCGACGTGCCGCTCAACAGTGGCGTGGAGGTGGGCGACGTGCTGGTGACCTCGGGTCTGGGCGGGCGCTTCCCGGCCGGCTTCCCGGTCGGCACGATCTCCGCGCTGCGGCCCGACGACAGCCATGCCTTCCTGGTCGGCGACGTGACCCCGGCCGCACGGCTGGATCGCGGTCGCGACGTGCTGTTGCTGAAGTCCGCGCCGCCGCCGGTGCTGCCGCCGCCGGACCCGTCGCGCTTCCTGCCGGAAGGTGACGCCGCTCCCGGTGCCGTCCCGGAGGCGGCCGATCCGGATGGAGCACCACCTGCCGGTGGCGGTGTCGCTCAAAGCCCCTCTCCCGCTGGGGAGAGGCAAGGTGCTGGCGAAGCACTGCTTCGCACCTTGCCGAGCGCCGGCGCGTCCAACGCGCCGGCAGGGGTGCGGGTTGGGGAGAGGGTACGGGACGGCCGTGATGGCGCCGCTCGCCAGACAGAAGCGGCGCGTGCGCCGACTTCTTCGCAAGCACAAGGCATGGCTGACGCACCAACCCTCACCCCAACCCCTCTCCCGGCGGGAGAGGGGCTCAACACCGGCGTTGCACCGTCTGGGCCGCCCCTGCAGGAGCCGCAACGATGAGCCGCGCGCGTTCGGGCTGGCTGCTGCCGGTGAGCATCGTCATGGCCCTGCTGCTGGGCCTGCTGCCGCTGCCGGGCCTGCTGCAACCGCTGCGGCCCTATTGGCTCGCGCTGGTGGTCGCGTACTGGGTGATCGAGGCGCCGGACAGCGCCGGGCTGGGCTTCGCCGTGATCGTCGGCCTGGTCGCCGACCTGATGTTCGGCACGCTGCTGGGCGAACAGGCGCTGCGACTGGTCATCATGGCCTTCATCCTGCAACGCTTCCGTGCGCGCCTGCGCTTCTTCCCGTTGTCGCAGCAGGCGCTGGCCATCGGCGGCCTGCTGGTCAACGACCGCATCGTGACCACCGCGGTGCATCTGGCGTTGGGCGAACCCACGCTGCCGTGGCAGTACTGGTGGGCGCCGTTGCTGGGCATGTTGCTGTGGCCGCCGTTGTTCCTGCTGATGGACGCGCTGCGGCAGGGCCGGGGCAGGCGTGGCTGAGCCGTGATCGCACCGCGCCGCCGCAGCAAGAACCCCCACGCGGAAGCCGAACAGTTCCGCCGCCGCGCGGTGCTGGGTTTCGTGGTGGTGGCGGCCTGCCTGGTCGGCCTGGCGGGCTGGTACTTCAAGCTGCAGGTGGTGGACCACGACGAATACGCCACGCGCTCGGAAGCCAACCGCGTGCGCCCGCGCCCGGTGGTGCCGGGCCGCGGCACCATCTACGACCGCAACGGCAAGCTGCTGGCCGAGAACGTGCCGGCCTTCCGCCTGGACGTCACTCCGGACAAGGTGAAGGACACGGCCCGGCTGATCGCCGACCTGAGCCGGATCATCGAACTGTCGCCGGAGGACATCGAGCGTTTCGAGGCCACCCGCAAGGCCACTCGCGGTTTCCGCCCGATCACGCTGAAGCTGCGCGTCAACGAGGAGGAGATGGCGCGCTTCGCGGTGGACCGCTGGCGCTACCCGGGCGTGGAACTGGTGCCGTACCTGACCCGGCGCTACCCCTATGGCGACCTGTTCGCGCACATCGTCGGCTACGTCGGCCGGGTGGACGAAAAGGACCTGGAGACGCTGGGCGAGATCAACGCCGCGCTGACCCACATGGGCAAGACCGGGCTGGAGCGCTATTACGACGAGCAACTGCGCGGCCGGATCGGCTACGAGAAGGTAGAGACCAACGTGGAGGGCCGCGCGCTGCGCGTGCTCGGCCGCGTGCCGGCGCAGGCCGGCACCGACCTGCAACTGAGCGTGGACGCGGACTTGCAGCAGGCCATCGTGCACGCGTTCGGCGAACTGGAAGGCGCGGCGATCGCGATGGATCCGCGCACCGGCGAAATCCTGGCCATGGTCAGCCTGCCCAGCTACGACCCCAACCTGTTCGTCAACGGCATCTCCAGCAAGGATTTCAGGGCGCTCAACGAAAATCCCTCGCGCCCGCAGTTCAACCGGCTGGTGCTGGGCGGCGTGGCGCCGGGGTCCACGCTGAAGCCGCTGATCGCGCTGGCCGGCCTGGACAGCGGCAAGCGCACGCCCGAGGACAAGGTGCTGTCCACCGGCATGTTCTACTTGCCCGGCACCAGCCGCGGCTGGGGCGACGCCAGCCGTCGCGGCCATGGCTGGACCGACCTGCGCAAATCGATCTCCCAGTCGGTCAACACGTACTACTACCGACTGGCACTGGACATGGGCATCGAGCAGTTCGACCAGTACATGCAGCGCTACGGTTTCGGCGAACCCACCGGCATCGACCTGCGCGGCGAGATCGGCGGCATCCTGCCGTCGCCGCAGGCCAAGCTGAAGGCGCGCAAGGAGCGCTGGTATCCCGGCGACACCGTCAACGCCGCGATCGGCCAGGGCGACTGGAAGGTCACGCCGCTGCAACTGGTGCGCGCCACCGCGGGACTGGCCAGCGGCGAACTGCGCCGCCCGCACCTGGTCAGCCGGATGCGGGTGGGTTTCGACCAGCCCTGGGAACCGTTGCCACAGCCCGCGCCCACGCCGATCAGCCCCAACCCCGCCAACGTCCAGGTGGTGCGCGAAGGCATGATGGGCACCATGCAGCCCGGTGGCACCGGCTGGCGCGTGGCGGCCGGCGCGCCGTACCTGATGGCCGGCAAGACCGGCACCGCCCAGGTGGTCAGCCGGCGCGGCACCGCCGCCGTCGACCCGCGCAGCCTGCCCATGCACCTGCGCCACCGCGCGCTGTTCATCGGCTTCGCGCCGGCCGACAACCCGACCATCGCCCTGGCCATCGCGGTGGAGGGCGGCGGCTACGGCGGCAGCACCGCCGCGCCGATCGCGCGCAAGATCTTCGATGCCTACCTGCTGGGGGAGATGCCGGAAGTGGAAGCAGGGAACGGGGAACGGGGAACGGGGAATGAAATATCTCCGGCCCCCGCGACCACGCCGGCCGACCAGGCTGCAGGTACCGCGCCATCGCCCCAGGCAGGGATTCAAAGCCCCTCTCCCGCCGGGAGAGGGGCCTGATCCGGCTTCATTCCCCACTCCCCATTCCCGTCTCCCGTCATGAGCGACCTCCTGCGCTGGGCGTTCGACCTGCTGCGGCACTTGCTGCGCACGCTGGACTGGCCGCTGCTGCTGGCGCTGTCGGCGTTGATGGGCATCGGGCTGGCGGTGCTGTACAGCGCGGGCGGCGAGGCGCAGGGCTCGCGCCTGATGCTGGCGCAGGGCGCGCGCTTCGCCGTGGGCCTGGCGGCGATGTGGGGCCTGTCGCGCGTGTCGCCGGTGCGGCTGCGCGGATGGACGCCGGGCGTGTTCATGGTGTCGCTGCTGCCGCTGGCGCTGGTGCTGTTCATCGGCACCGGCAGGCACGGCGCGCACTGGATCGACCTCAAGCTGTTCTACCTGCAGCCTTCCGAGCTGATGAAGATCAGCCTGCCGATGATGATGGCGTGGTACCTGCACCGCGAACCGCTGCCGCCCTCGATCCGCACGGTGCTGGTCGCCGGCGCGCTGGTCTGCGTGCCCACCGCGCTGATCCTGCTGCAGCCGGATTTCGGCACCGGCATGCTGGTGGCCGCCAGCGGCATCTTCGCGCTGCTGCTGGCGGGGCTGCCCTGGTGGTGGGTGGGCATCGGCGTGGGCAGCGTGGCGGCGGCGGCGCCGGTGGCGTGGATCTGGTTCCTGCGGCCGTACCAGAAGGACCGCATCCTGACCTTCCTCAACCCCGAGAACGATCCGCTGGGCACCGGCTGGAACATCATCCAGTCGAAGATCGCCATCGGCGGGGGCGGCCTGACCGGAAAGGGCTGGGGGCAGGGCTCGCAGTCGCACTTGAACTACCTGCCGGAGCACACCACCGACTTCATCTTCGCCGTGCTGAGCGAGGAGTTCGGCTGGGTCGGCGTGGCCGTGGTGCTGGCGCTGTACCTGTTCGTGGTGGGCCGCTGCCTGTGGATCGCGATGGATGCGCGCGACACCTATTCGCGACTGCTGGCCGGCACGCTGGGACTGTCGTTCTTCGTCTACGTCGTCGTCAACGGCGGCATGATCTCCGGCGTGCTGCCGGTGGTCGGCGTGCCGATGCCGCTGCTGAGTTACGGCGGCACGTCGGCGGTGTCGCTGCTGGCAGGCCTGGGCCTGGTGATGGCGGTGCGCGCGCATCGGCCGGTGCATGGGTATTGAAAGCCGGGATTGGAGAGTCGGGATTGGAGAGTCGGGATTGGAGAGTCGGGATTGGAGATTGGGAAAGGCGGGATTGCCTGCAACCGGTTCGAATCCCGACTCCCGACATTCACGCTTCAGCACTTTGCCCATGCTACCCTCGCGCCGATGATCCGACGCGCTCTTTTCTGCCTGTTCACGCTCGGTCTGGCGTCCTGCGCCACGCCGCAGTCCCCCGTCTCCGCGCAGGCGGCCGAGCCGTCGCCGGCCTCCGCCGAGGTGCCTGCCGCAAGCGCGTCGCCCGCCGAGACGTCGGTCGAACGCGTCGCCGAAGCACCGCCGCCGCCGCCGGTGGATTTCGCCACCGCGCGCGCGCAGTTCGTGCAGGACACCGCGGCCAGGTACGACATCGAACCCGCGCGGATCGAGGCCACGCTGGCCAAGGCGCAGTTCCTCGACAGCGTGGTGGCGGCGATGTCGCGTCCCGCCGAGCGGGTGAAGCCATGGAGCGAGTACCGCACCGGCTTCCTTACCCCCGCGCGCATCGAGGGCGGCAGGAAGTTCATGGCGCAGCACCGCGATGAGCTGGCGCGGGTGGAGCGGCAGTACGGCGTGCCGGCCGAAGTCATCGTGTCGATCATCGGCGTGGAAACCAGCTACGGCGGCTTCACCGGCCGGCACAAGGTGCTGGACGCGCTGTACACGCTGGCCTTCCGCTATCCGCGCAGCGGCGATCCCGAGCGCGCCGCCTACGAGCACCGCCGCGAGCAGTTCTTCCGCGACGAGCTGGCGCAGTTGTTCGCGCTGGGTCGCGAGGAGAACCTGGACATCGCCTCGCTGACCGGCAGCTACGCCGGCGCGATGGGGCTGGGCCAGTTCATGCCGTCCAGCTACCGCGAGTTCGCGGTGGACGGCGATGGCGATGGCCGCCGCGACCTGTTCAACAGCTACAGCGACGTGTTCGCGTCCATCGCCAACTACTTCCGCAAGAAGGGCGGCGAGCGCGGCGGCTGGGTGCCGGGCGGCCCGGTGGTGGCCCGCGCCGAACTGCAACCGGGCTTCGCCGAGTTCAATCCCGATACGTGGACGCCGGACTACACGCTGGCCGACCTGGCGCAGCGCGGCTATCGCCCGCTCGATCCCGTCGCGCCCGACGCCACCGCCACGCTCGTCTCGTTGGAAGGCAGCGCCGGCAAACAGTACTGGCTGGGCTTCCAGAACTACTACGCCATCACCCGCTACAACAATTCCAAGATGTACGCGATGGCGGTGCACCAGCTGTCCCAGGCCATCGCCGGCCGGGAGATTCCGTCGGCATGAGGTGGCTGGCGCTGCCCGTGCTGGCCGTCGCCCTGGCCGCCTGCAGCACGGCCCCGAAGAAGTCCACGCCCTCGGGCACGGCGCATCCCGGCAAGTCCGCCACGTCGCCGTCCACCGCGGCCGCTGGCAAGCCCTGCAAGACCTACGCGCCGGCGCAGGAGGACCTGTCCAAGCGCGGCAACTACACCGCCGGCGGACTGTACGCGCCGGGCGTACCCGACCGCACGCCGGACTACGTGCCGCAGGTGGACTGCATTCCCGAGCCGGTGGTGACCAACGAGCCGCGCTCGCCGGTGGGCAACAAGTCGCCGTACACCGTGCTGGGCAAGCGCTACCAGGTGCTGGAGCGCGTGGACGGCTACGTGGAACAGGGCACGGCATCGTATTACGGCAGCAAGTTCCATGGCCGCCGCACCTCCAACCAGGAGGTGTACGACATGTACGCCTTCACCGCCGCGCACAAGTCGCTGCCGTTGCCCAGCTTCGCCCGCGTCACCAACCTGGACAACGGCAAGTCGGTGGTGGTGCGCGTCAACGACCGCGGTCCGTTCCACGAAGGCCGTGTGATCGACCTGAGCTATGCCGCCGCGGTGAAGCTGGACATCACCCAGCGCGGCACCGGCCGTGTCGAAGTGCGAGCGCTGACGCCGGGCGAAACGGGCCTGGCGGCGGCTCCCGTGCCGACTGCGCCGGCATCGCCGCCCGCTTCGGCCATGGACCAGCTGGTCGGACAGCTGCCCGCGGGCACGGCGCCCGCCAGCGCGCGCTACCACGCCACCGCGACGGCCGGCAGCACGCCCAGCGCGGCGGGATTCGAAGCCTGGATGAAGGCCAATGGCGTGCGCGTAGCCACCGGCAAGCCGGCGACGTTGACGCCGGCGTCGGCGTCGGCGCCTGGCTCGGAGCCTGCAGCGGCCGCCGTGGCCGCACCGCCTTCCGCACCGTCGCAGCCGCCATCGCCGTCCACGGTGCAGTTGCAGGTGGCCAGTTTCTCCAGCCGCGACAACGCCGATCGCGCGCTGGCCCGGCTGACCGCCGCCGGCATCGCCGATGCGCGGCTCAGCGACATCGCCAGCAACGGTCGCACGCTGTGGCGCCTGCGCGTGGGAGCGCCGGACCCGGCCACCGCCGAGGTGCTGGCCGGCCGCATCGCCGGACTGGGCTTCGACCGCCCGCAACTGGTGCGGGAATAGTCGCCGGTTCCCGGCAGACCGGAGAACGCGAGGCCAGCAGCTCCGCCAACAACCAGCAACCAACAACCAGCTTTTTGCCGCACGGCTTACAATCCCGTGCTTCAGGCCATCGCCAACCGGAGTCCGCAGCACATGAAGTTCCGTTTCGCCCTCGCCGCGCTGGCGACCACCGCCATGGGCCTTGCCTTCGCCCAGACGCCGGCTCCGCAGCCCGCGCCTGCCCAGGCATCGGACGCCGTCGCCATACCGCCCGCCCCCAAGCCCGTCGGGACCGCGTGGCTGCTGATGGACTACATTACCGGCCAGGTGCTGGCGGGCGAGAACTACAACGAGCGCGTCGAGCCGGCCAGCATCACCAAGGTCATGACCTCGTACGTGCTGGCGGCCGAGCAGAAGAACGGCAAGATCAAGCCCGACGACCAGGTGATGATGAGCGAGCGCGCCTGGCGCGAGGGCGGCGCCGGCACCGACGGCAGCTACAGCGGTTTCGCGGTCAACAAGACCGCGCCGCTGCTGGACATGGAAAAGGGCATGGCCGTGCAGTCGGGCAACGACGCCGCCATCGCGCTGGCCGAACACGCCGCGGGCAGCCAGGAAGCCTTCGCCGCGCTGATGAACAACTACGCCGCGCGGCTCGGCATGAAGGGTTCGCACTTCGTCAACGCGCACGGCCTGTCCGCGCCGGAACATTACTCCACCGCCTACGACCTGGCCCTGCTGGGCCGCGCGATGATCCGCGACTACCCGGAGGCCTACGCCTACAACAAGATCAAGGAATTCACCGTAGGCACCATCACCCAGCCCAACCGCAACCTGCTGCTGTGGCGCGACCCGTCGGTGGACGGCATCAAGACCGGCCACCACTCCGGCGCGGGCTATTGCCTGATGAGCTCGGCGCAGCGCGGCGACCAGCGCCTGATCGCGGTGGTGATGGGCTCCACCTCGGAGAAGCAGCGCGCCGACGACAGCCTGGCGCTGTTGAACTGGGGCTTCCGCTTCTACGAAACCCACCGCCTGTACGAGCCGGGCAAGGCCATCGCCACCCACCGCGTGTGGAAGGGCCAGGCCAGGGAGGCGCAACTGGGGGTGGCGCAACCGCTGCTGGTCAGCGTGCCGCGCGGAAAGTACGAGCAACTCAAGCCGACGATGGACGTGCCCAGGACGCTGGTGGCCCCGATCGCCGCGGGCCAGGCCATCGGCACGGTGAAGGTCACGCTGGACGGCAAGGTCGTCGCGCAGTCGCCGCTGGTGGCGGTGACGGCGGTGGAGGAGGCCGGCTTCTTCAAGCGCCTGTGGGATGCGTTCTGGATGTGGTGGGAGTCGGAGTGATCCGCTCCGCCCGACATGGAAGAAGCCGGCGCAAGCCGGCTTCTTCGTTTCCCGTCGCGGTCGATGGGCCGGCCGTCAGGCCGCGTCCTTTTGCAGCGACGCCATGTCGATGACGAAGCGGTAGCGCACGTCGTTCTTCAGCAGTCGTTCGTAGGCCTGGTTGACGTCCTGGATATCGACCATCTCCACGTCGCTGACGATGCCGTGCTCGGCGCAGAAATCCATCATCTCCTGCGTCTCGGCCATGCCGCCGATGGCGGAACCGGAAACCCGCTTGCGGCCCATCATCAGGTTGGCGCCGAACAAGGGCGGGGAAAGCTCGGTCAGCGCGCCCACCAGCACCAGCGTGCGGTCGCGCTTGAGCAGGGCGGCGTACGGGTTGAGGTCGTGGCTGACCGGGATGGTGTCGAGCAGGAAATCGAAGCTGGCGGCATGCGCGGCCATCGCCTCGGCATCGCCGGACAGCAGCACCTCGTCGGCGCCCAGGCGGGTGGCGTCGCGGCCCTTCTCGGGCGTGGTGGTGATCATCACCACGTGCGCGCCCATCGCCTTGGCGAACTTGACGCCCATGTGGCCCAGGCCACCCAGGCCGATGACGCCGACCTTCTGGCCCGGCTCCACCTGCCAGTGCCGCAACGGCGAATAGGTGGTGATGCCGGCGCACAGCAGCGGCGCCACGGCCTTGAGGTCGAGGCTGGCCGAGATCTTCACCACGAAGCGCTCATCGACGACGATCTGGTCGGAATAGCCGCCGAACGTGGGTTGTCCGCTGTCGCGCTCGCGACCGTTGTAGGTCAGGGTGGCGCCTTCCACGCAGAGCTGCTCCAGGTCGTCCTGGCAGTTCTGGCAATGGCGGCAGGAATCGACCATGCAGCCGACCCCGGCAAGATCGCCGGCCTTGAACTTCTTCACTCCGTTGCCGACCTCCACCACGCGCCCGACGATTTCATGCCCCGGCACCATCGGGAACAGGGCGCCGCCCCAGTGGTCGCGCGTCTGGTGCAGGTCGGTATGGCAGATGCCGGTGTAGAGGATCTCGATCCGCACGTCGTTCGGACCGGGGTCGCGGCGCTCGAAAGCGAAGGGGACCAACGGGGAATGAGGGTCGAGCGCTGCATAGCCGTGGGCGAGGAACATGGGAGGCTCCGGGAGGATTGATTTGCAATGCAAGACAATAAAGAGAGCGGCTACCCTGATGAAGCGCATTTATCGGCATGATTCATTGAAGTATCCTGCACAATCATGTCCTCGCCCGATAACCTCTCGCACCTGGCCGCCTTCGCCGCCGTGGCGCGCCACGGCAGCTTCCGCAAGGCCGGCGCCGAACTGGCGCTGTCCACGTCCGCGATCAGCTATGCCATCCGCGGCCTGGAAGAGCGGCTGGGCGTCAGCCTGTTCAACCGCACCACCCGCAGCGTGGCGCTGACCGAGGCGGGCCGGCGCTTGCTGGAGCGCCTGCGGCCGGCGCTGCGCGACGTCAGCGACGCGCTGGAAGAAATGAACAACTTCCGTACGGCGCCGGCCGGCCTGCTGCGCATCAACACCTCGCGGGCGGCCTGCCATCTCCTGGTGGCGCCGCTGATGCCGCGGTTCCTGGCGGCCTACCCGGAGATCCAGCTGGAGATCGTCGAGGACGACGGCCTGGTCGACATCGTCGGCGGCGGTTTCGACGTGGGGATCCGTTTCGAGGAAACCGTGCCCGAGGACATGGTGGCGGTACCCATCGGTCCCACCCAGCGTGTCGCCATGGTGGGCGCGCCGGCCTACTTCGCGCGGCATCCCGTTCCGCTGCATCCCGACGATCTGGCCGTGCACGACTGCATCCGTTTCCGCTTCCCGAGCGGCCGCGTCTACAAATGGGAACTGGAGAAGGAAGGCGTCGCGCTCGAACTCGACGTGCGCGGCCGGCTCACGGTGGGGACGATGGATCTCTGGGTGCGCGCCGCGCTGGACGGCGTGGGATTGGCCTTCGTGCTGGAGGACTATGTGGGCGACCTGGTCAGGGAAGGCCGCCTGGTCCGCGTGCTGGAGGAATGGTGCCCGCGCTTCCCGGGCTTCATGCTGTACTACCCGCGGCAGCGGCAGATGCCGTCGGCCCTGCGGGCCTTCATCGACCTGGTGCGCGCCACCCGGGATGCCGATTCCCCGCCCCTGTGAGGGCGTGGGCGCGACCGGGCGCTCATCCTTGCCGGCTGATGGCGATCAACACCACGGCGACGAGGGCCAGCGCGATGCCCAGCTTGTTGAGGCGGCCGAGTTTCTCGCCGAATCCCAGCGTGCCCACCAGCGTGCCCAGGACGACCACGCCCAGGTTCATGGTGGCGAACACCACCGCGGGATTGTCGGGCAGGGCGCGATGCGCCTTCACGTAGAACAGGATGTTGCCGAAGTTGCTCGCGCCCACCAGGAGGCCGGCCGACAAGGCGGGCAGCGTGGGCCGCACCCCGCGCCGCGCGATGCGCCAGAGTTGCCACAGGCACATCACCGCGAAGGCGCCGGCGAACGCGAACAGCAGCGACGCAGCGAATGGCGTTCCCGACATCGCGATGCGCTTGAGCAGGATGTCCACGCCGGCGTAGCCCAGCAGCACGGTCAGCGGCAGCAGCCAGCGCGAAGACCTGGAAGCGCGCTCCGGCCCGCTGCCGCCATCGCGCGCGACGATGCCGGCGATCGCCAGCAGCCCCAGGCCCAGCCCCGCAAGCTTCAGGCCGTCGGCGGTCTCGCCGAAGAACAGGAAGGCCGCCGCCAGCGACACCATCAGCGACAGCCGTTGCGCCACGTCGGTGCGGACGATGCCGGCCACCCTCACCGAGGCCGCCATCGCCAGGAAGATGCCCGGCAGCAGCAGGGCCAGCAACACCAGCGATGCGATGGGCGTGCCGGGATCGTGCAGTGCGGCCAGCGGCGGGTCCAGCAGGCCCAGGCACAGCAGCAGCGCCGCCAGGTAGTTCCACGTGATGATCTGCGGGACATCGATGCCGCGCCCGTACGCCAGCTTCAACACGACCGAGACCAGCACGCTGCACAGGACGCTGACGATCAGGAAAGGCATGGCATGGCCGGTGGGGAGGGAGGGCGATTATCGCGCCTGACCGCCATATGCGCGGCCCGGGAACGGCTTCGACTTGGCTTTCGCCGCCGGCGTCCCAATAATCCGCCCATGGAAATCAAATCCGACAACCCCGACCACGGCTTCCAGTTCCCCGGCACCTTCGAGCTCAGCGCGATGGGCGCCGCCGGCGCCGGCCTGGAGAGCGAACTGCCGCGCCTGCTGGAATCGGCCGGCGTGCAGGTGGAGCACGAGAGCATCTCGTGGAAGCATTCGTCCAACGGCCGGTTCGTGTCCGTGCGCATCGCCTTCCGCGCCGAGAGCCGCGAACAGTACGACGCCGCGCATACGGCGTTGCGCGACCATCCGGAAGTGAAGTGGACGCTGTGACCGCGCCCTGCCGCGTCCGCGAACTGGGCCGCCAACCCTACGAGCCGGTGTGGCGCGCGATGCAGCGCTTCACCGACGCGCGCAACGACGCCACGCCGGACGAACTCTGGCTGGTCGAGCACGATCCGGTATTCACCCTGGGACAGGCCGGCAAGGACGAGCACGTCCTCGCGCCCGGCGACATCCCGGTGGTGCACGTGGACCGCGGCGGCCAGGTGACCTACCACGGCCCGGGCCAGATCGTGGCCTATCCGCTGTTCGACCTGAAGCGGCTGAAGGTGGGCGTGCGCGACTACGTCTGCAGGATCGAGCAGTCCATCATCGATACGCTGGCCGAATGGAACATCGAGGCCGCGCGCAAGGACGGCGCGCCGGGCGTGTACGTGGCCGGTGCCAAGATCGGCGCGCTCGGCATCCGTGTGCGCCGCGGCTGCACCTTCCATGGCCTGTCCTTCAACATCGCGATGGACCTTGAGCCGTTCCACCGCATCAATCCCTGCGGTTACCAGGGCCTGCAGGTCGTTTCGCTGGCCGACCTGGGCGGCCCGTCGGGCATGGACGAGGTGAAGCCGGTGCTGCTGAGGCACATGGCGCAGCAGTTCGGCCTGTCATTGAGGCACGAGGATGCATTGCCGGACCTGTCGCAGGCGGCCTGACCGTTTCCTGTAGGAGCGCCCCATGGGCGCGATGCTTTCCACACATCTCACCAAGAGCATCGCGGCCAAGGCCGCTCCTACAAAACCCTTGCCTTGTAGGAGCGCCCTCGGGCGCGATGCTGTCGCCTGCACCATCGCGGAATGGAGAACATCGCGCCCATGGGGCGCTCCTGCGATCCGCCATGCCACAATCGGCCGGCATGAACGACACTCCTGTTTCCCTCGCGGATGAACTCGACGCGCTGGTCGCGCGCGGCATCGAACGCCTGCGTGCCGCATCGCCGGACCATGCGGCAAGCCTGTCCGATGCGGCCGCCGTGGCGCGCGTCGCGAAAGTGATCGCCGCCAGCGACTTCGCACTGGAAACGCTGCGCCGCCAGCCGGAGCTGCTGAAGGCGCTGTTGCAGGATGACGGCCATGCGCCATGGCCGGTGCCTGCGCTCACCGCCGACAACACCCCGCTATGGCCGGAACTGCTGCGCCGTCATCGCGCGGCCGAATCCACGCGCCTGGTCTGGCGCGACGTGCACGGCCTGGACGACGTGGACGCCACGCTGGCCGGCACTACACGGCTGGCCGAGGTCTGCCTGCAAACCGCGCTGGAAGCGCTGGAAGCCGAGTTCGCGCAACGCCATGGCGTGGTGCGCGCGGCCGATGGTAGCGTGCAGCGGCTGGTGGTGTTCGGCCTGGGCAAGCTGGGCGGCGGCGAACTGAATTTCTCTTCCGACATCGACCTGGTCTACGCCTACCCGCAGGGCGGCGAGTCCGATGGCGCGCGCCCGCTGGCCGCGGAGGACTATTTCGCGCGGCTGGGACAACGGCTGGCGAAGCTGCTGGACGAGCCCACCGTGGACGGCTTCTGCCATCGCGTCGACCTGCGCCTGCGGCCGTTCGGCAACGCCGGGCGGGTGGCGCTGTCGTTCGCCGGCATGGACCAGTACTTCCAGCGCGAGGGCCGCGACTGGGAACGCTACGCCTGGCTGAAGGCGCGCGCGGTGGCCGGCGACATCGAGGCGGGCGAGGGCTGGTTGCAGTCGTTGCGCCCGTTCGTCTACCGCCGCTACCTGGACTTCACCGCGCTCGACGGCCTGCGCGAAATGAAGGCGGCCATCGCGGCGGAAGTCGCGCGGCGCGAACTGGCCGACGACATCAAGCGCGGGCCAGGCGGCATCCGCGAGATCGAGTTCCTGGTGCAGGCCCTGCAGCTGATCCGCGGCGGCCGCGAAGCGGCGCTGCGCGAACGCCGCCTGCGGGTCGCGCTGCCCGCGCTGGTCGCCACGCGGCAGGTGTCGGAAGAAGAAGGCCGAGCGCTGGCCGCCGCCTACCGTTTCCTGCGCCGACTGGAGAACCGCCTGCAGATGCTGCGGGATGCGCAGACGCATGCGCTGCCCGACAGCGCCATCGACCGCCTGCGGATCGCGCGCGGCCTCGAATACGCCGACTGGGACGCATTGCGCGACGCGCTGGACGCGCAGCGCGCGCGGGTCTCGACCGAATTCGCCGAGCTGCTGGCGCCCCGCCGCCGCGATGCCGAGCCGGGTGCGCTGGCGCAGTACTGGCGCGCATTGCCGGAAGGCGGCGAAGCCGGAACGCTGGCGAGTGCGGGCTTCCACGACGCGGCGGGGGCCGATGCCGCGCTGCGCGAATTCGCGCGGTACTCCGGCGTGCGCGCTTTGTCCGATGCCTCGCGTGCGCGCCTGGACCGCGTGCTGCCCGCACTGCTGGAAGCCTGTGTGCGTTCGTCGCAGCCGGATGCAGCATTGCGGCGCGTGCTGAGCCTGCTGCAGGCCATCCTGCGCCGCGCCAGCTACCTGGCATTGCTGGACGAACAGCCCAGTGCGCTGGCGCGACTGGTGGACGTGCTCGCGCGCAGCGCCTTGCTGGCCGAACGCCTGGCCCTGTATCCATTGCTGCTGGACGAATTGCTGGATACGCGCGTGTCCGGCCCGTTGCCCGACCGCGCGCAGATGCGGGCCGAGTGCGAAGCGGCATTGCAGGAAGACGATCCCGAACTGCTGCTGCGTTCGCTCAACGAACGGCGCCTGGCCTTGAGTTTCCGCGTGGCGATGGCCGCGCTGGACGGGCGCCAGCCGGCGCGCGAAAGCACGCGGCGGCTGGCGTGGCTGGCCGACGAGGTGGTGCGCATCGTATTGCGCGTCGCGCAGCAGGACGTGGCGGTGGCGCACGGCGCGGTGCCGGGCGGCCGCTTCGCGATCCTGGGTTACGGCAGCCTGGGCGGCGAGGAACTGGGCTTCGGTTCGGACCTGGACCTGGTGTTCCTGTTCGATGCGCCCGCCGGCGCGGAGTCCAAGCCTGCCCCCGCGCAGGCGGGGGGCGCCCGCCCTCTGGAGGCGGGGCGCTGGTATGCGCGCCTGGCGCAGAAGATCGTCGCGCTGCTGGGCGCGGTGACCGGCGCGGGCCGGCTGTACGACGTGGACGTGCGGCTGCGGCCGGACGGCGCCAAGGGCCTGCTGGTGTCGTCGCTGGGCAGTTACCGCGACTACCAGCGCGAGCGCGCCTGGACCTGGGAACACCAGGCGCTGGTGCGCGCGCGCGGCGTGGCCGGCGACGCGGCGTTGCTGGCCGCGTTCGAACAGATCCGTTCGCAGACGCTGGCCGCGCCGCGCGATTCACGGAAGCTGCGCGAGGACGTGGTCAACATGCGCGCCCGCATGCGCGCCGAGCTGGACCGCGGCGATGCCGCGCGCTTCGACCTGAAGCAGGGCGCGGGCGGCCTGGTCGACCTGGAATTCCTGCTGCAGTACCTGGTGCTGCGCGAATCCGGCGCGCATCCCGCGTTGCTGTCGCCACGCGATACGCCGGGCCTGATCGAGGCGATGGCGCGGGCTGGCCTGCTGTCGGCGGAGGAAGCCGATGCCCTGGCCCAGGTGCATGGCGCCTTCGTGGCCGAAGGCCTGGCCTGCACGCTGGATCGACGCCCGCGGCTGGTGGCCGAGAACGCCACGCTCGCCGCGGCCCGCGCGCTGGTCGTCCGTACCGCCGCGGCGCACGGGCTGGTGTTCGCTTCCTGAGAACCTGTTCACGATTTCGAGAAGCGCGGCCGGTATTCGAGAAAAAGACCCGTCATTCCGGCGAAAGCCGGAACCTAGTGTCTTTGCTATTCGGAATGCTCGCGTCGGCTCAATGAAAGTCGCTGGGTTCCGGCTTGACCAGCCATTCGACTGTTGAAAGCCGCCGGAATGACGAACTCCTTTTTCGAAATCGTGAACAGGTTCTGAGCGGCGCTTGCCTCGCGCCCGTGCGGGCCGCTACCCTGCATGCCCGCGTGACTGGCGCCTGGAGGGAGCACCCTCGGGAAGCGCGGGCATCGCCGCGCCGCGCGCCTGGGCACCCCATCCTTCCGACAGGAGATGCGTCGTGCCCGAATCCTCCCAACTGTTCGCATTCGCGCTGATCGCGCTCGGCATGGTGCTGACGCCAGGGCCGAACATGATCTACCTGGTGTCGCGCTCGATCAGCCAGGGCCCGCGTGCGGGGCTGGTATCGCTGACCGGCGTCGCCGCCGGATTCGTCGTCTACATGCTCTGCGCCGCCTTCGGCATCACCGCGCTGCTGATGACGGTGCCGTACGCCTACGACGCGCTGCGCATCGCCGGTGCCGTCTACCTGCTTTACCTGGCGTGGCAGGCCTTGCGTCCCGGCGGACGTTCGCCGCTGCAGGTGCGCGAACTGCCGGCGGACGGTCCGCGCAGGCTGTTCCTGATGGGGCTGCTGACCAATCTGCTGAACCCCAAGATCGCCGTGCTCTACCTGTCGCTGCTGCCGCAGTTCATCGACCCGGCGCGCGGCGACGTGCTGACGCAATCGCTGGTGCTGGGTTCGACGCAGATCGCCATCAGCCTGGTCGTCAATGCGCTGATCGCGCTGTTCGCGGGCAGCTTCGCCGTGTTCCTGGCGCAGCGGCCATTCTGGGCCAACGCCCAGCGCTGGCTGATGGGCACGGTGCTGGCCGCGCTGGCGGTGCGGATGGCAACGGAAACCCGGCGCTGAATCACAACCCCAGCCGGTCCTGTACTTCCGCCACCACGCGCGCGGTTTCGCGCAGCGGTTGCGCGTCGAAGGGCGCCAGTGCGCCGTCCATCGCGCGGATGCGTCCGTGTCGTAGCAGCGCTTCGAGGAAGCGGTGCGGACGGCCGCCGATGCGCTGAGGTTCGAACACGTGCACGGGGACGGACGTGGCGCAGGCCTCGGACAGCATGTTGACCGAATCCGGCGTGCAGACGATGCGGTCGGCCCAGGCCAGCAGGCCGGGGTAGGGGTTGGGTCCATCGTCTTCGCTGCACCAGAGCAGCGCATGCGGGGAATCGCGGCGCGAACGCAGCGCCTGTACCACGTCCGCCGGCGTGCGGCGCGAGACGGTCGCCAGCAGACTACCGCCGTCCCTCGCCAGTGTGCGCTCCAGATGCCCCCATAGCCGGTCGAAGGCGGCACGGTCGAAGACGTAGTGCGCGCTGGGACCGCCCAGCAGCAGTGCCGTGCGCGGGGCGGGCAGGTCGGCGAAGGCGGCGAACCGCGTCCGCGCTTCGGCCAGCCAGGCGTCGTCCACGGGATTCAGGCTGCCGGTCAGGGTGATGACGTTGGCGCCGCGCAGGCCGTCGTGTTCCGGCGCGATCACCAGGTCCCAGTGCGCCGGGTCGGTGCGCGGGTCGAGTATCTGGATACTCCGGGCGCCACGCTCGCGCAGCAGCCGCGTGGCCAGGGCCGCCTGCCGGCCGCAGCCGATGGCGAGTTCCGGGGCCGCCCGCAGTGCGGCAGCGAAGCCGTCGCCGAACGCATGTTCGGCGCCCGGAAGCCGGCGCGGCGCGGCCCAGCGCCACGGCGCCCGGGGTCCCAGCACCCATTCGCGGGCGCCCTCCATGCCCAGCCCGCGGGCCAACGACCGTGCCTGCCGCACATTGCCGGCATGGCCGTCGGTCAGGGTCCAGAGGTGGCGGGAATCCGGGCTGGGCAGGGTTGTTCGTTCCACTGGTTAAAACAATCCGTTCCGGGACGGTTGGATGTTGCCATAGTCAGGACACTCTACACTGGCCTTCTCGCTCGCCGCGCATGTTGCCGCGAGCCGGTCCCCTTCCCGTCCACTCTTCCCAGGTATCGCCATGTCCGAAGCCCTCAATGCCGCCGCACTGGACCAGCTCTTCCGCACCGCCCGCACCCAGAACGCCTTCCTGGACAAGCCGGTCGAGGACGCCCAGCTGCACGCGCTCTACGAACTGGTGAAGTGGGGGCCGACCGCGGCCAACACCACGCCGGCCCGTTTCGTGTTCGTCAAATCGCAGGAAGCCAAGGCCAGGTTGGCGCCGGCGCTGGACGAGGGCAATCTTAAGAAGACCGTGGCCGCGCCGGTGACCGCGATCATCGGCTTCGACGAGGATTTCCACGAGAAGACGCCTTACCTGTTCCCGCACGTGCCCGATGCCAAGAGCTGGTTCGAGGGGCCGCGCGAGAACCGCCACGTCGTGGCCTTCCGCAACGGCAGCCTGCAGGGCGCCTACCTGATCATCGCCGCGCGCGCGCTCGGCCTGGATGCCGGCCCGATGTCCGGCTTCGACAACGCCAAGGTCGATGAAGCCTTCTTCGCCGGCACCGCCATCAAGTCCAATTTCCTGGTCAATCTGGGCTACGGCGACCCGGCCGGCGTGTTCCCGCGCCTGCCGCGCCTGAGCTTCGACGAAGCCGCCCGCATCGCCTGATCCACCACCCCTGGAGATTCCCATCATGCGCAAGACCCTGCTCGCCGCCGCCCTGTTCGCCCTCGCCGGTTCCGCTTTCGCCGCCCCGGTCACCTACAAGCTCGACCCCACCCATACCGACGTGATCGCGCAGTGGAACCATTTCGGTTTCTCCAATCCCAGCGCCCACTTCGGTGAAGCCGACGGCGTGCTGGTCTACGACGCCGACAATGTGTCGGCCTCCAGCGTGCAGGTCACGCTGCCGCTGTCGGCGCTGAACGGCTTCTCCGCCAAGTTCGACGAACACCTGCGCAGCGCCGACTTCTTCGACGCGGCCCAGTTCCCGGCCGCCAGCTTCAAGAGCACGAAGGTCGAAGCCGCCGGCGAAGGCAAGCTGACCGTCACCGGCGACCTGACCATCAAGGGCATCACCAAGCCCGTCGTGCTGGACGTGACGCTGAACAAGGTCGCCGAACACCCGATCAGGAAGGTGCCGGCGATCGGCTTCGACGCCACCGCCACGGTCAAGCGCAGCGACTTCGGCGTGGGCGCCTACGCGCCGGTGGTCAGCGACGAGGTCAAGCTGACCATCACCACCGAAGCCACGGCCGAGTAAGCGCAACGCACGCCGGCCTCCCTCCCCCGGCCGGATTGCCGGAAACGCCGTCCCGCGCACGCGGGGCGGCGTTTTTCGTGGCGCGGCGCGGGTTTCCTTGGGCGCGCGTGGTGCGGCTGGTAGACTGGCGGCCCCGTTCCACCCGCCTCCGCACGCCATGAGCCAGACCGCCACCGCGCCCGCCAATGCCGAGAAGCGCTACACCGTGCACCGCGCGGACCTGCCGCTGAGCTGCCCGCTGCCGTCGATGGCGCTGTGGAACTCGCACCCGCGCGTGTACCTGCCGATCGAGGATGCGCCCGGCGGCGACGTGCAGTGCCCCTATTGCGGCTCGCACTTCGTCCTGGCCGACTGACCCGGATCCGATGGGGTCGCGCGCGCCGGCGATGCGCCCATGCGGCGACTGACCGTCGTCCAGCTGCTGCCGGCCCTGCAATCCGGCGGCGTCGAGCGCTCAACGCTGGAAATCGCCGACGCGCTGGTGCGCGCCGGCCACCGCGCCATCGTCGTTTCCGCCGGCGGCCGCCTGTTGCCAGCGTTGCAGGAGACCGGCGCCGAACACGTCGCCCTGGACATCGGCCGCAAGTCGCTGCTGGCGCTGCGCCACGTGCCGGCGTTGCGGCGCCTGTTCGCCGGGGTGGGCGCCGACATCGTGCACGCGCGCTCGCGCCTGCCGGCCTGGCTGGGCCTGTGGGCGCTGCGCGGCATGCCGGCGGCGAAGCGGCCGCGCTTCGTCACCACCATGCACGGCCTGAATTCGCCCGGCCGCTACAGTGCCGTGATGACTTACGGCGAGCGGATCGTCTGCGTGTCGGACATGGTGCGGCGCTACCTGCTGCAGCACTATCCGCGCACCGATCCGGGCAAGCTGGCGGTGATCCCGCGCGGCATCCAGCCCGAACAGTTCCCCCGCGCGCCTCATCCCGACCGCGAAGCGCGCGCGTGGGCTGTCGCCCGGCATCCATCGCTGGGCGGCGATGGCCCGCTGCTGCTGTTGCCCGGCCGGGGCACGCGCCTGAAAGGGCACGCGGATGCGCTGCGCCTGCTGGCGACGGTGCGACGCGCTGGTCACGATGCGCGGTTGTGGCTGCCCGGTGCGCGCGAGGCGGGCCGCGAAGCGTATCTGCTGGAACTGGAAGCGGAATGCGCGCGCCTCGGCATCGCCGATGCGGTGGCCTTCACGCCGCCCACGCCGGAAATCGCGCGCGCCTACGCCGCATGCGACCTCGTCCTGCAGTTGTCGCGCAAGCCGGAATCCTTCGGCCGCACCGTGATCGAAGCGCTGTCCGTGGGCCGGCCCGTCGTCGGCTGGGCGCATGGGGGCGTCGGCGAACTGCTTGCGCAGCTGCAGCCGCAGGGTGCGGTGGCGCCCTTCGACGAAGCCGCGTTGGCCGATGCCGCACAGGCGCTGCTTGCCCGTCCACCGCCGCCATTGGCTACGATGGACGCTTACAGCCTGCGCGCCATGCAGGACGCCACGCTGGCCCTTTACCAAGATCTCGTCGATGACCTACCCATCCGTCCCACCGGCTGACCCGTCTCCGTCCTCGCCGGCACCCGCGCAGGGCTGGCGCTGGGCGCCGGCCTGGGTGTTGACCTTCGTCGCCCTGTGGCCGGCGCCGGGCTACGCCGAAGGGGTGATGGTGCTGGGCGCGCTGGCCGCGATCGTCCGGCTGCTGCTGGGCCGCTTCCGTGGCGGCACGAAGCTGCTCAGCGGCCCGGCCTGGGCGCTGACCAGCGCCTTGTTCGTGGCGTATTGGGCGCCGCAGCTGATTTCCGCGATCGATGCGGTGGATGCGCCGCGCGCATTGCGCGAATCGCTGGTCGATCTGCGCTATCTGCCGTTCCTCTGGCTGGTGGCCGCCGCCGTGGCCAACGATGGCGCGCGCCGCACCACGATGCGCGGGTTGGCGATCATCGTGGCGATCTGGACGCTCGATGCGCTGGCGCAGGTCGTGTTCGGCACCAGCCCGCTGTTCTGGAGCCTGGATCAGCTGAAGCAACTGATCAGCGGCCGGCCGATGTGCAGGCCGGAAGAGATCGCCGGGCTGGATCGCCTCAGCGGTTTCCTGGGCCCATGCAACCTGAAACTGGGCGTGGTGCTGGCGAGCCTGTCGCCGTTCCTGCTGTTCGCCGCGGCCCGACGCCTGGATGTGGGGGGCTGGCTGCTCGCCGCTGCCGCCGTGGGCACGGTCGTCCTGCTGGCGGGTGCGCGCGCCGCGTGGATCACCTACGCGCTGGTGCTGCTGTTCTCGGGCTGGCGCCTGCTGGGCTGGAAGCGGCTGGTCGGCGTGTTCGCCTTCGGCGCCTTGCTGCTGGGCATGCTGGCCACGGCGTCGCCGCAGCTGCGCGAGCGCGTGCTGCGCACCACGCATGCGTTGACGTCGGAGGAGTCCGGCGTGGACACCGCGCTGTCGGGCCGCGCGCAGATCTGGTCGGCCGCCGGCTGCATGATCGCGCGGCACCCGGTCAACGGCGTGGGCGCACGGGGCTTCCGTGAAGCCTACCCGGCGTGCGACGCCAGCCCCGGACACCGCCCGGCCTGGGGCGAGGGCCCTGCGTTGCACGCGCACCAGATCGTGCTGGAAGTGCTCAGCGAGACCGGTGTGATCGGCCTGCTGCTGTGGCTGGCCGGCGCGGCGCTGGCCTGGCGGGCCTGGCGCTACGCCACGCCGCGGGCGAAGGAGCGCGCGCGGCCGGCGATGCTGGCGCTGGCGGTGACGGTGTTCCCGTTCAACACGCACCTGGCGTTCTATTCGACCTTCTGGGGCGGGCTGACGTTGCTGCTGGCGGCCCTGTATGCCGGCAGCCTGCTGGCGCGGGACGACGCCGACGCCGAGCAAGCCTGAGCGGGCATCAGGTCGATGCGCCGTCGCGGCGGTAGAGCTGTCGCGGCGCGCTGTCGGGCTGGCGCTTGAAGCGGCGGTGGATCCACAGGTACTGCGCGGGCGCCTCGCGCACCATCGCCTCGATCTGCGCGTTGACGCGCGCGCTGTCGGCGGTGGCGTCGGCGGACGGGAAATCCTCCAGCGGCGGCGCCACCCGCAGGATATAGCGGCTGCCTTCGCGCCGGTGGAAGAACGGCACCACCGCGCAGCCGGTCAGCCGCGCCAGTTGGTGGGTGGCGGTGATAGTGGCCGCCGGCACGCCGAAGAACGGTGCGAACACCGTGTCCTTGCCGCGCATGTCCTGGTCGGGCGCGTACCACAGGAACCCGCCCTGCTTGAGATGCCGCACCGCACCGCGGATCTCCTCGTTGGTGAACATGTGCTGCGCATAGCGCAGGCGGCCGCGCTTGACCGCCCACTCGAACACCGGGCTGTCGTGGCGGCGGTACATGCCGGCCAGCGGCGCGTGGTCGCACATCAGCCGGCCGCAGATCTCCAGCGTCATGAAGTGCCCGGACACCATCAGCACGCCGCGCTTCTGCGCCTGCAGCGCGCGCAGGTGTTCCAGGCCCTCGACCACCACATCGCGCCGCATCGGTGCGATGGAGCCCCACCAGGCGCGGACGAACTCGAACAGGCCGACGCCCAGCGCGGAGAAGCTTTCGTGCAGCAACGCCTTGCGCTGCGCCGGCGTCCAGTCGGGGAAGCACAACGCCAGGTTGACCTCCGCCGCATGCCGGCGCGACGGCGCCAGCCACGGCGCGACCGCGCCGATCATGCGCCCCAGCCCGCGCTGCAATGCCCACGGCAGGCGTGCGGCCGCCACCATCACGCCCAGGGCCAGCCACATCGGCCAGTTGCGCGGAGTGAAGAAGGAGGGACGTTCGTTCTTGTCGTGGTCGGCCATCCCCCGATTCTAGGTTCTCGGCCCGGTCCGGGGAACCGCGCCACGACGCTTGCGATGCGCAGTGACAGGCCTGCGCGGCGTGCCTATCCTTGTGCCGATGCCGAAGACCCTGACCGAGCGACTGTTGCGTGGCCTGTATTCCGCCACGCTGTACCTGCTGACGCCGGTGACGGTCTACCACCTGATCTGGCGGGGCTTCCGCTTCACCGAGTACTTCCAGCGCTGGGACGAGCGCTACGGCCGCTACGACACGCCCGCCGAGCCGATGGACGTCTGGCTGCACGCGGTGTCGGTGGGCGAGGTGAACGCGGCGGCGCCGGTTGTCGACGCGTTGCTGCGCCAGCAGCCCGGCCTGCGCATCGTGGTCACCACCATCACCCCGACCGGCTCAGAACGCGTGCGGGCGCTGTGGGGCGAACGGGTAAGGCACGTGTATGCGCCGTACGACCTGCCCGGGGCCGTCGGCCGCTTCCTGCAGCATTACCGGCCGCGCGTGGCGCTGGTGATGGAAACCGAACTGTGGCCCAACCTGCTGTTCGGCTGCCACGATCGCGGCATTCCCGCCTACATCCTCAACGCGCGCCTGTCCGCGCGCTCGTTGCGCGGCTACAGCGTGCTGCGGCCGCTGATCGCGCGCGCGCTGCGCACGGTGAAGCAGGTCGCCGCGCAATCGGCCGACGACGCCGGCCGGTTCGTGCAGTTGGGCGCGGAGGCCGCGCAGGTGCGCGACATCGGCAACCTGAAGTTCGACATCCCGGTGCCGGACAGCGTGCCGGGCTTCGTGGCCGGCTATCGCGCACGCCCCGGGGCGATGCGGCGCACCTGGATCGCCGCCAGTACGCACGAGGACGAAGAGGACGCCGTCCTGCAGATCCACCGGCGCCTGCGCCGGCATTGGCCCGATCTGCTGCTGCTGTGGGCGCCGCGCCATCCGGAACGCTTCCCGCGCGTGGTGGAAGCGTCGCGCGAGGCGGGCTGGCGCGTGGCGACGCGGCGCATCGACCGATGGCCGACGCCGGACTGCGATGTGTTCGTAGTCGACACGCTGGGCGAACTGATGGCGTTCTACGCCTGCGCCGACGTCGCCTTCGTCGGCGGCAGCCTGCAACCCGTCGGCGGGCACAACCTGCTGGAACCCGCGGCGGTCGGCACGCCGGCCGTGACTGGCCCGCACCTGCACAACTTCACCGAGATCGCCCGCCGCCTGAAGGAAGCCGATGCGCTGGAGGTCGCCGCGGATGCGCAGGGCGTCGGCGATGCCATCGAGCGCCTGCTGCGGGACGACGGATTGCGCCAGCGCATGGCGGACAACGGCCGCGCGCTGGTCGAGCATGGCCGCGGCGCGCTCGGCCGCACCCTGGCCATGATCGCGCCGGAACTGCCGGCCCCGTCGCCATGACCGCCGGGAAGACGCCGTTGCCGCTGGCCGGCATCCGCGTGCTCGACCTGACCCGCGTGCTGGCCGGCCCGTGGTGCACGCAGACGCTGGCGGACCTGGGCGCGGACGTCATCAAGATCGAACGCCCCGGCCACGGCGACGACACCCGCGGCTGGGGACCGCCGTTCCTGCGCGATGGCGAAGGCGGCGAAACCGCCGAGTCGGCCTATTTCCTCTGCGCGAACCGCAACAAGCGCTCGCTCTCGGTGGATATTTCCCGGCAGGAAGGGCAGGCGGTCATCCGCCGGCTGGCCGCGCGCTGCGACGTGCTGGTGGAGAACTTCAAGCTCGGCGACATGGCGCGCCACGGCCTGGATGCGGCCACGCTGCGCGCGGTCGATCCGCGCCTGGTCTACTGCTCGATCACCGGTTTCGGACAGGATGGGCCGTACGCAACGCGCGCCGGCTACGACTTCGCCGTGCAGGGACTGGGCGGCCTGATGAGCGTCACCGGCGCGGCCGGCGGCGAACCGCAGAAGGTCGGCGTGGCCGTCGCGGACCTGTTCGCCGGCATGTACGCCACGGTCGCGATCCTGGCGGCGCTGCGCCATCGCGATGCGACGGGCGAAGGGCAGGCGATCGATCTTTCCCTGCTGGACGCGCAGGTCGCGATGCTCGCCAACCTGGGCAGCCACTACCTGGTGGCGGGCGAGGTACCGCCGCGGCAGGGCAACGCCCACGCCAACATCGTGCCGTACCAGGTGTTCGCGGTCGCCGATGGGCACGTCGTCGTCGCGGTGGGCAACGACCGCCAGTTCGCGCGGCTGTGCGAACTGCTGGACGAACCGGCGTTGGTCGGCGACGAGCGCTGTGCCGCCAATGCCGCACGGGTCAGGCACCGCGATGCGCTGGTACCGCGGTTGCAGGAGAAGTTCATGCGGCGAACCAGGGCCGACTGGCTGTGTCGGCTCGAAGCGGCGGGCATCCCGTGCGGACCCGTCAACGACCTCGCCGACGTGTTCGCCGATCCGCAGGTGCGGGCACGCGGCATGGTGGTGGACATGGCGCACCCGCATGAGCCGGCGTTGCCGCTGGTGGCCAGTCCGCTGAAGTTCTCCGCCACGCCGGTGCGGTACCGCCATGCGCCGCCGACATTGGGCCAGCACACCGGAGAACTGCTGCTGGAATTCGGATACTCGGCGCAGGAGATCGACGCGTTGCGCGAACAGGGCGCGGTCTGATCGCATGCCATGCAGGTAAAGATGTGGGAGCGACGTGAGTCGCGACCGCGCCCCGATAGCCATTCACCATGCATGATGTCGAGCGCGCCGCAGCGCGCCCGGATGGTGAACAACCACTCTCGACGCAGATGTCCATGGCGCGTGGCCGCGACTCACGTCGCTCCTGCAGGGGATGCAGAAACAGCAACGGCGGGACTGCCCCGCCGTCGTGCATGCCATCGAGTGCGGCGATGGCTTACTGCGTCGTCGTCTCCGGGTTGGCCAGGCGCGCCTCGGCGTCGGCGGTCAGCAGGCGGTTCACGTCCTGCACGTCCGCGCCATCCAGCGTGCCGGCGGCCTGTTCCAGCAGCAGGCGGTTCTGCAGGAACTGGTACTTGGAACGGGCGAACTCGACCTGCGCCTGGAACAGCGTGCGCTGGTTCTGCAGCACGTCCAGCACGGTGCGGGTACCGACTTCCAGGCCGACCTGCGAGGCGTCCAGTGCGCTCTTCGCGGACACCACCGCCAGGCGACGGGCTTCCACTTCGCTCACGCCGGCGACCAGCGCCTGGTAGGCGTTGCTGGTGTTGCGGACCAGTGCGCGGCGGGTCTGCTCCAGGCCATCGGCGGCGCGGTCGCGCTGGGCCAGCGCCTGGCGCACGCCGGACTGGGTGGCGCCGCCGGCGAAGATCGGCACGCGCAGGGTGACGCCCCAGTTGTAGCCCTCGACGTCTCTCGAAAGGGTGCCGCCCACGGAGTCCCAGCTGGTCCCGTTGGTGTAACCGCCACCGAGGCTCAGTGTCGGGTAGTGGCCGGCGCGCGCGCTGGACACGCCGAACTGTGCGGATTCCAGCTGGAATTCCGCCGACTTCAGGTCGGGATTCTGTTCCAGCGCGCGGGAGACCCACACGTCGGCGGTCTGGTCGACCGGCAGCTCCGGGCGGAACTCGTCCGGCAGGCCTCGCAGGCCGGTGATCGGCTGGCCGGTGATCTCGGCCAGCGCGCGGTAGCTGTCGTCCAGCGCGTTGCGGGCCAGGATGGTGTTGGCGCGCGCGCTGTCGTACTCCGCGCGGGCTTCGTGGACGTCGGTGATCGGGGCCAGGCCCACGTCCAGGCGCTTCTGCGCGTAGTCGAACTGCTTCCGCGAGGCGGCTTCGTTGGTCTCGGCGGCGGCCAGCGACTCGATGCCGATCAGCACGTTGAAGTAGGCGGCCGAAGTGCGGGTGATCAGCTCGCTGTTCGCCGAGGCCAGGTCGTAGTCGGCGGCATTGCTGATGGCCTTCTGCCCGCGCAGGTTGGCGATCCGGCTCCAGTCGAAGATCGTCTGGCTGATGTCCACGCCATAGGTGCGGCCCTTGCCGTCGCCGGTGGGGCTGCCGGGGCGGCTGCTGTGGTCGAGGCGGTAGCTGGCGCTGCCATCGACCTGCGGCAGCAGTGCGGCGCGCGCCTGCACCGCGCCTTCCTTGTCGATCAGGCGGGTGGATTCGGCGATGGAAAGCTGCGGATCGCCGGCGCGGGCCAGCTCATAGGTCTGCATCAGGTCGGTGGCGTTGGCCGCGAACGGCAAGGCCAGGGCGAGCGCGAGTACGAGGGGGCGGCGGCTCATGCGGTTTCCTTTTGTAATCTTCAGAAGACGAACTGGGGCGCCGGCGCGGCGCCGACCAGGTAGGGGAGGTCGGTTTCAAACAACGATTCGACGCGCGCGCCGTTGACATCGTTGACGTGCAGCACGGCTTCCATCACCGGCGATTCGCCGCGCACCACGAACAGGCGGCCGCCCGGGCGCAGCCATTGCAGGAAGCGCGCCGGGATGGCGCTCACCGCGCCGGTCACGCACACGACGTCGAACCTGCGGTCGGTGTCGTAGGCCAGCGCGTCGGCGGTTTCGATGCGCACATTGTTGCCCAGGCCGGTCGCGTCCAGGCGCGCGCGCGCGGCGGCGGCCAGTTCCGGGTTGATCTCCAGGCTGACCACGTCGCGGGCCAGGCTGCCCAGGCAGGCGGCCAGGTAGCCGCTGCCGGTGCCGATCTCCAGCACCTCCTCGTCGGCCTGCGGTTTCAGCGCCTGCAGCGCGCGGCCTTCGACGACCGGCTTCATCATCGCCTGGCCATGGCCCAGCGGGATTTCCAGGTCGGCGTAGGCCAGGGCGCGGTGCGCGTCGGCCACGAAGGCTTCGCGCGGCAGCGTGGCCAGCGTTTCCAGCACGCGCGCGTCAAGCACGTCCCAGGGACGCACCTGCTGTTCGACCATGTTCTCGCGGGCTTGGGGGTAATCGATCGTCATGGGGGGTGGTCATCCGACGCGGAGGGCTGGGCCGGGCATTTTACCGGGCCGGGCCCGTCCGCGCTGGACAAGGATCGCGGCAGCCGCCCGCACGGACGCAGTGCCGGAAGTCATCGCGACCTCCGTCGACCGGGGCCGGGCTTCAGGTTCAGCGGCGGCCATAGGCCCTCAGGAACATGTCCACGCAGGCGTCGATGTGGCGGTTGGCGTCGCCGCGGCCCGGCTGGCCGCACAGGCCGCAGGTCATGCGGGCGTGCACCTCGCCCTTGATCAGCGTGAAGAACTGCGCCGAGGCGATGGCCACGTCGGGGATGTCCAGCTCGCCCTTGTCCACCTGCGCCCGCAACAGGGCGGCGAAGGCGTCGTGGGTGCGCTGCGGGCCGGCTTCCCAGAAGGTCCGCTTCAGTTTGTCGTCGATATTGCCCGGCACCATCATCATGCGGTGGGTGCTGATGGCTTCCTCGCTGGTGATCAAGGCGAAGAAGGCAAGCGCGATGGCCTTCAGCTGGTCGCGCAGCGAACCCTTCAGTTCGATCTCGAACAGCGTGTCGGGCAGCATTTCCTCGCACTTGGCCTGCACGGCGGCGGCGAACAGCGCGTCCTTGTCGCCGAAGTGGCTGTAGACGGTCAGCTTGGATACGCCCGCCTCGGCGGCGATCTGGTCCATGCTGGCGCCGTTGAACCCTTCGCGCGCGAACAACTGCTTGGCGGCTTCCAGGATCGCGGCGCGCTTGCCCAGGTCCTTGGGGCGGCCGGGGCCGGTGGCGGGCTTGCCGGAAGGCTTGCGGCGGCTGGCGGGAGGGATCGGGCTGACCATCGTGTTAATACTAGACTACTCGGTTCGATATTTATACTATACCGCCAAGTCTACTAATTGTTGAAGGGCGGCGGAGCGACTATGCGGAGCATGCGCTGGAACGGAGTGTTCGGGATCCTGCTGGCCAGCCTGGCGGCCTGCAGCGCGGAACCGGCGGCGGAAACGCCGCGACCGGCGCTGGTGGTGCATGCGGGCGGCGGCGTCGAGGCGGCCCTGTCGGCTTACGCCGGCGAAATACGCGCCCGCGAGGAGAGTCCGCTTTCCTTCCGTGTCGGCGGCAACCTGGTCCGCCGCAACGTGGACGCCGGCGCGCGCGTGCGACGCGGCGAGGTGCTGGCGGTGCTCGACCCGGGCGACTTCGCGCTGCAGGCGCAGGCTGCGCAGGCGCAACTGGCCGCGGCGGAAGCCGATCTGGTCCGCGCCCGCGGCGATCGCGACCGCTACGCCAAGCTGGTCGGCGACCAACTGATCAGCCAGTCCACCTACGACGCGCAGGAGGCCGCCTACAAGGCGGCCGAAGGCCAGGCGCGCGCCGCGCGCGCGCAGATGGACGTGATGCGCAACCAGGAAGGCTATTCGCAGCTGCGCGCGCCGCGCGACGGCGTGATCGCCAGCCGCCAGGCCGAGGCCGGCCAGGTGGTCGCCGCCGGCCAGACCGTGTTCACCCTGGCCGCCGACGGGGGCCGCGAAGTGGCCATCGGCCTGCCGGAAAACCGCATCCGCGATTTCAGCGTCGGCCAGCCGGTGATGGTGGAGCTGTGGAATGCTCCCGGCCAGCGCCTGCCCGGCGCGATCCGCGAGATCGCGCCCGCCGCCGATGCGCAGACCCGCACCTATGCGGCCCGCGTCGACCTCGTCGGCGATGCCGCGCAGCAGGTGGAACTGGGCCAGAGCGCCCGCGTCTACGTTCAGGAGAACGGCGCGAAGGCGGCATTGAAGCTGCCGCTGTCGGCCATCCAGCGCAGCGACGATGGCAAGACCGCGGTATGGGTGGTCGATCCGGCGACCGGCAAGGTGCGCCTGCAACCCGTGCGATTGGGCGCTTATGGCGAAGAGTCCGTGCCCGTGCTGGACGGCGTGCGAGCCAGCGACTGGGTGGTGGCGGCCGGCGGGCACCTGTTGCGCGAGGGGCAGACCGTGACGCCTGTGGATCGCAACAACAAGCCCATCGCAATGAAATGAGCCGGAGCCGATGCATGCCAATGGATATTGAAATGATCGCAAGCGACTCCCGCATGGCGCGTACTTCCCTTCTCCCGCAAGCGGGAGAAGGATGGGATGAGGGCGCGCCGCAACGCGGTGCGTCTGTTGGTAAAGGAGGGCTTGGTGCCCTCACCCTGACCCTCTCCCGCAAGCGGGAGAGGGGACAGGAAGCGGAGTAACCCATGCGCCGCTTCAACCTTTCCGAGTGGGCGTTGACCAACCGCAGCCTGGTGCTGTTCACGATGATCCTGCTGGGCATCATCGGCGCGTGGTCGTACAAGCACCTGGGCCAGTCCGAGGACCCGCCCTTCACCTTCAAGGCGATGGTGGTGCGCACCGTGTGGCCCGGCGCCAGCGCCGAGGAAGTCTCGCAGCAGGTCACCGAGCGTATCGAGAAGGCGCTGATGACCACCGGCAACTACGAGTTCATCCGCTCGTATTCGCGTCCCGGCGAGTCGCAGGTGATCTTCATGGCGCGCGATTCGATGAGGTCCAAGGAGATCCCCGATCTCTGGTACCAGGTGCGCAAGAAGGTCGGCGACATCCGCGCCACCCTGCCGGCGGGGGTGGTCGGGCCGTTCTTCAACGACGAGTTCGGCGATACCTTCGGCAACATCTACGCGCTGACCGGCGAAGGCTTCGACTACGCGGTGATGAAGGACTACGCCGACCGCATCCAGCTGGAACTGCAGCGCGTGGCCGACGTCGGCAAGGTCGAGCTGGTGGGCCTGCAGGACGAGAAGATCTGGATCGAGCTGTCCAACACCAAGCTGGCCACGCTGGGCATCCCGCTGAGCGCGGTGCAGCAGGCGCTGGAGGAGCAGAACGCGGTGACGCCGGCCGGCTTCTTCGAGACCGCCAGCGACCGCGTGCAATTGCGCATCAGCGGCGAGTTCACCACGGTCGACGAGATCCGCGATTTCCCGATCCGCGCCGGCGGGCGCACGGTCAAGCTGAGCGACATCGCCGAGATCAAGCGCGGCTTCGCCGACCCGGCCGCGCCGCGCATGCGCTTCATGGGCCAGGACGGCATCGGCATCGCGGTGGCGATGAAGGACGGCGGCGATATCCTCAAGCTGGGGCAGACGCTGGAGCACGAGTTCCGGCGTTTGCAGAAGACGCTGCCGCTGGGCATGGAGCTGCGCAAGGTCTCCGACCAGCCGGCGGCGGTGGAGGAATCCGTGGGCGAGTTCGTCCGCGTGCTGGCCGAAGCCGTGATCATCGTGCTGCTGGTCAGCTTCTTCTCGCTCGGTTTGCGCACGGGACTGGTGGTGGCGGTGTCGATCCCGCTGGTGCTGGCGATGACGTTCGCGGTGATGCACTACTTCGGCATCGGCCTGCACAAGATCTCGCTGGGCGCGCTGGTGCTGGCGCTGGGCCTGCTGGTGGACGACGCGATCATCGCGGTGGAGATGATGGCCATCAAGATGGAGCAGGGCTTCGACCGGCTGAAGGCGGCCAGCTTCGCCTACGAATCCACCGCGTTCCCGATGCTGACCGGCACGCTGGTGACGGCGGCGGGTTTCCTGCCCATCGCCACCGCGGCGTCGAGCACCGGCGAGTACACGCGCTCGCTGTTCCAGGTGGTGACCATCGCGCTGGTGGTGTCGTGGATCGCGGCGGTGCTGTTCATTCCCTACCTGGGCGACAAGATGCTGCCCGACCTGGGCAATCCGCGGCCGCCCAGGCCGGGTTCGCTGCCCGCGCGCTGGCAGGGCTTCCGCGCGCGGCTGGCCGACCGCTGGCCGCAGTACGCCGGCATGCTGGCGCCGAAGCCGCACGAAGCGCACGACCATAATCCGTATCACTCGCCGTTCTACCAGCGTTTCCGCGGCTGGCTGGAAACCTGCCTGCGCCATCGCTGGCTGGTGATCGGCATCACCGTCGCCGCCTTCGTGGCATCGATCGTGCTGTTCCGTTTCGTGCCGCAGCAGTTCTTCCCCGACTCCGTGCGGCCCGAGCTGATGGTGGACCTTGAACTGGCCGAAGGCAGTTCGCTGAAGTCCACCGACGCGCAGGCGCGCAAGCTGGAGAAGCTGCTGGCCACCCGCGACGGCATCCAGAACTACGTGGCCTACATCGGCACCGGCTCGCCGCGTTTCTACCTGCCGCTGGACCAGCAGTTGCCGCAGGCGAACTTCTCGCAGTTCGTGGTGCTGACCGACGACATCGCATCGCGCGAGACCACCCGGAAGTGGCTGATCGAAGAGGTCGCGCCGCAGTTCCCCGAACTGCAGTTCCGCGTGACGCGGCTGGAGAATGGCCCGCCGGTGGGCTATCCGGTGCAGTTCCGCGTCTCCGGCGAGCATATCGACCGCGTGCAGGCCATCGCCCGCCAGGTGGCCGAGAAGGTGCGCGCCAACGCCAGCGTCACCAACGTCAACCTGGACTGGAGCGAACCGAGCAAGATCGTGCGCCTGGGCATCGACCAGGACCGCGCCCGCGCGCTGGGCGTCAGCACGGCGCAGGTCTCGCACTTCCTGTCCGGCTCGCTGTCCGGCTTGAGCGTCAGTACCTATCGCGAAGGCAACGAACTGATCGAGATCCTGCTGCGCGGTCCCGACGAGGAGCGCGCCAGGCTGGACCTGCTCGGCAGCCTGGCGGTGCCGACCAGCAGCGGCGGCAGCGTCCCGCTGTCGCAGATCGCCACGCTGGAATATGCGTTCGAGGACGGCATCATCTGGCACCGCGACCGCCTGCCGACCGTCACCGTGCGCGCCGACCTCAACACCGACGCCATGACGCCGCCGACGGTGGTGGCGCAGATCCTGCCGACGCTGGACGGGATCCGCGCGCAGTTGCCGCAGGGCTACCTGCTGGAAACCGGCGGCACGGTGGAGGATTCCGGGCGCGGGCAGAGGTCGATCGCCGCCGGCATGCCGCTGTTCCTGCTGGCGGTCACCACGCTGCTGATGCTGCAGCTGCGCAGCTTCTCGCGGGTGGCGCTGGTGCTGCTAACCGCGCCGCTGGGCCTGATCGGCGTGACCCTGGCGCTGCTGGTGTTCCGCGTGCCGTTCGGTTTCGTCGCGATGCTGGGCACCATCGCGCTGGCGGGCATGATCATGCGCAACTCGGTGATCCTGGTGGACCAGATCCAGCAGGACATCGATGCCGGCCACGACCGCTGGCACGCGATCATCGACGCCACCGTGCGCCGCTTCCGCCCCATCGTGCTGACCGCGCTGGCGGCGGTGCTGGCGATGATCCCGCTGTCGCGCAGCGCGTTCTTCGGCCCGATGGCGGTGGCGATCATGGGCGGCCTGACCGTGGCCACCGTGCTGACGCTGTTCTTCCTGCCGGCGCTGTATGCGGCGTGGTTCAAGGTGAAGCCGGAGGAATCCACGGCCTGACCGACACGCGGCGCCGCCGCATGCTTCCCTCCCCGTAGGAGCGCCCCTTGGGCGCGATGCTCTTCCCCGTGATCTCTAAAAGCATCGCGCCCAAGGGGCGCTCCTACAGGAGGCGGTGGTGCGGGGGATGGCTAATCGCGCAGTTCGGCCACGTAGCAATGCGCCTGCATCTGTTCGATCACCGCCTGCGCGGCGGCCTGCGTCGATACGCCGCGGCCGCCGGTGGCCAGGTCGCTGGTGAACACCTGCGCATTGAGCGCGCCATCCACCGCGCGTTCGATGCAGTCGGCTTCTTCGTACAGGCCCAGCGAGTGCCGCAGCAGCATGGCGCAGCTCAGGATGGTGGCGTAGGGATTGGCGATGCCCTTGCCGGCGATGTCGGGCGCGGAGCCGTGGATCGGTTCGTACAGGCCGATCTTGCCGTCGCCCAGCGAGGCCGACGGCAGCAGGCCCAGCGAGCCGGCCAGCATCGACGCCTCGTCGGTCAGGATGTCGCCGAACATGTTCTCGGTGACGATGACGTCGTACTCGCGCGGCTTGGCCAGCAGGTGCATGGCCATCGAATCCACCAACTGGTGCTCCAGTTTCACGTCGGGGAATTCCTCGCGGCCCACGCGCGCGGCCACGTCGCGCCACAGGCGCGAGGTCTCCAGCACGTTGGCCTTGTCCACCGACACCAGGTAGCCGCGGCGTTGCCGCGCCAGCTTGAACGCGCTGCGCACCACGCGCTCGATCTCGGTGACGCTGTAGCTGCACAGGTCGCTGGCGCCGCGCGCGTCGCGGGTCTTCTCGCCGAAGTAGATGCCGCCGGTCAGTTCGCGTACCACCACGATGTCCACGCCGGTCAGCAGGTGCGGCTTGATCGGCGAGGCATTCAACGCGGCCGGGTGCGGGCGCACCGGCCGCAGGTTGGCGAACAGGCCCAGGCCCTTGCGCAGCGCCAGCAGGCCCTGTTCCGGGCGTACCTTGGCGTTCGGGTCGGACCACTTCGGTCCGCCGACGGCGCCCAGCAGGACCGCATCGGCCTGCTGGCAGCCCTGCAGCGTGGCCTGCGGCAGCGGCTCGCCGTGGGTGTCGATGGCGATGCCGCCGATGTCGTATTCGCGGAATTCGAAGGTGTGGCCGTGGCGGCGTGCCAGCGTGCGCAGCACGGAGACGGCGGCGGCGGTGACTTCGGGACCGATGCCGTCGCCCGGCAGTACGGCGATTTCAGCGTGCATGGCGGGTAGCCTCGTAGCGTTCGATATCATTTTGTCGGGCCAGCAGGTAGCCCAGTTCGTCCACGCCTTCCAGCAGGCAGGTGCGGGCGAAGTCGTCCAGCGGGAACGGGAAGACGGAGCCGTCCGGCGCGCGCAGCTCCTTCGCGTCCACGTCGACCACCAGCTCGTCGTCGGGCCGTTCCATCAGCGACTGCACGATCTCCTCGGCCAGCACCACTGGCACCAGTCCGTTCTTCAGGCTGTTGTTGCGGAATATGTCGGCGATCTCGCTGCTGACGATGGCGCGCAGGCCCAGGTCGGTCAGCGCCCACGGCGCGTGCTCGCGCGAGGAGCCGCAACCGAAGTTGCGCCCGGCCAGCAGGATCTGCCGGCCGGCGTTCTCCGGCTGGTTGAACGGGAATGCCGGGTTCGGCGAACCATCGGGCAGCCGGCGCCAGTCGTTGAACGCATGCTGCCCAAGGCCGGCGCGTTCGGTGGTGGACAGGAAACGCGCGGGGATGATCTGGTCGGTGTCGATGTTGGTCTGCGGCAGCACCACGCTGCGGGAAACCAGTCGGGTGAAGGCGGTCATGATGGGTCCGGATCGATGTGCTTTTGTAGGAGGGGCTTTAGCCCCGATGCTTTCGGTTGGGTCCTGTCGGGGCTGAAGCCCCTCCTACAAAGATTGGGAAGATGCTTCATGCGACCTCCTTGTGGCCGGCGAACAGTTCGCGCGGATCGCTGACGCGGCCGTTCACCGCCGCCCACGCCGCGGTCAGCGGCGAGGCCAGCAGCGTGCGCGAGCCCGGGCCCTGGCGGCCCTCGAAGTTGCGGTTGCTGGTGCTGACCGCCAGTTGGCCCGGCGCGACCAGGTCGCCGTTCATTGCGATGCACATCGAACAGCCGGGCTCGCGCCACTCGGCGCCGGCGGCGCGCACGATCCGGTCGATGCCTTCGGCCTCGGCCTGGCGCTTGACCTGCTCCGAACCCGGCACCACCAGCATGCGCACGCGCGGATCGACCTTGCGGTCGCGCAACACGCTGGCCACCTCGCGCATGTCGCTCAGCCGGCCGTTGGTGCACGAGCCGACGAACACCACGTCCACCGCCGTGCCTTCCAGGGCATGGCCGCTCTCGAAGGCCATGTAGTCCAGCGACTTCCGCGCGGCCGCATCGTTGGCGGCCGGGATCGGCGCGTCCACCGCGATGGCCGTGCCCGGGTGCGTGCCCCAGGTCAGCGTGGGACGGATGTCGCGCGCATCGATCCGCACCTCCACGTCGTAGCGCGCGCCGTCGTCGCTGGTCAGCTTCGACCACTCCGCCTTCGCCGACTCGAAATCCGCGCCCTTCGGTGCGCGCGGCGCTTTCGCCATCCAGTCGAAGGTGGTCCGGTCGGGCGCCACCATGCCGGCGCGCGCGCCGGCCTCGATCGACATGTTGCACAGGGTCATGCGCTGCTCCATGTCCATCGCGCGGATGGTGGAGCCGCGGTACTCGATGACATGGCCGGTGCCGCCGTTCACGCCGATCGTGCCGATGATGTGCAGGATCACGTCCTTGGCGCCGACGCCCGGCGCCAGCGGGCCGTCCACGGTGATCGCCATGGTCTTCGGCTTGCGCTGCAGCAGGCACTGCGTGGCCAGCACGTGGCCGACTTCGCTGGTGCCGATGCCGAAGGCCAGCGCGCCGAACGCGCCGTGCGTGGAGGTGTGGCTGTCGCCGCAGACGATGGTCATGCCGGGCTGGGTGAAGCCCAGTTCCGGCGCGATGACGTGGACGATGCCGCGCCGGTCCGAGCCCATGTCGAACAGTTCGATGCCGTACTCGGCGCAGTTGCGCGCCAGCGTGTCGACCTGGGATTCCGCGGCCTTCGTGTAATAGGGCAGCTTGCCGTCGGCGCCGGCCGGCAGGGTCGGCGTGGAATGGTCCATCGTCGCCTTGGTGCGGTCCGGGCGGCGCGGCTTCAGCCCGCGCGCGGCCAGTTCGGTGAACGCCTGCGGCGAAGTCACTTCGTGGATCAGGTGCAGGTCGATGTACAGCACCGCGGGCGCGGCGGCGGTCTCGGGGACGACGACGTGGGCGTCCCACAGTTTGTCGAACAGGGTGCGTGGTGTGGTGAAGCTCATCGCGGAATTCCGTGGTGCTTGAACATGGACGGGTACGACCCCTTCCCCCGCTCGCGGGGGAAGAGCTTGCCCCGTACTTGATACAGGGTTGGGATGGAGGCAGGACGAAGCTGCTGATTTTCAGGGGAAGAAGTGGCGTCGGATGCACTCGATAAGGGACCGGTGGAGAGAGGCGACCGGCTCCGGTTCGCCCCCACCCCAGCCCTCCCCCGCGTGCGGGGGAGGGGGCTCGTCAAGAGATGTCTGATGCCTCTCATGCCGCCGCCATCTCCTGCTTCTCCGCGCGGCGCTGGCGCAGCAGGCGGTTGGCGACGTCCAGCCAAGCCAGCGCGCTGGCTTCGATGATGTCCTTGCTGGTGCCGGTGCCTTCGTACTCCACGCCCTCGCAGTGCACCGACAGGCTGGCTTCGCCGCGTGCGTCGGCGCCGATGCCGACGCTGTGCACCTGGTAGCTTTCCAGTTGCAGCTGCACGCCGGTGGCGGCGGCCAGCGCGCTGAACAGCGCATCGACCGGGCCGTTGCCCTGCGCGGTCTCGGAGACGCGGTTGCCGTCCGGGTCGGACAGCTCGACCAGCGCATTGGCGCGGCTGCCGACGTCGCTGATGGTCATCGAGGACAGGCGGTATCCATCGCTGGCGGAGGAATCCTGCATCAATGCCTGCAGGTCGTCGTCGTTGACCACGCGCTGCTTCTCGCAAAGCGCCTTGAACTGCTCGAACACCAGCTTCAGCTCGTCCTCTTCCAGCCAGTAGCCCAGCGCGCGCAGGCGCTGCTCGACCGCGGCGCGTCCGCTGTGGCGGCCCAGCACCATCTGCGAGGACGGCCAGCCCACGTCCTGCGGCTGCATGATCTCGTAGGTGCCGCGGTGGCGCAGCATGCCGTGCTGGTGGATGCCGGACTCGTGCGCGAAGGCATTCGCGCCGACGATGGCCTTGTTGCGCTGCACCGGCATGCCGACCAGCCGCGACAGCAACTGCGAGGTGGGCACGATGCGGCGTGTGTCGATGCGCGTATCCAGGTTGTAGAAGGCATTGCGTACTTTCAGCGCCATCACGATCTCCTCGATGGCGCAGTTGCCGGCGCGCTCGCCGATGCCGTTGATGGAGCCCTCCACCTGCCGCGCGCCGCCCTCGATGGCGGCCAGCGAGTTGGCCACGGCCAGGCCCAGGTCGTTGTGGCAGTGCGCGCTGAACACCACCCTGTCCGCGTCCGGCACGTTGGCGATGACGCGCTCGAACATGCCGCGGATCTCTTCGGGCGTGGTGAAACCGACGGTATCGGGCAGGTTGATGGTGGTGGCGCCGGCGGCGATGGCCACGGCGACGACTTCGTGCAGAAAGTCCTCTTCGGTGCGGGTGGCGTCCTCGGCGGAGAACTCGATGTCGTCGATGTGGCCGCGCGCCAGCGCCACGTGCTTTCGCACCGATTCCAGCACCTGCTCGCGGGTCATGCGCAGCTTGTGCTCGCGGTGCAGCGGGCTGGTGGACAGGAACAGGTGCAGGCGCGGCTTCGCGGCCGCCTGCACGGTGCGCAGCGAGGTCTCGATGTCGGTGGGCAGGCAGCGCGACAGCACCGCCAGCGTGGTGTCGCGCAGGTCGCGGGCGATCAGCGCGTGCGCCTCGCGGTCGGACTGCGAACTGGCCGGGAAGCCGGTCTCGATGACGTCCACGCCCAGGTCGGCCAGGCCGCGCGCCATCACCAGCTTCTGCTGCGGCGACATGCTGCAGCCGGGCGATTGTTCGCCATCCCGCAGGGTGGTGTCGAAGATGCGGACGTGGGCCGGTCCGTTCGGCGTGGCAGTGGATGTATTCACCAGATGGATTCCTCTACGACTGCGGTTGCGGTGCGGCGTGTCCTGGACTTGTGCGGCACGGCTGGGGAAAGGGGAATGGGGGATTCGTCGGGCGCCGCAAGCGCAAGCGAAGGCTCGCCTTCGGCGGCGCGGCGGCGCGGTTTGCGCGGCGGGCGTGGGCGCACCTCGGACAGCAGCCGCGCCAGCACGGTGGCGTCGATGTTGCCGCCGGACACCACGGCGCACTTGCGCCTGCCGGCGACGCGGCGCCCGGCGGCCAGCGCCAGCGCGCCGGCGCCCTCGGCGATCAGGTTTTCTTCCAGCGCCAGCCGCACCAGCGTCTCGCGCAGTTCGGCCTCGCGCACGGTCACCACGTCGTCCAGCAGTTGCGTGCACAGCCGGCGGGTGATGAAGCCGGGCACCTTGACGCGCACGCCGTCGGCCAGCGAGGCGACCGGGTCGATCGGCGAGGTGTCGCCGCGCATCGCACGGATCATCGAGTCCACGCCTTCGACCTGCGCACCGACCACGCGCACGCCCTGCGACTTCAGCGCCAGCGCCACGCCCGAGGCCAGCCCGCCGCCGCCGATGGGCACGATGACCACGTCCGGCGCATACGGCGCGATCTCGATGCCGACCGTGCCCTGGCCGGCGATCACATCGGGATCGTCGAACGCGGACAGGAAGCGGTAGCCGTTCTGTTCGGCCAGTTCCCTGGCGAACGCGAACGCTTCGTCGTAGCTGTTGCCGTGCTGGCGCACGGTGGCGCCCCAGTGGGCGACGCCGGCGATCTTGGTTTCCGGCGCGCCGTGCGGCATCACCGTGATGGCCTGCACGCCCAACCGGTAGGCGGCCCAGGCCAGGCCCTGCGCGTGGTTGCCGGCCGACGCGGCGATGACCGGGCGGCGGTCGCCGCGTTCGCGCGCGGCCAGCAGCGCGTTCAAGGCGCCGCGCACCTTGTACGAGCCGGTGCGCTGCAGGTTCTCCAGCTTCAGCATCACGCCGAAGCGTTCGGCATGGTGCAGCGGGGTGGGGGGCAGGTAGCGCCGCAGCCGCGCCTGCGCCGCCAGCACGTCGGCCACGGTGACGACGACGTCGCCGACGTCCGGGTCCTGGCTGGCGGGGGCGCGGCCGGCGTCAGGCATGGATGAACTGCCGTGATTCGGGATTGGGGATTGGGGATTCGTAAAAGCGGATCGTCTCGCATTGAAGAAGACGCCTCCGCGGGAATCGGATCAGCCCGGACCGCGCAGCGGTGGTCAGGATCCTGCCATCGCTGGCGAATCCCGGCCCCCAACGGCCGACAGGCCGGTCATCCCGAATTCCGAATCCCGGCCTCATGCCACGTCCTCCAGCGCGGTGATCTCCACCGACTCGCAGTCGTAGATCTTCTGCATCTGCAAGCGCAGCGTTTCCGGCGGGCGTTGGCCGGAGACGACCAACTGCACGCGCCAGCGGCCGTCGGAGGCCGACGGTTCGCCGTTGATGGCCTGCGGTGCGAAGCCGCGACGCTCGGCCATGCCGATCACGCGCGTCAACGCGCCCTCGGCCGGTTTCAGCACCAGGTCAAGCCGGTATCGCATGGGGGGTGGGCTCCGGACTCTGCTTGGCCGGATTGGCATCCAGCATGGAACTGTTGGCGTGGTTGGGCGGCACCAGCGGCCAGACGTTGGCCTTGATGTCGATGGCGACGTGCAGCAAGGCGGGCCCCGGCTGCGCCAGCAGCGCGGCCAGTCCGTCCTCGACCTGGTGGCGGTGGTCGATGCGCTGGGCGGGAATGCCGAATACCTGCGCCAGCGCGGCGAAGTCCGGGTTGTCGGACAGGTCGATCTCGCTGTAGCGCTCGGCGAAGAACAGCTCCTGCCACTGCCGCACCATGCCCAGCGCGCTGTTGTCCAGCAGCACGATCTTCACCGGCAACCGGCAGCGGGCGATGGTGGCCAGCTCCTGCACGTTCATCATGAAGCTGCCGTCGCCGCTGACCAGCACCACCGTGCGGTCCGGGCAGGCGAACTGCGCGCCCATCGCCGCCGGCAGGCCGAAGCCCATCGTGCCCAGCGCGCCGCTGGTCAGGTGGTTGCGCGGATGGTTGAAGCGGCAATGTTGCGCCACCCACATCTGGTGCTGGCCCACGTCGCAGGCGATGATCGCGTCGGCCGGCGCGACTTCGCTCAGCCGCTTCAGCAGGCCGGGCGCGTAGATGTCGGTGCCGGGCGCGTCGTAGCGGAAGCCGAACTTCTCGCGATGCGTCTGGCAGCGCTTGCGCCAGTCGTCGCAGGTGCTCCGGGCAGCGGTCAGCGTGCGCAGGCCGGTGGCCACGTCGCCGGGAATCGCGATGTCGGCCGTGCGCAGCTTGGAGATCTCGTACGCATCGGCATCCAGGTGGACGACGCGGGCGAACGGGGCGAACTCCACCAGCTTGCCGGTGGCGCGGTCGTCGAAGCGCGCACCCACCACGATCAGCAGGTCCGATTCCTGCACCGCCATGTTGGCCGCGCGCGTGCCGTGCATGCCCAGCATGCCCAGGAACTGCGGATGCCCGGCGGGCAGCGCGCCCAGGCCGCGCAGGGTCAGCACGGTCGGGATCTTGGTGGCATCGACGAACTGGCGGAACGCATCCACCGCATCCGCCAGCGCGATGCCGCCGCCGCCGTAGATCACCGGCTTTTCGGCGCCGGCGATGGCGGCCAGCGCTTCGGCCAGCTTCGCGTCTTCCGGCGCGGGCTGCGGATCGACGCGGGCCGGCGCGTGGTCGGGCAGGTGGCTGGCGTCGGCCATCTGCACATCCTTGGGCAGATCGATCAGCACCGGGCCGGGGCGTCCCTCGCGGGCGATGCGGAAGGCTTCGCGCACGATCTGCGGCAGGTCGTCCACGCGCCGCACGATGAAGCTGTGCTTGACGATGGGCAGGGTCAGGCCGAACACGTCCAGTTCCTGGAACGCGTCGGTGCCCATCAGCGGCGTGGCGACCTGCCCGGTCAGGCAGACCATCGGCACCGAGTCCAGCATCGCGTCGGCGATGCCGGTGACCAGGTTGGACGCGCCGGGGCCGGACGTCGCGACGCATACGCCGACCTTGCCGCTGGCGCGCGCATAGCCGTTGGCGGCCAGCGCGGCGCCCTGCTCGTGGCGCACCAGGATGTGCTTCAGCTTGGAATCCACCAGCGCGTCGTAGAACGGCATGATGGTGCCGCCCGGGTAGCCGAACAGCGTGTCCACGCCCTCGGCTTCCAGGGCGTGGGCCAGCCAGCGGGCGCCATTGCGTGGGGCAGTGGCGGAGACGGCGTTCATGCGGCGGCGGCCCGGTTCGTACTGGCGTCGTCGGCATCGGGCTTGGCGCCGTTCTCGGCCAGCCACACCATCTTCGCGCGCAGTTGCTTGCCGACGACTTCGATCGGATGGTCCAGGTCGGCCTGCTTGAACTTCTTGTAGTTCGGCAGGCCGGCTTCGTACTCGGCCACCCAGTTCTTGGTGAAGGTGCCGTCCTGGATGTCGGTCAGCACGTCCTTCATGCGCGCCTTGACGCTGGCGTCGATCACCCGCGGGCCGCTGACGTAGTCGCCGTACTGCGCGGTCTCGGAGACGAATTCCAGCATGCGGGTGATGCCGCCTTCGTAGAACAGGTCGACGATCAGCTTCAGTTCGTGCAGTACTTCGTAGTAGGCGATCTCCGGCTGGTAGCCGGCTTCCACCAGCGTCTCGAAGCCGGCCTGCACCAGCGACGAGGCGCCACCGCACAGCACCGCCTGTTCGCCGAACAGGTCGGTCTCGGTCTCTTCCTTGAAGGTGGTCTTGATGAGGTTGGCGCGTGCGCCGCCCAGGCCGCCGGCGTAGGCCAGCGCGAACTGCTCGGCCTTGCCGCTCCTGTCCTGGTGGACGGCGTAGATGCACGGCACGCCGCGGCCGATCTCGTATTCGCGGCGGACCAGCGCGCCCGGGCCCTTCGGCGCCACCAGCACCACGTCCAGGTCGTCGCGCGGTTCGATCATGCCGAAGTGGACGTTCAGGCCGTGCGCGAACAGCAGCACCGCGCCGGGCTTCATGTTCGGCGCCAGCACCTCTTCGTAGAGTTTCTTCTGCACCATGTCCGGCGTCAGCACGGCGACCAGGTCGGCGTCCTTCACCGCGTCGGCGGGCGTCTTCACCACGAAACCGTCCGCCTGCGCCTTCGCCTCGGTCGGACCGCCGGGGCGCAGGCCCACGGTGACGTCGAAGCCGGAATCGCGCAGGTTCAGCGCGTGCGCGCGGCCCTGGCTGCCGTAGCCGACGACGGCGATCTTGGGTTGCGGGAGAGCGTTGGCGGTGGTCATTGCGATGGGTTCCTGGCTGATGGGTTGGAGGGAAAGGCGTTGGGTGGAAAGGGCCGCAAACAAAAAACCCCGCACTTCTCAGTGCGGGGTTTTGCGAATCTGGCGTGCTTTTTCTGCTTACGCGCCGGTCCGTCCCGCACCTGTTGGCGAGGTAATAAGGACGAGTACGAGGACGGACGCCGCAGCGGGTGCGGTCGGGTCGGTCGTCGGGGGCGTGTGGCGCTGCAACATGCGGCAAGGGAAACATGCTGTCGTCGGGCTTGTCAAGCGCATTCGCCACTTGTTCGACGATCGGACGATCAGCGGCATTTGGTTGCAACTGAAACAGTGAAAAGGCCGCAGAATCAGGGCCCTTTCCCCCCGCGCCTGTTTCCACGCGATCCATCATGCCCGAATACCGCTCCAAGACCTCCACCCACGGACGCAACATGGCCGGCGCGCGCGCGCTGTGGCGCGCCACCGGCATGAAGGACGACGATTTCCACAAGCCGATCGTCGCCATCGCCAACTCCTTCACCCAGTTCGTCCCGGGCCACGTGCACCTCAAGGACCTGGGGCAATTGGTTGCACGTGAAATCGAACGCGTCGGCGGCGTGGCCAAGGAGTTCGACACCATCGCCGTGGACGACGGCATCGCCATGGGCCACGACGGCATGCTGTACTCGCTGCCCAGCCGCGAGATCATCGCCGACTCGGTGGAGTACATGGTCAACGCGCACTGCGCCGACGCGCTGGTGTGCATTTCCAACTGCGACAAGATCACGCCGGGCATGCTGATGGCGGCGTTGCGGCTGAACATCCCCACGGTGTTCGTGTCCGGCGGGCCGATGGAGGCCGGCAAGACCCGGCTGGCCGACCACAAGCTGGACCTGATCGATGCGATGGTGATGGCGGCCGATCCGAATGCGAGCGACGAACAGGTCGCCGCGGTCGAGCGCAGCGCCTGCCCGACCTGCGGCTCGTGCAGCGGCATGTTCACCGCCAACTCGATGAACTGCCTGACCGAGGCACTGGGCCTGTCGTTGCCGGGCAACGGCACCACGCTGGCGACGCATGCCGACCGCGAACAGTTGTTCCTGCGCGCCGGGCGCACCGTGGTCGAACTGTGCCACCGCTGGTACGGCGCGGAGGACCCGACGGCCCTGCCGCGCGGCATCGCCACCTTCGAGGCGTTCGAGAACGCGATGACGCTGGACATCGCGATGGGCGGTTCCACCAACACCATCCTGCACCTGCTGGCCGCCGCGCAGGAAGGCGAGGTGCCGTTCGGCATGCGCGACATCGACCGCCTGTCGCGGCGGGTGCCGCAGCTGTGCAAGGTGGCGCCGAACACGCAGAAGTACCACATCGAGGACGTGCACCGCGCCGGCGGCATCCTGGCGATCCTGGGCGAACTTTCGCGCGGCGGGCTGCTGCACACCAGCGTGCCCACCGTGCATGCCAAGACGCTCGCCGACGCCATCGCCAAGTGGGATGTGGCCCGGACGGACGACCAAAGCATCGCCACGTTCTACAAGGCCGGTCCGGCCGGCATTCCCACGCAGGTGGCCTTCAGCCAGGCCACGCGCTGGCCGTCGCTGGACGTGGACCGCGCCGAGGGCTGCATCCGCGATGTCGCGCATGCGTATTCGCAGGAAGGCGGCCTGGCCGTGCTGTACGGCAACATCGCGCGGGACGGCTGCGTGGTGAAGACGGCCGGCGTGGACGAGTCGATCCATGTGTTCGAGGGCAGCGCGCGCGTCTACGAGAGCCAGGATGCGGCGGTGAAGGGCATCCTGGGCGACGAGGTGAAGCCCGGCGACGTGGTGGTGATCCGTTACGAAGGCCCGAAGGGTGGTCCCGGCATGCAGGAGATGCTGTATCCGACCAGTTACCTGAAGTCGAAAGGCCTGGGCAAGCAGTGCGCACTGTTGACCGACGGCCGCTTCTCCGGCGGCACCTCGGGCCTGTCCATCGGCCATGCGTCGCCGGAAGCCGCTGCGGGCGGCGCGATCGGGCTGGTGCGCGACGGCGACCGCATCCGCATCGATATTCCCGCGCGTTCGATCGACCTGCTTGTTTCGGATGACGAACTCGCCGCGCGGCGCGCGCAACAGGATGCCGCCGGCTGGAAACCCGCGCAGCCGCGCGCGCGCAAGGTCACCACCGCGCTGAAGGCCTATGCGTTGCTGGCCACCAGCGCCGACAAGGGCGCGGTGCGCGACAAGGCGATGCTGGACGCGTTCTGAACTGAACAGGCGGCTCAACTTGCCGTCGCTCCGGCCGCTACCTCCTGGGAGAGGAGGGGCACCGTCATGTCGGGCTTCGGGGAAATCGCCGCCTGCGTTGCGGACACACATCGACAGCTGCCGGATGCGCCGGTCGGGCTGCTGAGGCTCGACGCTTCGGCGGCCATCGTGGCCGCCAACCGTGCCGCGCTGGACATGCTGGGCCTGCCGGCCGAGCGGTTGCTGGGCCATGCCTGCGATGGCATCTGGGGCCTGCCGGCCGGCGTGCTGACCGATGAAGAAGGCGTGTGGCAGGCGCCCTGCGACGATCCCGCGCGCCGGGTGCGTTACCAGAGCGATCGCGACGGCGATGGCTGGCTGCTGTCGCTGCCGCACCCCGAGACCGCCGCCCTGCTGCGCGACATGGACATGCTTGCTCGTGACGCCGCGCCGGTGGTCGGCTCGCTGGCCATGCAGCCGCTGGCCCAGCGCCTGGCCGAGGCCAGGCAGGAACGCCAGTTGCTGGAACGGATCGGCCAGTCGCTGGGCGGCTGCGACCTGGATATCCCGCTGCCGCAGGGACAGGCCGCGCATCCGGTCATCCGGCAGATCGCCGCCGGCTTCGGCAACCTGGCCGAGGCGATCCGCCAGGCCGTCGCCCTGTCCATGCAGGTGGCGGGCGAGGTGCCGCACCTGGTCGGCGAGAACGACGAACTGTTGCGCCAGTCGCAGGCGCAGGTGGCCGCGCTGGAAAGCGTGCTCGATGCGACGCGACGCCTGCTGCAGGGATTGCAGGGCGCGGGCGAGGAACTGCAGGCGGTCATCGGCGTGGCGGCCAGCGCCGATGCCAGCGCGCGCGAAGGCGCCGAGGCCGCGCGCCGGCTGGGCGACGCGATGCGCGAAGTCGAGCGCCGTTCCGCGCGCGCCGGCGAGGTCATCGAGGTCATCGATGCCGTGGCCTTCCAGACCAACATCCTGTCGATCAACGCCAGCATCGAGGCGGCCCGCGCCGGCGAGGCGGGGCGCGGCTTCGCCGTGGTCGCCACCGAAATCCGCCGGCTCGCGGAGAAGGCCGCCACGGCGGCGCGCGACGTGCGCGGCATCCTGGACGAAAGCGGCCGGGCGCTGACGGAGAGCGCGGCGTCGGCACGGGCCACCGAGCAGGTGCTGGGCGGCATCGGCGACGTGCTGGCGCGCGCGGGCAGGGCGATGGAGTCCGTCGCCGGCCGCGTGTCGGCGCAGGGCGGGGAAATCGTGGCCATCGACGGCGCGCTGGAGCAGGTCGTCGAGCTGAGCCGCAGCAATCTGCGGCATGCCGGCCATGTGGCGGCCCGCGGCACCGCATTGGCGCAGGGGACCGATACGTTGCACGACTGCGTCGGGCTGTTCCGCCTGCCCGCTGATCCGATGCGCGAACGCCGCCATGCGCGGGTGCACGATCTGGCCCGCGCCGGCGCGGACCGCGTGGGACATGCGTTCGAGCAGGCGCTGTCGTCGGGGCGGATCGGCGAGGATGCGCTGTTCTCGCGCGACTACGCGCCGGTGCCGGGGATCGAACCGGCCAAGTACACCACGCCCTTCGATGCGCTCTGCGACGAACTGCTCCCCCCGCTGCAGGAACCCCTGGCCACGCGGCACCCGTGGATCGTCTTCGCCATCTGCGCCAATCCGGACGGCTACGTGCCCACGCACAACCTGTGCTTCTGCCAGCCGCTGACCGGCGACCGCGAGCGCGACCTGGTCGGCAACCGCACCAAGCGCATCTTCACCGACCGCGTCGGCCGCACGGTCGGGGCGCACACCGATCCCTACCGCCTGCAGGTGTACCGCCGCGATACCGGCCAGATCATGTTCGACCTGTCGGTGCCCATTTACGTGGAGGGCCGCCACTGGGGCGGCTTCCGCATCGGCTACACGCTGGGCTGAACACGGCGCCCGGGCGGCTGTGGTGTAATACCGCCCGAAGCGGGGGTATCGCCGGCCTGGAGCCGGGGATTGAGACAGACCCTTCGAACCTGATCCGGTTGAGACCGGCGTAGGGAAGCTTTGCAGGATGCTGTAGGAGGGCCTTCAGGCCCGACCGTCGCGATATCGGGGCTGAAGCCCCTCCTACACCGTTCCCTGCGCCGCCGCTTCGTCCGTGATGCGAACCCCTCGCGTCCCACCGCCCAGGACGATGCCGATGAATGCCATTCCCAAGCCCGCCGCCGACCTGCTGCAGCAGACCGGGCAGCTTTCCGAATCCGTGACCCGGCCGATCCCCGGCTCGCGCAAGATCTTCGTGCAGGGCTCGCGGCCGGACCTGCGGGTGCCGATGCGCGAGATCGCGCTGACCCAGACGCCGACCCTCTTCGGCGGCGAGGAGAACGCGCCGGTCACCGTCTACGACACGTCCGGCCCGTACACCGATCCGCAGGCGGCCATCGACCTGTCCGCCGGCCTGCCGGCGCTGCGCGCGAAGTGGATCGAGGAGCGTGGCGACACCGAGCAACTGGATGCGCTGAGTTCCGAGTTCGGCCGCTCGCGCGAGAACAACGCCAGGCTGGACGCCGTGCGCTTCCCCGGCCGCATCCTGCCGCGCCGCGCCAAGGCCGGTGCCAACGTCAGCCAGATGCATTACGCCAGGCGCGGCATCGTCACCCCGGAAATGGAATACGTCGCCATCCGCGAGAACCAGCGCCTGGAAGCGGTGCGCGACGCGCTGCTGCTGGCGCAGCATCCGGGCGAAAGCTTCGGCGCGAACATCCAGAAGATCATCACGCCGGAATTCGTCCGCGACGAGATCGCCCGCGGCCGCGCCATCCTGCCCAACAACATCAACCACCCGGAAAGCGAGCCGATGATCATCGGCCGCAACTTCCTGACCAAGATCAACGCCAACATCGGCAACAGCGCGGTGTCCTCCGGCATCGCCGAGGAAGTGGAGAAGCTGGTGTGGTCGATCCGCTGGGGCGGCGACACGGTGATGGACCTGTCCACCGGCAAGCACATCCACGAGACCCGCGAGTGGATCATCCGCAATTCACCGGTGCCGATCGGCACGGTGCCGATCTACCAGGCGCTCGAAAAAGTGGACGGCCGCGCCGAGGAACTGACCTGGGAGATCTTCCGCGACACCCTGATCGAGCAAGCGGAACAGGGCGTCGATTACTTCACCATCCACGCCGGCGTGCTGCTGCGCTACGTGCCGCTGACCGCCAAGCGAGTCACCGGCATCGTCTCGCGCGGCGGTTCGATCCTGGCCAAGTGGTGCCTCGCCCATCACAAGGAGAACTTCCTCTACACCCACTTCGAGGACATCTGCGAGATCATGAAGGCCTACGACGTGGCCTTCTCGCTCGGCGACGGCCTGCGCCCGGGCTGCATCGCCGACGCCAACGACGCCGCGCAGTTCGGCGAACTGGAAACGCTGGGCGAGCTGACCAAGATCGCGTGGAAGCACAACGTGCAGACGATGATCGAAGGCCCCGGACACGTGCCGATGCAGCTGATCAAGGAGAACATGGACAAGCAGCTCGCCGAATGCGGCGAGGCGCCGTTCTACACGCTGGGCCCGCTGACCACCGACATCGCGCCGGGCTACGATCACATCACGTCCGCCATCGGCGCGGCGATGATCGGCTGGTTCGGCACCGCGATGCTGTGCTATGTCACGCCGAAGGAGCACCTGGGACTGCCCAACCGCCAGGACGTGCGCGACGGCATCATGGCCTACAAGATCGCCGCGCACGCGGCCGACCTGGCGAAAGGTCACCCCGGTGCGCAGGTGCGCGACAACGCCTTGAGCAAGGCGCGCTTCGAGTTCCGCTGGGAAGACCAGTTCCACCTCGGCCTGGACCCGGAGAAGGCCAAGGAATTCCACGACGAGACGCTGCCCAAGGATGCGCACAAGCTGGCCCACTTCTGCAGCATGTGCGGCCCGCATTTCTGTTCGATGAAGATCACCCAGGACGTGCGCGACTACGCGGCCGAGCACGGGGTGGACGAAACCGCGGCGCTGGAGACCGGCATGGCCGAGAAATCGGCCGAGTTCCTGGCCCAGGGCGCGCAGGTGTATCGTCAGGGCTGAACCACGGCCGGGCGCCCTCCGGCCGCTGGCGCAGCGTTCACGGTGGGTCCGCGATCATGCGGACCGTCGACGACCCAAGGAGATTGACCATGGCCCGATTCGCCCGCATGACCGGATGGAGCCTTATGGTGTCCGCCGCGTTGCTGCTGTCCGCCTGCGCCACCGGCCCGCGCGTGACCAGCGATGTGGACCCGTCCGCCGATTTCTCGCGCTACCGCACCTTCGCGTTCTATTCGCCGCTGGCCATCGAAGGGCAAGGCTACGCCACGCTGACCAGCGGCCGCATCAAGGCAGCGGCGCAGACGCAAATGGAATCGCGCGGTTACGTCTACGACGAGAAATCGCCCGACCTGTGGGTCAACCTGAACGCCTACATACAGGAAAAGACCGACGTGGTCAGCACGCCGGAAGTCGATTACGACTACTACTACAGCTATCGCGCGCGCCGTTACGTGTCGGTGCCGTACTGGCGCGACCGCACCAATGTCTACCAGTACACCGAGGGCACCCTGAACGTGGACCTGGTGGACGCGAAGGAGAACCGCCTGGTCTGGGAAGGCGTGGCGGTGGGCCGGGTCGGGCGCAGCAAGCCGGAGGAGCGCGGCGCGAAGATCGATGCCGCCATGGCCGAGATCTTCGCGCGCTATCCGCATCGCGCGGGCGCGGGCAGGCCATGAGCGGCGGCGGCGCCGTCGCCAGGGCCGGCATCGGGTTCGGCACCGCGCTGGCGATCGCGATCTCGTGGAGCGCCAACAAGTCGCTGCTGTGGGCGGTGATCCACGGACTGCTGTCGTGGATCTACGTGGCGTATTACGCGCTGGTGTACCACTTCAAATGATGTGCAGTGCATGACGATGCCGCTCCGGCGTTCTCGGCCCCGAGCTTGCAGTACTGGTAACTCCGGCGGTTTCGACATCCACAACCAACCCGCACAACGAAAAAAGCCGCCCATCGGGCGGCTTTTCCATATCGGTGCCGGTGGCGCTCAGAACTTGTGCTTGTCGTCGTCCGGCTGGTCGGCCTGGCGGGCGATGGCGTCCAGCAGCACGGCCTTGGCTTCGGCGGCGTTGCCCCAGCCGTCGATCTTCACCCACTTGCCCTGCTCCAGGTCCTTGTAGTGTTCGAAGAAGTGGCCGATGCGCTCCAGCCAGTGCGGGCTGACCTGGTCGATGTCGTGGATGTGGCGGTAGCCGGAGAAGACCTTGTCCACCGGCACGGCCAGCAGCTTCTCGTCGCTGCCGGCCTCGTCGCTCATGCGCAGCACGCCGACCGGGCGGCAGCGGATCACCGAACCGGGGATCAGCGGCAGCGGCAGCACCACCAGCACGTCGGCCGGGTCGCCGTCGCCGCACAGGGTGTGCGGCACGTAGCCGTAGTTGCAGGGGTAGCGCATCGGGGTGGAGAGGATGCGGTCGACGAAGATCGCGCCGCTGGCCTTGTCCACTTCGTACTTCACCGGCTCGGAGTCCTTCGGGATCTCGATGATGACGTTGATTTCGTCCGGCGGGTTCTTGCCGGCGCTGACCAGATCCAGGCCCATTGCGTGCTCCGAGGGGGTGCGGTGAAAGAGGGCCCGCATTTTACGCGGTTGGGTGCTGCGGCGCAGCAGGAGCGGGGGCCGGCTGGCCGAAAATCGATGCGCAGCGCGTGACAAAGACCTGCCCTTCAGCATCCCGGGCCTAGAATCCGCCGCCCATGGTCCCGTTCGTCCGCGCCGCCTGGTTGTTGCTGCCCGTACTGGTCCTGGCCAGTGCCGAGGCCGGCGCGCGCACGGTGTACCGCTGCGTGAAAGGCGGCACGGTCAGCCTGGCCACCGCGCCGGAGCCCGGTTCCAGGTGCGTGGCCAGGGAGATCGACGACAATGCCGTGGCCCTGCCCAACCTGTGGGGCTCGATGGGCGTGTTCAGCGGCACCCTGTACGAGCGCGAGCAGGATGGCCAGCTGGTCTACAGCACGCGCGACCTGCCCGGTTCGCGGGTCTACCTGAAGTTCACCGTGCAGACGCCGCCGGGCGAACCCGCCCATCCCGGGCTGGGCAACGTGGGCAAGCCACGGCTCGACATGTATCCGGCCGAATTCAAGGCGGCGGCCCGCAGGACCGGCGTGGACGATGCCTGGCTGCGCGCCGTGGCGCATGCCGAGAGCGACTTCGACGCCAGGGCGGTGTCGCCGAAGGGCGCGATGGGCGTGATGCAGCTGATGCCGGACGTGGCGAAGGAATACGGCGTGGCCGACCCGTTTTCGTCCGGACAGTCGATCCACGCCGGCGCGCGCCACCTGAACCTGCTGATGCACCGCTACAAGGGCGACCTGACGCTGGTGGCGGCCGCCTACAACGCGGGCATCGGCACGGTGACGCGTTATGGCGGCGTACCGCCCTACGCCGAAACGCAGGAATACGTGGCCAAGGTCACCGCGCTGTACGAACTGTACCTGCGCGCGATGGGGCGCAAACAGGCGCCCGAGCGTCCCGCGCTGTAAGCAACGCCGCGCGTCGGCGCGTCACGCCGCCTTAAGGCTTTCTTCACCGCGCCTGCGCATCGCGTGGATATAGGGTGCGTGCGAGACCCGGCGATGGCCGGGCTGCGACAGGAGGCTGTCATGAAAACGCGACGCGTATTCAGCGCACCCGATTTGGACACGGCGGAGAACGCCCTGCATGCCGCCCTGCACATGGGCATCCGTCCCGACCATGCCGCGTTGGTCGGGCGGGCGGAAATCGAGATGACGCGCATGCAGGACGATGAGAAGGAAGGCTCGCCCACCGACTTCATCCCCGCGGCGCTGCGGGGATTGGTCGGCGGCGGCGTGGTGGGCCTGGCGATCGGCCTGATCGGCATGGCCGTGCCCGCGGCCGGCATCCCGATGGCGGCGGTGCTGCTGTGCGTTCTGGTCGGCGCCACAGTGGGCGGATGGGCCGCCGCGCTGGCCGGCTCCTCGGTGCCCAGCGAAGTGCGCCGCGACTATCACGGCGAGATCGACGCCGGTCAGGTGCTGGTGGTCATCGACGAGGCGGACGAAGCCCTGCTGGAGCGCGCCAGCCATGCCGTGGCGGCGGCCGGCACGCGTCCCTTGCGGCTGGTGCACCACGGCCTGTTGCACTGAGGCGGCCGTTCCGGCGCTATCATCGCCGCCGGTTTCCTCGCGAGGATGTTCCGATGCGTCGATGGTTGATGGCCGCGTGCCTGTTGGCGGGCGTGGCGACGGTATACGCGGCGGATGCGCCGGCGTGGGAGAAGTTCGGCGCGGACGTGCCGGCGGGCGAGGCGGTGCCGGTCTCGCGGGCGCTGGACGATGCCGCGGCGCATGAGGGCCAGCCGCGCAAGTTCAGCGGGCGCATCACCGACGTCTGCCAGAAGAAGGGCTGCTGGGTGATGCTGGAAGACGATGGCCGCAGCGCGCGTGTGCTGCTGGGCGACCACGATTTCTACGTGCCCAGGGACGTGCGCGGGCAGGCCGAAGTCTATGGCGTGCTGTCGCGGGTGGCCCTGTCGCCGGCCGCGCGAGACCACATGGCGAAGGAAGCCGCGGCCGGGGCGGCGGTGCCCGAAGTGGAATACCGCATCGTCGCCGAAGGCGTGCAGGTGTTGGCGGACGATCCCGGCGCCTGAGAGCGGCGTCGCCGGTCAGGCGATGGCTTCGGATTCGATGACGTGGTGCCCGGGCGGGGCATCCAGCGCCGCCCGCAGCAAGGCATCGGCGACGCGTTCGGCCGGCACGATGCGGTAGCGGCGCGGCACCACCGGCTCGAGTGCGCGCAATGCCAGCGACGCCAGCCATTCGCCCGCGCGCCGGCGCGGACGTTCGCCGCCCAGCAGGCCCGGCCGCACGAACGTCAGCGACGGGAATCCGAGCGCCAGCAGGTCGCGTTCCAGCTCGCCCTTCGTGCGCGAGTAGAAGATGCGCGAGGCGGCATCGGCGCCCATGGCGGACACCAGCGCATACGTCCGCGCGCCGTGGGCGTGCGTGCGCCGTGCGATGTCCAGCGGATACGTGTAGTCGACGCGCCGGAAAGCCTCCTGCGAACCCGCATCGCGGATCGTCGTGCCCAGGGCGCAGATCACCGTATCCACCCGCCACCACTCCGCGTCGTCGGGCAGGGCATCGAAATCGACGATGGGATTGAGCAGCCTGGCTTGCGCGGGCAGCGGCCGCCGCGTGGGCGCGACCAACTGGCCGACCTGCGCCGAAGCCAGCGCGCGTTGCATCACGGCCTGGCCGACCAGGCCGGTGGCCCCTGCCAACAGGATGCGGGTCATGACGGGACTCCCTGGCGCGGCGACGGGCCGCAGGGTGCATCATGCCAGCGTGTCCGCCGTTGCGGCATCGGGTAGGCTTGCGGGTCACGCGCGCCGTCTCCGTCGCGCCTTCCCGGGAAATCCGCTTGGACCTGCGTACCGACCTTGCCGATGCGATCGGCCGCACGCCGCTGCTGCGGCTGCGGCGCGCCTCCGCGTTGACCGGTTGCGAGATCCTGGGCAAGGCGGAATTCCTCAATCCCGGCGGTTCCATCAAGGACCGCACCGCGCTGGGCCTGCTGCGGGACGCCCAGCGCCGTGGCGAACTGCGTTCCGGCGGCACCCTCGTGGAAGGCACCGCCGGCAACACCGGCATCGGCCTGGCGATGCTGGGTAACAGCCTCGGCTATCGCACCGTCATCACCCTGCCGGAGACGCAGAGCCGCGAGAAGATCGACGCGCTGCGTATCACCGGCGCGGAGGTGCGGCTGGTGCCCGCCGTGCCGTACGCCAATCCGCAGCACTACGCGCACGTGGCGCGCCGCCTGTGCGATGAACTCAATGCGCGCGAGCCGGGCAGCGCCTGGTTCGCCAACCAGTTCGACAACACCGCCAACCGCGACTTCCACGAAGCCACCACCGGTCCGGAAATCTGGCAGCAGACCGATGGCCGCATCGACGGCTTCGTCTGCGCCACCGGCACCGGCGGTTCGCTGGCCGGCGTGGGGCGCTTCCTGAAGGCCTGCGATCCGCGCGTGGTCGTGGCGCTGGCCGACCCGGCGGGCTCGGCGCTGGCGCACTACGTCAACACGGGCGAACTCAGGGCCGAAGGCAACTCGATCAGCGAAGGCATCGGTTCCAGCCGGGTGACCGCCAACTTCGACGGCGCGCCGATCGACCGGGCCTGGTCGATTCCCGACGGGGAATCGGTGCCGTGGGTGCATGCGCTGATGGCCGAGGAAGGCCTCAACCTGGGCGGCTCCAGCGGCGTCAACGTCGCCGGCGCGGTGCGGCTGGCGCGCGAACTGGGCCCAGGCCATACCATCGTGACCTTCCTGTGCGACGCCGGTACGCGTTACCAGGGCAAACTGTTCAATCCCGTCTTCCTGCGGTCCAAGGGCCTGCCGGTGCCTGCGTGGCTGGAGCACGCCTTTCCATGAACCTACCGCTGCATTACGGCTTCCTTGGCGCCCTGGAAGCCGGCCTCATCGCCTTCGTGGTCGGCCTGCTCTGCTTCCTGCTGTGGCAGTGGATCTGCCGTCGCGCGCACTGGTCGGTGGGTCACGCCATCGGCTGGGCCTGCGTGACGGCGGTGATCGTCAGCACCGGCATCGATGCCTGGAACCTGTTCTACCTGGGCATGATGAAGCTCGAATCGCCGCTCTACGCGCGTCTTGCGCTGCAGGGCATCCACGACGCCGACTCGCTGGGCGCCCGCGTGATGTGCGAACTGGCCGGTGCCTTGTCCGGCGTGGTGATGGGTTGGCAGTGGTTCAGCAAGAAACCGCGCGAAGACGAACCTCCGCGCAACGACGAGTCGACGCGGCCGTAACGGGAAATCCGCGACAGGTCACGCAACAATGCCATTGCAACAAGGCATTCACGAATGCCTAACGCATGTATTACCGGATCGACTGCGGGAATGGGTTAAGCCTGCGTGCATGTTCATGTTGTAACGCAAGTTTTGTTCAGTGGCTGCTTTGCATTGTTGGGCCGTGCGCAATCGGACGCACTCCCAACACATACGGAGCAGAGACCATGAACAACACCCACCGCAAGCCGCTGATCGCCCTGGTTGCCCTGAGCGCCGCGCTGGCCATGCCGCTGGCCTTCGCCCAGGAGCAGACCGAGGACGCCGCCGCCCAGTCGGAAACCGAACAGACCGAGCAGGCCACCGGTTCGACCACGCAGGTGCCGACGCAGAGCACGCAGTCGGCCGATGCGCAGGGCCAGCAGGGCTGGGCGGACATCGACGTCGACGGTAACGGCGTCATCAGCAAGCAGGAAGCCGCGGCCAATGCCGGCCTGAGCCAGGTGTTCGACCAGGCCGATACCGACATGGACGGCAACCTGACCGCCGAAGAGTACAAGGCCTTCGTCAGCAAGAACTACGACGAGCAGAAGTAAGGTCGCGGAGGCTATTCGATGGTACGCCTGCGGATGAAACCGCAGGCAGACCGCACGGAAAGGGCGGCCAGGTGCCGCCCTTTCCGTTGGTTGAAAGCCATCGATTCCGCTTGCTCGATTCCGGTCGAAGGAGCCGCTGATGAAACTTCCGATTTCGCTGATCGCCATCCCGGCACTGTCGATGGCCGCCCTGCTGGCGAGCCCGGCGCTGCGCGCGCAGGAAGCCGCCTCGGCGGCGGGGACGGAACCCACCACCACTACGGCGCCACGTTCGTTCGAGGAACTGGACACCAACCTGGACGGCGCCATCAGCAAGGATGAAGCCGCCGTCGATCCCGCGCTGACGCAGGTGTTCGGCACGCTGGACGAGGATGCCGATGGGCGGCTGACGCCGGAAGAGTACGCGGCCTATGCGCCCGGCAACGGTCCGCAGAACTGAGCGCGACATGCACGCGACCGTTTCCGTGCGATCCGGATCCTGCCGCGTGAAGTCGCACCCCCCGAATGCAAGGAGGTCCCCATGACCCTTTCCCCCACTTCGCCGTTGCGCCTGGCGCTTGCGTTGAGCGTCGCATTGGCCGGTGCCGGTGCGCTGACCGCCTGCGGTCCGTCGCCGGAGGACACCCCTCCCGCCGCGCCCGAACCCATCGACCCGGCACCGCCTGCCGACGACGTGACGCCGCCAGAGCCGACGGATCCGACCCTGCCGGCACCCACGGATCCCAACCTGCCGCCGCCGGCCAATCCCAACGCCCTGCCGCCGCCGGATACGCCGCCGCCCACCGACAGCACCACCCCGCCGGTTTCCGGCGAATGACCGTCTTCAACGACAATCGATGAGGCACGGTACAAGGCCGTCGGCCGTTCCTTGCGGGACGTGCCGACGGCCTTGTTTCTTGCGGTTGGGCAAAGTCGGGATCGCCGCAGGCATCCGACCGGCCTGCCGTGCCGCACGCACGCTTGCTATGCTGCGCGCCCTTGCGAAGGAGACGGGCGATGGCAGGCATCCGCTGGGTGGGATTCGATGGCGACGACACGCTGTGGAAGAGCGAGGACTACTACCGCCAGGCGGAAGCGGATTTCGAGGCCGTCCTCGGCGCGTACATCGACCTGGGCGATGCGCGCACGCACCGCCACCTGCTGGAAGTGGAACGCCGCAACCTGAAGATCTTCGGCTACGGCGTGAAGGGCATGACCCTGTCGATGATCGAAGCGGCCATCCAGCTGACCGAGGAGCGCGTCAGCGCGCGCGACCTGCATCGCATCGTCGAGATCGGACGCGCCACGCTGCAGCATCCCGTCGAGTTGTTGCCCGGCATCCGCGAAGCGGTGGAACGCATCGCCGCCGACCACGAGATCGTGCTGATCACCAAGGGCGACCTGTTCCACCAGGAAGCCAAGATCGCCCAGTCCGGCCTGGCCGACCTGTTCCACCGCATCGAAGTGGTATCCGAGAAGGACGAACCCACCTACGCGCGCGTGTTGCGCGAACTGCAGGTGGCGCCGGCGCAGTTCGCGATGGTCGGCAATTCGCTGCGCTCGGACATCGAGCCGGTGCTGGCGCTGGGCGGTTGGGGCGTGCACATCCCCTACCACGTGACCTGGGCGCTGGAGGCCGAACATGGCGTCAACGGCGATGCGCCCCGGCTGCGCGTGGTGGAGAACCCGGGCCAACTGCCCGACGCCCTGGCGAAGATCGAGGGTTCCGTCGGGCCCTGAGCGCGGCCACCTCGGCCGTCATGTCGATCAGATGAGCGCCGTTGCCGCGATGCGACTACGGGCGCGCCACGAGCGCCGCGGTGACATTCCGCGGACCGAGTGGGGCACAATCTCCGCCATGCCTTCACTTCGCCCACACGTTCTGCTGCCGGTATTCCTGTTGCTGTCGGGCCTGCTGTTCCCGGCCGCCGCCGCCGCGCAGGCCGCATCGGGATACGCGCCCGCCACGGGCGACGTCGTGGTGGATCGCTACCTGGCCGACATCAACGACTACGCCAGCCGTTATCCCGCCGCCTTCGCCGACGAGATGGCCCGCTACTACGCGGTGCCGCGCGGCTATGTCGAGGCGATGCAGCAGCAACCCGACTGGACCGCGGGCGACATCTACATGGCGTGCGCACTGGCGCAGGTGGCGGGCCAGCCCTGCCGCGCGGTGGTGCGCGAATGGTCGCGCGACCATGCCGGCGGCTGGCAGTCGGTAGCCGAGCGCCTGGAGGTCGCGCCGGGCACGCCGCAGTTCCGGCGCCTGCGCAAGTCGCTGGACGACACGTACCTTCGCTGGGCGCGTCCCGCGCCGCAAAAATGACGTAGGGTGCGCCCCGGCGCACCACTCGCCTTCATGATCGGTTGGAAGGTGCGCCGGGGCGCGCCCTACGGCTTGCGCGCGTACATGATCAGCAGCACCAAGTCCTCGTCGCCGGCCTGGCGGATGCCGTGCGTGCTGCCGGGCCGCGTCAGCAGGGCGTCGCCGGCCCGCACGGCGTGCGTGGTGCCGTCCAGTTCGTACACGCCGCGCCCGCCGAGCACGTAGTAGATCTCGTCCTTGTCGTGCTGGTGCAGGCCGATGCCGGCTCCCTTGTGCAGCACGCGCTTGCGGAACTCGAAGCCCATCCCGGGCGCGTCGCGGAAGAACGGATAGGCGGTGGTCGCGCCCGCGCCGCCATGCGGACCGGGTTGCCGCACGGCCAGGTCGCGTTCGTTCACGACCAGCGATGGGTGCGCCTGTGCCTCGCGGTCGGCCAGGGCGGTGGCCGGGGCGCCGCAGTCGGTGTCGCGCACCACGTGTGGCGCCAGCGACGGATCGATCCGCTTCCAGCCGGACACCACCAGGCAGGCCACCATCGTCGCGCCGCGGGTCTGGAAATGCGTGTCGTCCTGTTGCTGCCGTTCCGGCACATGCATGAAATACGCCTTCGAGGCCTCGTCGCCCAGCGCGCGCAGCCAGTCCATGCTCAGCGCGGCCAGGTCGATCAGCGCGACGTTCTCGCGTGCGGCCAGGTCGCGCACGGCCTGCGCGTAGACGCCATGCGTATCCAGCAACCGGCCGTGGTCGTCGAACGTGCGACGGGCGACCGGTGTGACCAGGATGGGCATGGCGCCTTTCGCGCGCGCCAGCGCCAGGTAACGGCCGAGCCATTCGGGGAACGCTGCCTGCGGCTCGCTGTAGCGGGAGGGATCCTCGGCCTTGGCATCGTTGTGGCCGAACTGGATCAGCAGCACGTCGCCCGCGCGCATCTCGCCGGCGATGCCGTCCAGCCAGCCCTCGGCGATGAAGCTGCGCGAACTGCGTCCGCTCCTGGCATGGTTGCGGACGATGTAGGCGTCGTCGAGGAAGGCCTGCAACTGCTGGCCCCAGCCTTCGCGCGGCGTGCGCTCCGGGCCGTACTCGCTGGCGGTGGAATCGCCGGCGATGAAGACCTGGCGGGGAAGCGATGGGTGGGCGACCGCCTGAAGGCAGCAGGCTGTAAACGCGAGCAGGACAAGCGAGCGGAGCATCGGCAGTCTCCGATGTGGATGCGCCCTGTAGGAGCGGCTTCAGCCGCGACCGGACAAATTAGGAAATGGATCCGCCACGGATCGCACGGATAAACACGGATGGAGCTTGCCTGAGTCCTATCCGTGTTTATCCGCGTCATCCGTGGCCTATGCTTTCTTGCTTCCCCCGGTCGCGGCTGAAGCCGCTCCTACAGGCCAGGGGGAGGGATCAGCGCGCCAGCCAGCCGCCATCGACGGGGATGATGGCGCCGTTGACGTAGTCGGAGGCCCGGCTGGACAGGAACACCGCCGCGCCGCCCAGGTCCGACGGTTCGCCCCAGCGGCCGGCCGGGATGCGGTCCAGGATGGCCTTGCTGCGTTCGGCGTCGGCGCGCAGCTGCGCGGTGTTGTCGGTGGCCATGTAGCCGGGGGCGATGGCGTTGATGTTGACGCCCTGGTTGCCCCATTCGTTGGCCAGCAGGCGGGTGATGCCGGCGATGCCGGACTTGCTGGCGGTGTATGACGGCACGCGGATGCCGCCCTGGAAGGACAGCATCGAGGCGATGTTGACGATCTTGCCGCGGCCCTGCGCGATGAAGTGCCTGCCGGCCGCCTGCGACATGAAGAACGCGGACTTGATGTTGACGTTCATCACGTCGTCCCAGTCCTTCTCGCTGAAGTCCACCGCGTCGGCGCGGCGGATCAGGCCGGCGTTGTTGACCAGGATGTCCAGACCGCCCAGTCCGGCGACGGTTTCCTTCACCAGCCGCTCCACCGGCTCGATGGTGATCAGGTTGGCCTCCAGGTTGAGGAAACGGCGGCCCAGCGCGCGCACCTTCTCGCCGGTCTCGGTGGCTTCCACGATGCCCGCGGCCGCGATGTCGGCGCCGGCCTCGGCCAGCGCCAGCGCGATGCCCTGGCCCAGGCCGGTGTTGGCGCCGGTGACCAGCGCGATCTTGCCTTCGAGACTGAATGGGTTGCTTGCCATGGGGTTCCCTCGGTTGGACGCGTTGCGTGGGTGTCTTGGTGTGGAGCGGAGCCTGCTCCGCTGCGGGTTCCGGCTTCGGTGGAGCGTCCGGCCGGGCGAGCCCGGCGCTGCCTCACTTCAGCTGGCAGATGTCCAGCACGTGCATGTCGGTGTAGTCGAGGTTCTCGCCGCCCATCGCCCAGATGAAGGCGTAGTTGCTGGTGCCCGAACCCATGTGGATGGACCACGGCGGCGACACCACGGCCTCGTCGTTCTTCACCACGATGTGGCGTTGCGCTTCCGGCTCGCCCATGAAGTGGTAGACGCGGTCGTTCTCGGCCAGGTCGAAGTAGAAATAGACCTCGCTGCGGCGATCGTGCAGGTGCGGCGGCATGGTGTTCCAGACGCTCCCGGTCTTCAGCACGGTCAGGCCCAGCAGCAGCTGCGATGACTGGCAGGTGGCCGGGACGATGAACTGGTAGATCGTGCGCTCGTTGCTGGTCTCCAGCGCGCCGCGTTCCAGCGCCACGGCGTCCTTGATCGAGAGCTGCTTGGTCTCGAAGCGCGCGTGCGCGGGCGTCGAGGTTAGGTAGAACTTCGCCGGCGTGCCCGCATCGTCGGACTCGAACGAAACGTCGGCGCTGCCCATCGCCACGTACAGGCCGTCCTTCGGCCCCAGCGCGTATGCCATACCGTCCACGGTCACCTTGCCGGCACCGGCGCCGACGTTGATCACGCCCAGCTCGCGGCGTTCAAGGAACGGCTTGCCGGCGGCCGAGGCGGGTTCGGTCTGGCGCGGCAGTTCGACCTTCTTCGACACCGGCGCGGCGCCGCCGATCACGAAGCGTTCGTTGTGCGAGTAATTCAGCCGCACGGTGTCGGCCACGAACAGGTCGCCGATCAGGTAGCGGTCGCGCAGCTGGTCGTTGCTGGCGCCGTCCATCATGTCGGGGTGGGTGGCGTGATAGGTCTTGCAGAACATGCGTCAGGCTCCGTGGAGGGCGGCGCGCGGCTGCGGCCGGGTGCGGGCAGGATGGAATGGGGCGATTCTAATGGCTTTGGTAACCGGTGTCATTTTGCGGTGCGGCAGGGGGAGCGGGGATTCGGGATTGGGGATTCGGGATTTGTGGAAATCAGGTGGCCGATGGGCCGAAAGGGAATGTGGAAGATCCGGTTGCCGTACCGGTGAGGGGAAGTTGGCTGCGAGCGACCGCTCCTGCCAATCCCGAATCCCTAATCTCCAATCCCAGCCTCACTCCGGCGGCTGCGAGGAATCCCGGATGACCAGGTGCGGGCGGATGCTGGCGGCCGCCAGGGCGGGGGCGCCGCCCTCGGGCTGGATCAGCATGGCGGCGGCGATCCGGCCGGTGTCGCGGGTATTGCGGCGCACCGAGGTCAGCGACGGCCACAGGCGGGAGGCCAGCGGGCTGTCGTCGAAACCGACCACCGACAGCTGGCGCGGGATGCTGATGCCGGCGCGCAGGGCGACCTTGTAGACGCCCGCGGCCATCTCGTCGTTGCCGGTGAAGATGGCGGTGGGGCGGTTCTTGCCGGAGAGCAGCTTCTCGGCGGCGACCACGCCGGATTCGAAGGTGTAGCCGGCTTCGATGATGCGCGCCTTCGGCAACTCGATGCCACGCTGGGCCAACGCCTCGACGAAGCCGTCGGTGCGCTCGATGGCCGAGCGGTAGGCGCTGGGGCCGGTGATCAGGGCGATGTCGGTGTGGCCCAGCGACAGCAGGTACTCGGCGGCCTCGGCGGCGCCGTTGCGGTCGTGCGTCACCACCATGCGCGAGGGTTCGTCCATCGACACCGAGGCGATGCGTGTGTAGCGGACGCCGATCTCGGCCAGCATGTCGGCCAGCGCCTGGTCCTCGGAGGCGCGCGGCACCAGCATCACGCCGTGCAGCTTCTGCTGCTGCACGAAGCGGCGCACGCCGTCGATGTAGCCCGGGCTGCGGCTGTCGCAGGGGTGCACGACAAGTTCGAAGCCCGAATCGCGCAGCGCGTCCAGTGCGCCGTACTGCATGTTGACGATGTACTGCGCGGTCGGGTTGTCGTAGACCATGCCGATCAGGAACGAGCGCCGGAACGCCAGCCCGCGCGCCATCGGGTCGGGCACGTAGCCGACTTCGCGCATCAGCGCCTCCACCTTCTCGCGGGTGTCCTTACGGACCAGCGGCGAGTGATTGATGATGCGCGAGACGGTCTTCTTCGACACACCGGAAAGCCGCGCGATGTCGTTGATGGTCGCGGCCCTGCCGCTGGCGGGGCGGGGTGCGGGGCTTTCGGGCTTCTTGCGCGCGGGCATGGGGTGGGAACGGCCTTGTATGGGGTGTCGTGAAAGGATTCTAGCGGTTGGGGACAGGGCCCGTGAGCCGGACCGGGAACGGCGACCGAGGCCGGCAGGCGCGGCGCGCTGGCGACGACGGTCCGGATTCCCCGGAGGGCGACAGGCGGGGCCTTCTCATCCTCTCAGGACCTTCGGCAGCCACAGCGACAGTTCGGGGAAGAGCGCCACCACCAGCAGCACCAGCAGTCCCGCCAGCCAGAACGGCCAGATGGTGCGCATGCTCTGCGCGATGGTGATCTTGCCGATGGCGGTGCCGATGAACAGCACCGAGCCCACCGGCGGCGTCACCAGGCCCAGCCCGCCGGTCAGCACCAGCACCAGGCCGAAGTGGATCGGATCGATGCCGTAGGCGCGCGCCACCGGCAGGAAGATCGGCGTGCAGATCAGGATCATCGGCGCCAGGTCCATGAAGGTGCCCAGCAGCAACAGCACCAGCACGATCAACAGCAGCACGGTGTACTTGCTGTGGGCGATGGACTGCAACGCATCCACCGCCGCCGCCGGTACCTGCAGGTAGGCCAGCAGCCAGCCGAACACCGCCGCGGTGGCGATCACGAACAGGATCACGCCGGTGGTCCGCGCCGCATGCGTCACCGTGGCGAAGAATTCCTTCAGCGACAACTGCCGGTACAGCACGCTGGTGACCAGCAGCGCGTAGACCACCGCGATCGCCGCGCTTTCCACCGCGGTGAAGATGCCGGCGCGGATGCCGAAGAAGATCAGCCCCACCAGGCCCAGGCCCGGCAGCGCCGCCACCAGCCGCAACAGCACCGCACGCATGCCGGGGAACGGTTCCACGCCGTAGCCGCGCCTGCGCGCGACGGCCCAGCCGGTGATCATCAGCACCGCCGTCATCAGCAGCGCCGGCACGATGCCGGCGGCGAACAGGTCGGCGATCGACAGCCCGCCACCGGCCGCGGCCGAGAACAGGATCAGGTTGTGCGAGGGCGGCACCAGCAGCGCGACCAGCGCGGCGGTGATGCTGACATTGACCGCATAGTCGCGGTCGTAGCCGCGCTTGATCATCTGCGGGATCATCGTGCCGCCCACCGCCGACACGTCGGCGATGGCCGAGCCGGACACGCCGCCGAAGAACAGCGAGGACAGGATGCTGACCTGGCCCAGCCCGCCGCGCAGCCGGCCGACCAGCGCCGCCGCCAGGCTGATCAGGCGCTCGGAGATGCCGCCGCGCAGCATGATCTCGCCGGCGAAGATGAAGAGCGGGATGGCGATCAGCGAGGCGGACCCGGTGCCCGAGGAAATCTGCTGCACCAGCACGATGGAAGGCAGGTCCAGGTAAAGCAGCGTGACCAGCGACGAGGCCGCCAGCGCATAGGCCACCGGCACGCCGATCAGCAGCAGGAGGGCGAAGAGCGAGAAGAGCAGGGCGATCGCCATGGCTCAGCGGGCCTCGCCGGTCGACGGCGCGCGCAGCACCAGCAGCAGCCGGTACAGGGCGAACACCACCATCAGCGCGCCGCCCGCCGACAGCGGCAGGTAGCCGATGCTCTGCGGCATCGGCGCGCCGGCGATGCGGATGTCCAGCCCATCGACCAGCAGGATGACGCCCCAGTACGCCATCACCGCGCCGATCGCCGCGATGACCAGCGGCGAGGCCGCGTGCACCAGCTTCTTCATGCGAGGCCCCAGGGCGTCGGCCAGCAGGAAGAAACCGAAGTGGCGCTGGGTATGCACGCCCGCCGCCGCGCCCAGGCTCATCGCGGTGGTCAGCAGCAGCACGGTGACCGGCTCGGTCCAGCTGGGCGAGTCGTTGATCACGTAGCGGGCGATCACCTGCCAGCCCTGCACCCCCACCAGCCCCAGCAGAGCGGCGACGGCCACGGCGATGGCGGCGTTGGACAGCAGGTCCATGCCGCGCTGCAGGGGCGAGGCGGGAAGCGTCGGGGTTTCTTCGGACATCGCGTCGTTCTCAGGCCAGGTCGCGGATACGGCGGTACAGCGTGTCGATGGCGGGGTCGCGCCGGTATTCGGCCAGCAACGGTTGCGCGGCGCGGGCGAAGGCCGCCAGGTCGGCATCGTTGCGCTGCACGCCGGCCTCGGACACGGCCGCGCGCGCCTCCGCCTCGGATGCATCCCATAGCCGGCGCATCACCGCGACGGATTGCCGCGCGGTGTCCAGCAGCAGTTCGCGGTCGGCGGGTCGCAGCGCCTCCAGCGTGCGCTGCGATACCAGCAGCACGTCCGGCGCGTACGAATGCTCGGTCTGCGACCAGTAGCGCGCGGCCTCGAAATGCCGGCTGGAGTGGAAACTGCGGATGTTGTTCTCCGCGCCGTCGATCATGTGCGTTTCCAGCCCGGAGAACACTTCGCCCAGCGCCAATGGCGTGGGGTTGGCGCCGAACAGCCGCAGCATGCGGATGAAGATGTCCGACACCGGCACGCGGATCTTCATGCCGTGCAGGTCGGCCGGCGCGCGGATCGGCCGGCGCGCGTTGTAGAAGCAGCGCGCACCGGAATCGTAGATCGCCAGGCCCACCAGCCCGCGCTTGGCGAAGCCGTCCAGCACGGCCCGGCCGACGCCTTCGTCCATCGCCCGGCGCATGTGCGCGACCGAGTCGAACACGTACGGCAGGCACAGCGCCTGGGTCAGCGGGAAGGCGTTGTTCAGCGCGCCGGAATAGACGCGCGTCATGTCGATGGCACCGAAGCGCGCCATGTCGATGGCCTCGGACTCGCGGCCCAGCTGGCCGGAGTGGTACTGGCGGATCGTCACCCGCCCGCCGGTCTCGCGCGCCATCGTTTCGCCGATCCAGCGCACCGCCTCGACCGTGGGGTAGTCCTTCACGTGCACGTCGGTGGCGGTCAGCACATGCGGGCCGCCGGCCGCCAGTACGGGCGAGCCCAGCAGCGGCGCGGCCAGCGCGGCGCCGATGCCGGCGCCCAGGAAACGACGGCGGTTCATCATGCGGGCCAGTCTCCTTCGTCCATCGGCGCGGCGGCCACCGCGCGGGCGACGATGCTGCCATGGCCGTCGAACTCGATGCGCGCCTGCTGGCCGGGCAGGATGTCGTGGATGCCGGTGGCGTTGCCGGTGGCGACCAGGTCGCCGGCCTTCAGCGGCCGCCCGCGGCGCGCGGAGCGCGACAGCGCGAACGCGAACGCGGCGCGCAGCCCGCCCGGCAACGTCGTCGCTCCCCCCTGGCCGACCTGTCGATCATCGATGAAGGTCCGGCAGGTGAGCGAGGTTTCCGCGATCGAGGCCCAGCCGATAATTCCCGGCCCCACGATCAGGCCGTTGTTGTTGCCGAAATCGGACACCACCACGCGCGGTCCCAACTGGTTGATCGTGGCCAGCGGGCTGCTGGCCACTTCCATGCCGATGAACAGCGAGGAAGGAAACGCGGCGGCTTCGTCCGGCGTCCAGTCGGTCTTGCCTTCCGGCGCATCGGCGTCCAGCCGCAGCACGTACTCGGCCTCGACCGCGCCGAAGCCACCCGCGAACACCGCGAACGACAATTGACCACCGATAGCAAACTGGCGCGCGCGGGCAAAGACGGGGCCCAGCAAGCGTTCGTCCCCCGAGACGTCGCGGCGTTCCGGTGCGATGAAGCCCACCTTCCAGCCGACCACCGGGTCCGGCCACTGTCCGATCGCGATGTCCTGCACGCGGTAGGCGGTGGCCAGGTCGGGCGGTATCTCGCCGGGGAATGCGGGCAGCGACTGCCCCTGCCGGCGCGCGCCGACGAAGCGCGCTGCGATGGCGGCCAGTTCCGGTGCCTCTTCGCGTGCGCCCGCCGTGCCGCTGTGGTCGGTACTCAAGTGGGTTCTCCCCCGCTGTTTTGTTGCACTGCCGAGTGACAGCGCAGGTTGATGACCTGTATATGGTAAACCGGTGTCATTGACAATGTGCACTGCCGCAAAATCCATTCCCGATGCACGCTCCATCGGTCCACTCCTGGGAGGGAGCCAATGTTCCGCACTGTCCGTTCTTTGTCGGTCGCCGGCCATCGACTGATCCGTTTCCTGCCCGCGCTGCTGCTGGCGCTGGCAGCATCCACCGCGCTGGCGGCCGAATCCGGCAAGCTGGCCTTTCCCGGCGCACAGGGCTGGGCCGCGCACACGCCCGGCGGGCGGGGCGGCCAGGTCATCCGGGTGACGACGCTGGCGGCCGACGGGCCGGGCTCGTTCAAGGAGGCGGTCAGCACCAAGGGGCCGCGCATTGTGGTGTTCGAGGTGGGCGGCGTGATCGACCTGGACGTGAAGACCCTGCGCATCGAGGAGCCGTTCCTGACCATCGCCGGCCAGACAGCGCCGGCGCCGGGCATCACCCTGATCCGCGGCGGCATCGACATCGCCACCCACGACGTCATTGTGCGCCATATCCGCGTGCGGCCCGGCGACGCCGGCAAGCCGAAGCTCAGCGGCTTCGATTTCGACGCGATCTCCACGGTGCGTGCGCACGACGTGATCGTCGATCATTGCTCTCTGACCTGGGGCACGGACGAAGGCCTGTCCGCGTCCGGGACGCGCTTCATCGAGGGCGGCAAGACGGCGGAGGACTTCCGCAACGGCACTTCGCGCCGGATCACCTTCAGCAACAACCTCATCGCCGAGGGCCTGGCCTACGCTAGCCACGCCAAGGGCGAGCACTCCAAGGGCACGCTGGTGCACGACCATGTGCAGGACATCCTGATCGTCGGCAACCTGTACGCGCACAACTACGAGCGCAATCCGCTGTTCAAGGGCGGCGCCAGCGGCCAGGTGATCAACAACCTGATCTACAACCCCGGCGCGCGCGCCGCGCACTACAACCTGATCGCGGAGGAATGGATCGGGCACGATTACGAAACCGGCCGCATGGTCTTGCGCGGCAACGTGTTGCGGGCGGGACACGATACCAAGCCGCTGGCGTTCTTCATGATCGGCGGCTCCGGCGATGTGGATCTCTACACCGAGGACAATCTGCTGGTGGATGTGATCGGCGAACCGACGATCCCGGAGATCGGCCGCTATACGACGGCGCCGGTCAAGGTGAGTCGCCTGCAGCGGGCGCCGGAACTGCCGTTCGGGGTGAGGCCGCTGCACTCGGCGCAGGTGCAGGACGCGGTGATCCTGACAGCCGGCGCCACACCGTGGAACCGCGATCTGATCGACCGCCGCATCGTCGCCGACGCGATCGAGGGGCGCGGCGAGATCATCGACAGCCAGGATCAGGTCGGCGGCTATCCGCAGTATGCGGAAACCCGCAAGCCGTTCGTCGAAGCCGAATGGGACCTCGATACGATGGAACCATTGGCCGGTTACCAGCGCGGCGAACCGCTGCGCTGAGCCGATCGCCCCCCGTGCTTGTGTATGCAGGCGCGGGGTGGTGCCTTCGTCAACCGGATCGGTCTACGAGGATCCGGGACGGAAGACGTCATCCGGAGCGCATGCATCATGCATGCGCTTCCTCGCTGCGCGCATGGCGGCCATCGAAACGCCCGCCGCGGTGCCCCTCCGGCCTGCGTATGGGCGGATGCCGTCGCCCATGATGAAGATATGGGAAGTCGCCGCTGGTCCGCAGAACGGTGCTGGCAGGCGCGGGCGATGCTCGCCTGGGAAGTGGAACCGCGCGCCGACGTGCCACGAGTGACCGGTGCAGTGGTGAACGATGCGCGACCGCCCACCGAAGCCACGTGCAGGCCGCTGGACTCGCCGCTCGGATGGGTGCCCTCGAAAGCGTGAAGTGTCCGTCGATCCCGCACGACACCTTCACGCCTGTGTTGCGGGCGCCGCGCCTGCCTCCACATCACCGTTGTTCTGGCGGAGAGCGCGGCTGCAAGGCAGTCGCCACAGGAGTCCGCCCACCACGTCCACTGGCACGTCTTCGTACAGCAACAGTGCGTGCGGAACAATCCGGCAGTTCCCGTTTGTCCCCGCAGGCGGACGGGGGATGGAAAGGCATCCCATGCCCACGCCTGGGCTTGTAAGAGCCTGTTCACGATCTCGAGCGGCGCGGCCGGCTCGAGCAGCGCGGCCGGTATTCGAGAAGGTAATTCCTAAGCTTTCCGGACCAGAATGGGCCGCAGTTCCTGGATCGAAGTGGCCTTCAAAAGCCTGAAAAGCAGGGGTTTGAGATCCTGCTGGCGGTGGTTGAAGCGGTAGCAAACTTCGGCCAGGTACAGATGGAAGTATTGGGAGGGCACGCCCCGGTAGGGATACAGCCAGTTCTTGGCATAGCTCCAGAAGCCCTCGATGCCATTGATGTGGTCACGTCCGAGAGGCCGTCCCTTCTCCTTGCGGATCATCACATGCTCGCCGCGCAAGCGTAAGGTGGCGTAGGCCTGCCACTCGTCGGTGTAGTACAGCGAACCTTCACGGCTGTGCGCATCGATCTGCTGCATGACCGAGGCCCGGTCATGCGCCGCGATCGGCATGGCCTTGACCTGACCGTTGCGCTTGATCAGTCCAAAGACGATCACCTTGCCGGCAGCACCCCAACCACGTTTGCCCTTCCTGGCGCCCCCAAACGTGGTTTCGTCCAGTTCCAGCGCGCCCTCGAACGGCTCCCGCAGTTGCTCCACCATCGCGCAGCACGCGCGCACCAGCCGGTAGAACCGTTCACGGGTGGCGGCCGTGGTATCACTCCGGAAACGCTGCCGGTAGGACGGCACACCGAGCACGAACAACTCCAGCAGGCGGTGCTTGCTGGTGCCTGGTAAGCGCACCGAGTCCCACACCGATGTCCAGGTGAACCGCTTGCCGCAAGCGCGACATTTGAGCCGTCCATCCGACAGGCCGTAGTGTCGGCTACCACCGCAAGCAGGACATTGCTTCATGACCAAATCCTCTCAGATTTGGTCCGGCTTGCTTGGGAATTACCTAAAAAAAGACCCGTCATTCCGGCGCAAGCCGGAACCCAGTGTTTTTGGCTCTTCGGAATGCTCGCGCCGACTCAATGAAAGTCGCTGGGTTCCGGCTTGACCAGCCATTCGGCTGTTGAAAGCCGCCGGAATGATGAACTCGCTTTTTCGAGATAGTGAACAGGTTCTAAAAAAGAAGCCCGGCGCGTGGCCGGGCTTCGGAGGATCGCGCCACGGCATGTCGTGGACGCGCCAGGGGAGGGGAAATCAGAACTTGTAGCGGAACCCCAGCATGTACTGGCGACCGGTATGCGTGTAGGCGATCGAGCGGTCGCCGACCGAATCGATCCACAGGTCGCTCCACTCGTCGGTCAGGTTCAGCCCTTCCAGCGATATGCTGAAGTTGTCGGTGATGTTGTACGACAGCGAGGCGTCGATGGTCGTCGATTCCTTCGTGCCTTCCACGTCGCTGCCCTCGCGGCCCGGTATCTGGTTGAGGTACTCGTCGCGATAGGCGGCCGACACGCGCGCGGAGAACTTGCTGTTGTCGTAGTACAGCGTGGCGTTCCATGCGTTCTTCGACAGGCCCACCATGGGTCCCTTGGCGGAGGGGGCGCCGGTCGAGCTCAGGTACTGGATGTCGGAATCGACGTAGGTGTAGTTCAACTGCACGCCGAAATCCTTCCAGAACCCGGGCAGGAAGGTGAAAGGCTGCTGGTAGCTGATCTCGTAACCGGTCAGCTCGCCACCGGGCGTGTTGAGGGGCTGCTGGAACGTGAACTCGTCGGTCGGCAGGGCGCCGGTGCCGGCCAGCAGCGAATCCGGCAATCCCGACGTGTTGAACGGACGCGTCTCGCGCGAGGTCTGGATGTAGCTGTCGATGTCCTTGTAGAACAGGCCCAGCGACAACAGGGCTTCGTTGCTGAAGTACCACTCCAGGTTGAGGTCCAGCGTCTTGGCGCGGAACGGATCCAGCTTCGGGTTGCCGGTGGCGACCGTGCGCGCGCCGCCGCTCACCGTCACCGTGGCGCCGGGGTTGAGGAAGCCCAGGTTGGGGCGCGACATCACCTCGGCGCCCGACAGGCGGACGAGGAAGTCCGGCGTGACTTCGGCGATCAGGTTGAACGATGGCAGCGTGTCGCTGTAGTCGTGCGTCACCCGCGTCTTCACCGCTTCGCTGCCCACGAACGACCAGCCGTCGCTGGTCAGGTCGGTCTTGACGTGGCGCACGCCCACGTTGCCGCGGAAAGGCACCGGACCGATGTCGAACGAGAAATCGCCCTGGAGGTAGAAGCCCGTGCTTTCCTCGTTGACGACGCGGTTGTTGGCCGCGACGTTCGACAACGTGTCCGAGACCGCGTAGATGCCGCTGTTGCTGTAGATGTCGAAGGCGCGCGCGAACGCGGCCACGTCCGGTACCACCCAGCGATTGACGCCGCCGGCGCCGAGGCCGTAGAGGCCGAACTCGCGCATCAGGCCGGCCAGGGCCGCATCGCCGTCCGCGGGCACGCTCAGTTCCGACGACCGCCGCCACTCGCGGCCGGTGTAGGTGTAGTCCTTGTAGTGCACGCCGCCCTTCAGGGTGAAGTACGAGGACGCGGTCCAGGTCAGGTCGACCTGGGCGGTGTCGTACTCGTTCTTCGCGTACTGCGGGCGCAGCCGGATCTCGGCCAGCGTCCAGCCGGTCGGATCGAGCGGATTCATGTTGCCGTAGCCGAAGACAGGCCGGCGGCTGTTGCCGCGGTAATCCCACGAGTAGCCGTCGACGTCGTACTTGTCGGCGATGATCGTGGTCTGGATCGGGTTGTCGTACTCCGACTCGGACCTTCCGAGCAGCGCGTCCAGCGTCAGCGCGTCGTTGAACTTGTGGCGCAGCGACAACCCCCACTGCAGGAAGTCGGTGGTCTGCTCGTCGTAGCGCCCCTCGGTGCGGATGTCGACGTTGTCGAACACGCCGTACACCAGGTTGCCGCGCGAATCGACCTCGCCATCCAGCACCACGGTGTTCGGCTTGCCGGTGGCGGGATTGGTGGCGGGGTCGGGGTTGGCGTTGCCGCGGCTGAAGGACACCGCGTTCATGTTGTCCTGCACCCGGTTCGCATCGAAGCGCGCGTACAGCACGTCGAGCGCCAGCTCGGTGCTGTTGCTCGGGCGGAACTGCAGCGATCCGGTGACGCCGATGCGCTCCTGGTCGTGCGTGTACACGTTGTAGCGCGGGATGCGCGGGTGGTACACGTCGGCGTCCCGTGCGCGCGCGAACGGCGAAGAAGCGCTGAAGTTGCCGTTCGACGGGCCGTTCGCCCAGCGCACCGAATCGGATCCTTCCTCGACGACCTTGCGGTCGGTGTAGGCGACCGACAGGAGCGCGCCGAACGTGTTGTCGGCGAAGGTGTTGCTGATCAGGAAGGTGCCGCGCGGGTCGGTCCCGTCGGTCAGGTCGTTGTAGCCCACCTGGCCGCCGACCGCGAGCGTGAATCCGTCGTAGTCGAACGGACGCGCCGTGCGCAGGTCGACGGTGGCGCCGAGCGAACCTTCCTCGACATCCGCGGACGATGTCTTGCGGACCAGCAACTGGCTGAAGAGCTCGGAAGCGAACGTGTTGAAGTCGAAACCGCGGCCCCGGTTCACGCCGCCGGAGGTGTCCGTGCCGCCGCCGGTGGCCAGCGCCTCGATGCCGTTGATGCGCACGCGGGTGAATTGCGGCCCCAGCCCGCGGACCGAGATGTTGCGGCCCTCGCCGCCGTCGCGGGTGATGGACACGCCGGGAATGCGCTGCAACGATTCGGCCAGGTTCAGGTCGGGGAAGTCGGCGATGTCCTCGGCGACGATGGCGTCCACCACGCCCGCCTCGCCGCGCTTGATGTCCAGCGCCTTCTCGAGACTGGCGCGATAACCCGTCACGCTGATGGTGTCGAGGGTGGTGTCCACCGGCCCCTGCGCCGCGTCCTGCGCCTGCGCCGCGCCGATCTGCAGCGCCAGGCCGATGGAGACGGCAAGCAAGGTAACCGGTGTCTTCCGGTGGTGATGACTGACTGGCATGTTTTCCCCTCCTCAAGGGACCATGACCGCTTTTCGCGGCTGTTTTAGTAGCAAAATCTGCTTGGATCACCCTTCCATGATCTCCCAGCCGGTAAAATGACACCGCTGGTCAAAACGAAAGCTATCAGAGTGTGCGCTGCAACAACAACTGTCGTCCGGACCGGTTTATCGTGTCCCGGGGACAATACCGGCAGCGCACAATACGGCAGGTTCGGAACACCACCATGGGAGCGGTTCCAATGAAGGGGAAGGTCGTTTGTTTCGGCGAGTTGCTGCTCCGCCTGGGCGCGCCGGGGCGGCAATTGCTGCTGCAATCGCCGGTGCTGGACGTGCATGTCGGCGGAGCCGAGGCCAACGTGGCGGTGTCGCTGGCGCGCTTCGGCCACGACGCGCGGATGGTCGGCGCGGTCGCGGACAACGCGCTGGGCGAGGCCGCGCTGGGCGAGTTGCGCCGGCACCGGGTCGATACCGCCGGCGTGCTGGGCGTGCCGGGCCGGATGGGGCTGTACTTCCTGACACCGGGTGCAATCCAGCGCCCCAGCGAAGTGCTCTACGACCGCGCGGACTCGGCCTTCGCGCGCAGCGGCGGCGGCCGGCACGACTGGCCCGCCCTGTTGCGGGGCGCGGACTGGCTGCATGTCAGCGGCGTCACCCCGGCGCTGGGGCAGCAGGCCGCCGACGGCACGCTGGCCGCGGTGCGCGCCGCGCGGTCCGCCGGCGTCAAGGTGTCCTTCGACGGCAACTTCCGGCCGAAGCTGTGGGAAGCCTGGGGCGGGGATGCGCCGTCGATCCTGCGCGGGCTGATGTCCGAGGCCGACGTCCTGTTCGCCAGCCATCGCGACCTGCAGGTGGTGCTGGGCCTGGAGTTCCCGCAGGCCACGCCGCAGGAGCGCTTCGCCGCCGGTGCGGCGGCCGCTTTCAATGCCTTCCCGCACTTGGATCGGATGGCCGCCACGGTGCGCGTGCAGCGCAGCGTGGACCATCACGCGCTGTCTGCGATCACGGCGTTGCGCGACGGCGCCTTGCACACCACGCCCGCCTATGAGGTCTCGCCCATCGTCGATCGCATCGGTACCGGCGACGCCTTCGCCGCCGGCGTGCTGCACGGTGACCTCACCGGCATGTCGGCGGCCGACGCATTGCACTTCGGCGTGGCCGCGGCCTGCCTGAAGCATTCGCTGCCGGGCGACTTCAACCTGGTGGGCGTGGCCGACGTGCAGGCGTTCCTGAGCGAAAACAGCCTCGACGTGAAGCGCTGATCCCGGCACGCGCCGGGCACGGGAATGCTGCAAAGCGGCATTCCAGTGGCAAGCAAAAGTATCGTCTGAATATGGCTGGACGGACTTTTCTTTATGTCCGTTTCACTCACACTGCGCGCCATGATGAGCGCGGCCCATGCGTAGCAAACTGTTCGTACCCGGCGTGCGCCCGGAACTGTTCGCCAAGGCGATGGCCAGCGCGGCCGACGTGTTGTCCTTCGATCTCGAGGACGCGGTTCCTGCCGCCCACAAGGCCAGGGCGCGCGCCTGCGTGGTGGAATATCTTTCGCCCCGTCCGCACCGTGCCGCCGGCAAGCAGGTCATCGTCCGCGCGAACGGGCCGGGCACGCCGGAGTGGATGGACGATCTGCGCGCCATCGCGTCGCTGGACGTCGATCTGGTGAATCTGCCCAAGATCGAGTCGGCGGATCAACTGGTCGATGCGGTCCGGCGGATGGAAACGATCGAGGCGGAAAGCCCGGGCACCGTCCGTCCCGGCCTGCTGGTCAACATCGAGACGCCGCGCGCGCTTCGCCATGCGGCGGCGATCGCGGGCGCCCATCCGCGCGTGCGCGGACTGCAACTGGGATTGGGCGACCTGTTCGAGCCTTACGGCATCGCACGCGACGACCTGCGTAACGTCCACGCCACCCAATACGCGCTGCGCATGGCGGCGGCCGAGGCGGGCGTGTTCGTCTACGACACGGCGTTTCCCGGGCTGGACGACGAGAAGGGTTTCCGTGCGGAAGCGGAGTCGGCGCGCGCACTGGGGTATGCAGGCAAGAGCTGCGTGCATCCGCGACAGGTGGCGTGGGCGAACGACGTGTTCGACCCGACGCCGGAGGAAATCGAGGCGGCCCGGCATGTCATCGATGCGGCGGCCGGGGCGGAGGGGCGGGGACACGGTGCATTCGCCGTCGACGGGCGCATGGTCGATGCGCCCTACCTGGCGCATGCCCGCACGATCCTGGCGATGGCGCGAGCAAACAAGAAGAAGGATCCAGCATGAGCTTTTCCAAACGGGTCGGCGGGTTGTTCCTGCTGGCCTGCATGGTCGCCGCCGGCGCACCCACTGTCCGCGCGGAAAGTCTGGCGTCGTTGAAGGAATCCGCGTTGCCCGCGCCGCCCGCGAAGGCGGCGATCCAGGAACTGCACCAGGTGGATGGAAGGCTGGTGGCCTTCGCGAAGGAGGAGGCCTGGGTGTTGAGTTCCGCATCCGGTTCCTGGTCGCGCATCGCGCTGCCCGCCGGGCTTGATGGCGGTTCCGCCCGCTGGCTTTCGGCGGCGAAGGACCGTCTCTACGTGCTGCATCAGGAAGACGAAGCAGGCGCGGCGGCGCGGATCGCCTCGGTATCGCTGGCGGGAGAACGACTTTCGATGCGTCCGTTGCCGGCATGGCCGACCGCCCTGCGCGATGTCGCGCTGGCCGAGGGCGACGGGCAGTTGTATGCGACGGGCATCGACGCCTCCGGGGAAACGCATGTCTATCGGACCGCCGTGCCGGGCGGGCAAGGAACATGGCAGGCGTTGCCGGCCTGGCCCGGGGCGGGCAATGCCAGCACCCTGGTCGCACAGCGCGGCGATCTGTACGCCAGCGTCGCGGGCGAAGGCGCGGAGTCGCTCTGGCGATGGTCGAAGGATTCCGGCTGGGTAGCCATGCCGGCCGTGCCCGGCCGCATCGTGCCCGGTTCGGCGCGTGCCCTGGGACAGGCCCACGTCCTGTATCTGCTGTCCGGCGGCGGAGACGCGGCCGGTTCCGGCGGGCACGGCCGCCTGATGACATTCCACACGATCACCAAGGCATGGGCCGGGTTGTCCTCGCTGGAAGGGAATCCCGCGCCGCCGTTGGCGGCCTGGGGCGATGGGTTGGCGTGGTGGAGCCACGACGACGGCGTCCCCGGCGTGCGCACCGTGCAGTTGCAGGCCGGCAAGCACCTGCTGACCTGGCTGGACTGGCTGGTGATCGTGGTCTACCTGGCCGCGATGATCGGCATCGGCCTCTACTTTTATCTGGGCGAGAAGCGCAATTCGACGGCCAACTTCTTCGTCGGCGGCCGCAGCATCCCGTTCTGGGCGGCAGGCGTCAGCCTGTATGCCACCAACACCAGCTCGATCAGCTTCATCGCCATCCCGGCCAAGGCGTTCGAGACCAACTGGCAGTATCTGACCAACAACCTGATCGCGGTGATGGGCCTGGTGTTCGTGGCGATCTGGATCGTGCCATTGCTGCGCCGGCTGAATTTGATGTCGGTGTTCTCCTACCTGGAGACGCGTTTCCACCCGGCCATCCGCATGCTCGCCAGCGCGCTGTGCATCGCCATGCAGATCGGCAGCCGGATGAGCATCATCCTGTTCCTGCCCGCGCTGGCCATCGCCACCATCACCGGGCTGGACGTGGTGTGGAGCATCCTGATCATGGGCGTGTTCACGATCATCTACACCACGCTCGGCGGAATGAAGGCGGTGATCTGGACCGACTTCGTGCAGGTGTTCGTGATGTTCGGTGGCGCTATCTTCGCCATCGGCTTCATCGTCTACGGCATCAATGGCGGCATCCCGGAGTTCGTGCAGGTCGCCATGGCCGAAGAGAAGACCAAGCTGTTCGACTTCAGCTTCGACCTGACCAAGGCCACCGTGTGGGGATTCATCTTCCTGGTGGTCTTCGACGTGGTGCTGACCTTCCCCAAGGACCAGGTGCTGATGCAGCGCGTCCTGTCCACCAAGTCGGACAAGGAGGCCGGGCGATCCATCTGGACGTTCGCCGCCATCATGATCCCGGGCGGCTTCTTCTTCTATGCCATCGGCACCGCGCTGTACGTCTACTACCAGTCCCACCCCGAGCGGATGAACCCGCTGCTGCCCATCGACGCCACGTTCCCGCTGTTCATCGCCGCCGAACTGCCGATGGGCGTCACCGGGCTGATCATCGCCGGCATCTTCGCCGCCGCCATGTCCACGCTGTCCAGCATCATCAACAGCGTCTCCACGCTGGCCTCGGTGGACTTCTACGAGAAGCTGGCGAAGAACCCGACACCGAAGAAAAGCGTGCTGTTCGCCGAGATCATGGGCGTACTGGTGGGCCTGGCGGGCATCGCCATCGCGCTGCTGCTGTCGCGCTACGACATCCATTCGCTGTTCGACGTCTCCATCGAACTGGCCGGCCTGCTCGGCGGCGGCTTCGCCGGCGCCTATACGCTGGGCATGTTCACCCGCCGTGCGAATTCGCAGGGCGTGGCCATCGGCATCGGTTCCAGCATCGTGCTGACGTTGCTGATCTGGTCGATGGGCCTGGTGCACCCGTACTTCTACCTGGCCATTTCGATCCTGCTGTGCATCGTCATCGGTTACGCGGCCAGCTGGCTTTTCCCGCCACCGACGCGGTCGTTGAAGGGACTGACGATCCATCGCCAGGACGCGGTGGCCTGAACGGACGGGCCGCGCCATGGGTCGGAAGTCCTGTCGTGCTGCTTCCCGGGCTCGTGTAGCCTGAGGCGCAGTCCAGGGGAGTGACGTGGATACCCAGTTCCTGAATACCTTCGTGGTGGTGGCGGACCGCGGCTCGATGGCGGCCGCCGCGCGCGTGCTCAACATCACCCCGGCGGCGGTGGCGCAGCAGATCCGCACGCTGGAACGCGAACTGGGGGCGCCGCTGATCGCGCGGGCGGGGCGTACCGTCAGCGTCACCGAAGAAGGCGCGCGCATCCTGCAACGTGCGCGCGACCTGTTGCGCGACGTGGCCGACATGCGCAGCGTGGCCAACGACAGCGCGGTGTCCGGCGAACTCCGGCTCGGGGCTTGCCCGACCGCGCTGGCCGGCATGCTGCCGGACATCCTGGCGCGCATGGTCGACAAGTTCCCGCAGATCAACGTCTTCATCCGGCCCGGCTATTCGGCCGAGCTGTACCGCGCCGTGGAAAGCGGCGAACTGGACGCCGCACTTGTATTGCAGGCGCCCTACAGCCTGCCGAAGACCTGCGATTGGCAACTGTTGCGCGAGGAGCCCCTGGTGCTGCTGGCGCCGGCGCGGATGGCGGGCCGCGATCCGCACGAACTGCTGCGCGAGGAACCGCTGATCCGCTACGACCGCAACCAGTGGGGCGGCCGGCTGGCGGAGGAATACCTGCGCCGCGCCGGCATCGAGCCGCGCGAGCGTTTCGAGCTCAACGGGTTGAACGCCATCGCGGTGATGGTGGACCGGGGGCTGGGCGTGTCGCTGGTGCCCGACTGGGCCAAACCCTGGCCGGAAGGGCTGCACCTGGCCCGCATCCCGCTGCCGCAAGCCTGCGAGCCGCGCCGCATCGGCATGGTGTGGTCGCGCTCCACGGTGCGCATCCGCCTGGTCACCGTGCTGCTGCAGGAAAGCCGCGCCGCCACCCGCGCGGACTGAGCCGGCCGCGCTGCCATCGCCGCGCGATGTTGCAGTGCACGCTACAAAAAATAGGCATTGAACATATCGCCGGCCGGTTCTTTCGCCAGCCTCCAGCGCCTAGGCTCCTCCCATCGTCGGGTTCGAGCGTCTGGGAGGAACGCTTGGCACGCAGGCGCACTCTCGCGCTGGTCTCGCAAACACAACCGTCACGGTGGATCCCGCGCCATGCCCGGGCCGCCGCCACCAGAAAATCTTCGAGAACCACACCATGAAACAGGTCCCCGCCGCATTCGGCGTTTTCATGCTGGCCGCCGCCGTCAGCGCCAGCGTCAAGGCTCAACAGAACACTCCGCCGTCGCAGGATGCGCAGGAACAGGAAACCCGTGGACGCGCGGACGACGCGGTCAACCTGGACCAGGTGATCGTGACCGGCGTGCGCACGCCCAAGGCGGTGGACAAGATCCCCGGCGCCATCACCCTGGTGTCGCGCGAGGAGATCCAGCACACGCTGCTGGTGACCGAGGACGCCACCGCCGTGCTGGCGCGCACCGTGCCGGGCTACGCGGAATCGTCGCAGGCCATGAGCAACACCGGCGAGACCCTGCGCGGCCGCATCGCGCTGCGCCTGTTCGACGGCGTGCCGCAGGGCTCGCCGTTGCGCGAGGGCGGCCGCAACGCCACCTTCACCGACATGGGCATGGTGGGACGCATCGAGGTCATCAACGGCCCCTCCGCCTCGGAGGGCATCGGCGCCGCCGGCGGCATCATCAACTACCTGTCCAAGGTGCCGGAGAAGGACGGGCACGAGACCACCGTGGTCTCGCGCTATTCGACCCAGTTCGGCGACGACAGCGCCGGCTGGAAGCTGGGCGTCAACCACGCCTACAAGCAGGACAACGCCGATTTCATCGGCGGCGTTTCGTTCATCGACCGCGGCATTTCCTACGATGGCAACGGCCGCCGCATCGGCATGAACACCAGCGGTTCGGTGTCCGATTCGGAGGCGAAGAACCTGTTCCTGAAGGGCGGCATCAACTTCGGCGAGAACGGCGAGCAGCGCCTGCAGGCCACGGTGAGCCACTTCAAGATCGAGGGCAAGGGCAACTACGTGCAGGTCGTGGGTTGCCGCGGCCCGGAAGACGATCCGCCGTGCGAGGTGCCCAGCACCAACACCTCCGAGCGCGGCCAGATCTTCGGGCAGAAGGCCGAGTTCAACGACTTCAAGCAGTACGCGCTGAAGTACACGCATGGCGACTTCTTCGGCGGCACGCTGGGCATCGATGCCTACTATGCCGACCAGGCCATGCGCTACCTGCCCGAGGACGGCGACGACAAGCAGCTGGTGAGGGTGGACGACGATTTCGACGAGGCCGACCGCATCTTCGACCAGTCCGAGATCGTCAGCGAGAAGAAGGGCTTCCGCATCGGCTGGACGCGCCCGGACCTGTTCAACGTGTCCGGGCTGGAACTGCGCACCGGCATCGACGTGGTCAAGGACACCGCCGAGCAGCGGCTGGCGCTGACCAACCGCCTGTGGGTGCCGCCGATGGAATACGAAAGCAAGGCGCCGTACGCGCAGCTGACCTACGACATCGGGCCGGTGACCCTGAGCGGCGGCTATCGCCGCGAGGACGGCGACCTGCACGTGGACAGCTACACCACCACGGCCTACCGCAACAGCGTATTCGTCGAAGGCGGCGGCGTGAAGTACAAGGAGAACTTGGTCAACTACGGCGCCATCTGGCGCATCACCGACGAATGGTCGGTGTTCGGTTCCTACGGCGAAGGCTTCGGCCTGCCCAACATCGGCATCCCCCTGCGCAACATCAACGTGCCGGGGCAGTCGGTGGACCGCATCGCCGACATCGCGGCGATCGTGGTGGACAACACCGAGTTCGGGGTCAACTGGCGTGGCCGCCGCGGCTCCTTCAGCGCCTCGCACTACGATTCCGAGACGCCGTTCGGCACTTCGCTGGCCATCGATCCCAATTCCAACGACTTCATCCTCAGCCGCGCGCCCACCCGTATCAAGGGCGTCGAAGTCAGCGGCGACTGGCGCTTCAACGAACAGTGGAAGGCCAGCGCGCTGTATTCGCGCATCCGCGGCAAGACCGCGTTCTGGGCGGCGGACCCGGCGGGCGCGTACCCGGCCGGCGGACTCAACAAACCGATGGGCGTGCTGGACATCAACCCGGACAAGATCTCCGCGTCGGTGACCTGGAAGTTCGTGCCCAACGGCGACATCACCCTGGGCGCCACCCGGCTGGCGGACCGCCACCTGTCCGGCAGCGACGTGCGCGCATCCGATGGCGAGGAGTTCTCGTACCGTGAGGACACCTACGGCTACACCCTGTTCGACCTGGGCGTGAACTACGAGACCGAACGCTTCGGCAAGTTCTCGCTGGGCATCGAGAACCTGACCGACAAGCAGTACATCCTCAGCTGGTCGCAGCTGGCGGGTTACCAGAACTACTGGGCGGGCCGTGGCAGGATGGTATCGATCACCCACACCATCACGTTTTGAACCACGCCCCTCCCCCACGACGGATGCGTCTCTCCACCGCTGTTCCCGCCGCGCCTCTCCCCGGGGCACGGCGGGGATGGCGGGGTCTTGTCGTGCTGGCGGGCATGATGCTGGCGCTGCCGGCCGTCGCTGGCGTCCGGACGGATTCGCCGCATCGGACGGACCCCTCCGCACCCGTGGACACCAGACCGCTGGATGATTTCCTGCAACAGGCCACCGGCCATGATGGCTACCTCGGCGCGGTGGCGCTGGTGCTCCAGGATGGAAAGATCGTGTACCAGGGCGTCGCTGGCCATGCCGACCTGGCGCGTACGCGGCCGATGACGGAGGACGCCATCTTCCGCATCTATTCCATGACCAAGCCCATCACCTCGGTGGCGGCGCTGGTGCTGGTGGAGGAGGGGCGCTTGCGGCTGGACGATCCGGTCGCCCGCTACCTGCCGGAGATGGCCGGGTTGCGGCGCTTCGCCGGCGGCACGGCGGAAGCCCCGCGACTGGAGCCCCTCGTGCGGACGTTGACGGTACGGCACCTGCTGACCCATACCGCCGGTTTCGCGACCGGTGGCGAGGGCAGGGAAGAGGCCAGCCGGTTGCTGGAACAGGCCGATCCCTCGTCGGCGAAGGACCTGGCGGATTTCGCCGCCCGTGTGGCACGAGTACCGCTGGCGGAAGAACCCGGCACGTCGTTCCGCTACGACGGCGTCAACACCGAGGTGCTGGCGCGGGTGGTCGAAGTCGCCAGCGGTCAGTCGCTGGATGCGTTCCTCCGGCAACGCATCCTCGTGCCGTTGCGGATGCGCGATACCGGTTTCTCCGTCCCGCCGTCGCAGCGCGCGCGCGTGGTGGACATCACCGTCATGGGCGACGACGGCCGCCTGGCGCTGGACGATGGGCCCTCCGCGCGCGAACCCGGCGCGCGCCTGCGCGCGTACGACAGCGGCGCTGGCGGCCTGTATTCCACCGCCGCCGACTACCTGCGCTTCGCGCGGATGCTGGCCAACGGCGGTACGCTGGACGGCGTGACCGTGCTGCGGCCGGACAGCGTGGACCTGATGATGCGCGACCAGCTTCCCCTCTTCGATCCACCCGTGCCTTCGCCCATCGCGGGCGAGGGCTTCGGCCTGGGCGGTTATGTCGTCACCGATGCGCAGGCCAGTGCGCGTCCTGGCTCGCCGGGTCAGTTCGGCTGGTCGGGCGCGGCCTCGACCTACTTCACCATCGACCGCCAGCGGGACATCGTGGCGCTGCTGCTGGCCCAGCATCTGCCGGGCGACGGTCGCGATGAATTGCCGAAGCTGGCCAACGCGTTCTATCGCCGTGTCTACCTGGCGGTGGCGCCATGAGTACGTTGACGGGCGGCGTGCTGGTGGCGGGCTCGGCCAACCTCGATTTCGTCGTGCGTGCCCATCACGTGCCCGCGCCCGGCGAGACGGTGCTGGGTCGCGACTTCGCCACGTTCCCCGGCGGCAAGGGCGCCAACCAGGCCGTCGCCTGCGCGCGCGCGGGCGGCGCCGAGACGCGCATGCTGCTCGCCCTGGGCGACGATGCGCATGCCGCGGTGCTGGAGCGATCGCTGCTCGACTCGGGCGTGCAGCCGATCATCGTCCGCACGCCCGGCGTGGCCACCGGCACGGCCTTCATCTGCCTGTCCGACGATGCCGAGAACGCCATCACCGTGGCGCCCGGCGCCAATGCGCTGCTCAAGTCCCGGCACCTGCCCGCGCTGCGCGGCACCCGCCATCTGCTGCTGCAACTGGAAACGCCGCTGGAAACGGTGGCCGCGTACGCGCGCACCGCGCGCGCGGCGGGCGTGCGCGTGGTGCTCAACGCCGCGCCCGCGCAGGCATTGCAGGCCGCACTGCTGGCCGACGTGGACGTGCTGGTGGTCAACGAAGGCGAACTGGCGACGCTGGCCGGAGCCGGTTCGGTCGCCGAGCAGGTCGCGCGCATGGCCGTGCCCTGCGTGGTGGTCACGCTGGGCGCGCGCGGCTGCCTGGCGCGGCGTGGCGGCGAGATCCACGTGCAGCCCGCGTTCGCCGTGGATGCGGTGGACACCACCGGTGCCGGCGATACCTTCTGCGGTGCGTTGACCGCCCGGCTGGCGCAGGGCACGCCCCTGGCCGAGGCGCTGCGCTTCGCCAGCGCCGCCTCGGCGCTGGCCTGCACCCGGCTGGGCGCGCAATCCAGCGTGCCCGCGCGGGCCGAAGTGGAAGCCCTGCTGGCCGCGTCGCCGGAAGAATCCTCCCCGCACGGCCGCGATGCGCTGGCGATCCATTGCGGCCTTTCCTGATTCCTTCCGTTTCCCGAATCCCCGACATGAACCCCCCGACCGATCCTGCCGATACCGCGCCAGCCGACGCATCGCCCGAGCCGCGCATGCCGAAGACCGAATACAAGTTCTCCCACGTCACCACCGGGCGCTACCTGCCCACGCCGGGCAAGGCGCCGGGCTGGCCGTTCGCCGAGATCGGCCACTGGAAGATCGACGTCAACGCCACCGCCGACGACTGGATCAGCGAACTGCGGGACTGGCGGCGCGAGCACCTGACCCGCATCGGCTACGACGACGCCAACTACCGCCGGCCCGAACTGCAATGGGCGCAGCGCAATTTCGTGCACGCGCAGATGATGGTCGAGGACCGCTACTTCTACGATCCGGTGGCGGGGCGCTACACCGTGGACCGCTACCTGGACGACCTGGAAGCGCGCTTCGGCGGGCTGGACAGCGTGCTGCTGTGGTACGTGTACCCCAACATCGGCATCGACGACCGCAACCAGTTCGACCTGGCCCACGACCTGCCCGGCGGCATCGAAGGGTTGAAAGGCGCGGTGGCGGATTTCCATCGCCGCGGCGTGCGCGTGTTCCTGCCCACCATGCCCTGGGACAACGGCACGCGCGAGCAGGGCGAGCCGGACTGGCAGGCCATCGCGCGGCTGGTGAAGGCGGTCGGCGCCGACGGCATCAACGGCGACACCTACAACGGCGTGCCGCGCGCGTTCTTCGATGCCTGCGATGCGCTGGGACAGCCGGTGGTGGTGCAGCCCGAGTCCACCATCAGCGCCGAGGAACAGCTGATCTGGAACGTGCAGAGCTGGGGCAAGAAGGCGCCCAACGAGGTGATCCCGCCGGTGGCCAAGTTCAAGTGGCTGGAACCGCGCCACATGATCAACTACGAGAACCGCTGGGGCCGCGACCGCAACCACGACCTGCAATACGTCTTCTTCAACGGCGTGGGCTACAACGCGTGGGAGAACGTGTGGGGCATCTGGAACCAGTTCACCCCGCGCGACGCCGAATCGCTGAAGCGCATCGCCGCCATCTACCGCAGGTTCGCCCCGCTGCTGGTCAGCCGCGACTGGCAGCCGTACGCACAGACTCTGCAGACGGGCGTGTTCGCCAGCCGTTTCCCGGGCGAAGGCCGCACGCTGTGGACGCTGGTCAACCGGCACGAATACGCAGTGTCCGGCGAGCAGCTCGCGGTGGAACACGCCGAAGGCACGCGCTATTTCGACCTGTGGCAGGGCCATGAACTGCAGCCACGCGTCATTGAAGGTCAAGCCATCATCGAGACGGCGCTGGAAGGGCGCGGATTCGGCGCGCTGCTGGCGCTGTCGGCGGGCGAAGACGAGGAAGGGTTGGCGGAATTCCTTTCGACCATGGCTCAACATGCACGCACGCCGCTGGCGTCGCTGTCCGCGCAATGGCGTTCCATTCCACAGGAGATCGCGCCGGTCGCACCGACGGCGGCGCGGGCACAGGCGCCGGACGGTATGGTGACGATTCCCGGCGGCGAATACCTGTTCGTGGTGGGCGGCATCGCCATCGAAGGCCAGACCTGGGACGGCGTGGACGTACAGTACCCGTGGGAAAACAGCCCGCGCCGCCACCATCGCCAGCGGATGACGCTGAAGGCGTTCCACATCGACCGGCACCTGGTGACCAACGCGCAGTTCAAGGTCTTCATCGACGCCACCGGTTACGCGCCGCGCGACACGCACAACTTCCTGCGCGACTGGCGCGACGGCGCACCACGTCCCGGCTGGGAAAACCGGCCGGTGACGTGGGTCTCGCTGGAAGACGCGCGCGCCTACGCGCAGTGGGCCGGCAAGCGCCTGCCGCGCGAATGGGAATGGCAGTACGCCGCGCAGGGCACCGATGGCCGCCTGTATCCGTGGGGCAACGCCTGGCGCGATGACGCCGCGCCGCCGGTGTTCCGTGGCCGCGCGCTGCCGCCGCCGGCGGAAGTCGGCGCGCATCCGGCCGGGGCCAGTCCGTTCGGGGTGATGGACCTGGTCGGCCATGTCTGGCAATGGACCGACGAGTTCGCCGACGAACACACGCGCAGCGCCGTATTGCGTGGAGGCAGCGATTACGAGCCGCGCACGTCGCACTGGTATTTCCCGCAGGCCAGACGGCTGGACCAGCACGGCAAGCTGCTGCTGATGGCGCCAAGCAAGGACCGTTCGGCCCGGATCGGCTTCCGTTGCGTGGTGGACGCGGCGTGAACCCGCGTGGTGCCCATGCGCGCAGCGCGCTCCGCCTTGCGCGGAAGGCCGCGTGGATGGGATTCGCGCTGTCGGTGTGCCTGGGGTTGCCGGGCTGCGATCGTGCGCCTCCGCGGAAGATCGTGCTGATAGGCGGCGCCGGCAGCGAAGCGCCGGGCCGCCACGACTATCCCGACGGAATACGCGCACTGGAGGCGCTGGTGGAAACCTCGCCCGACGCGCGCGGCCGACTCGACGTCGTGGCCTACCCGGATGGATGGCCGGACGATCCGGGCGCGTTCGACGGTGCCGCCGCGGTGGTCTGGTACTTCGATGGGCTGGACAAGCATCCCCTGCGCGATCCGGCGCGACGCGCGGCGTTCGAAGCGGCGATGCGGCGCGGCGTGGGGCTGGTCGCGCTGCACCAGGCCTCGACCGCGCCACCCGGCGACGACCTGGGCCTGCCGCAATGGCTCGGTGCCGTCCGCGAGGGCATGTTCGACCGCACCACGGAATGGGCCGAACTGGCGCCGGCGACGCAGGCGCATCCCGTTGCGCGCGGGCTCGATGCCTTCGACTACCGCGACGAGTTCTATCCGACCTTCCGCCACACGGATGCCGGTGGCAGGAGGGTCCCGATCCTGAAGACCGAACTGCATCCGCAATACCGCGACGGCAAGTACCGGGTCGACGACAAGGCCGAACAGACGGAGGTCGCCTGGGCCTACGAGCGCGACGGCGGCGGCCGCGGCGTCGTGTTCAGCGGGGGGCACTACCTGCGTGCGCTGGACCAGCCCGGCGTGAGGCGGATGCTGCTCAACGCCATGTTCTGGACGGCGGGGCTGGACGTGCCCGACGCCGGCGCGCGGTCCGACCTACCGGTCAGGGAAGAAGTCATCGCGGACGGCACCGCCGCGCCGCACGGCACGACGCGGCAACGCGCCACCTTCCATGTGGACGCCGGGCGCAGCGGCTGGCGCGCGGACGAAACCGTGCTGACGCCGAAGAACGTCGTTGAAGGCTCGTTCGGCCTGGTCTGGGAATCGCCGCCATTGGATGCGCTGGACGGCCAGCCGCCGCGCCTGTACGCATCGCCGCTGTACGTGGACCGGGTGGCGATCACCCGGGGCCAGCATCGCGGCGCGGAATTCTCCGCCGTGTTCGCGGCCAGCAACAACGGCTTCGTCTATGCGGTCAACGCCGCGCGCAGCGGCGACGTCGCGCCTGGCAGGATCCTGTGGCGCACGCGCCTGGGCGAGCCCTGCCGCCTGCAGCCGGCGCCGCTGGACGGTGTGCCGACCGGCATCCTCAGCACGCCCGTCATCGACGTGGCGCGCGGACGCATGTACGTGACCCACTGCGATCCCAAGAAACGCTGGCAGGCCTATGCGCTGGACATCGGCAGCGGCGAGGTACTGCCCGGTTGGCCGGTACGCCTGGACGAAAGCACCTTCAACGACCTCAACGCCAACGCGGGTCCGGAACGGGTGCCACCGAAGCGGCGCTTCGATTTCCGCGTCCAGCGCGGCGCGCTCAACCTGAGCCCGGACGGGTCGCAGCTGTACGTGGTGTTCGGCGAAAGCGAGACCGGCTGGCTGGCGTCGGTGGATACCGGGCGCGCGAAGGTGAGCGGCGCCTTCGCCGCCGTCGCCATGCCGCATCGCGGCAGCGGTGGCATCTGGGGCACGGGCGGGCCGGCGGTGGATGCGCAGGGCAGTGTGTACGTGGTCACCGGCAGCGGTTTCGATGGCTACCGGGATGCGCCCCACGACTGGACCCAGTCGGTGCTGAAGCTCGCGCAAACTGGAACCGGCGCATTCGTGTTGCAGGGCACCTATACGCCGTTCAACCACTGCCGCACGGCGAAGATGGACATCGACCTGGGCGCCGGAGGCGCCGTGCTGCTGCCGGACGCGCAGGCGGACACCGCCCCGCGCCTGATGGCGGTCGGCGGCAAGCAGGGCAACGTCTATCTGCTCGATCGCGAGCGATTGCCCGGCCGGCTGGACCGGCGGCCGCCATGCAGCGAGGACTCGTCCTCGGATGGGTCGCTGCTGGCTCCGCAGGCCCAGCCGCAGTTCGGCAGGCGCGGGCCATTGAACGTGTTCGGGCCGTATTCGGACGAGGACGCGGCGCTGGATCTGGCCCGGGCGCGCTCGGTGCCGGCGACGTTCCGCGACGCGCGCGGGACGGACTATCTGTTCGTCACCGGAAACAGCAAGCGCGCCGGCGGATCGCCCATCAGCGTGCCGCCCTCGGTGGCCAGGATCGAGGTGGCCAGGCATGCCGGCCAGCCGCCGTTCCTGCGCATCGACAGGTTGCAGAAGTCCCTGGTGCTCGGCAATCCGGGGTCGCCGGTGGTGACCAGCAACGGCGCCGACCATGCGATCGTCTGGATACTGGACGAGAACGCCCCGCGCTCGGCGCCGCTGAGCGGCGCCGATGCGCCGCGGCCGGTGCTGTACGCGCTGGATGCGGCGACGCTGGACGTCCTGTGGCGGAGCGCGCCCGGCGAGTTGTTCACCAGCGGCAAGTACAACGAGCCGGCATTCGGCGGGGGCCAGGTGTTCGTGGGGACCGACCGCATCCAGGCATTCGGCCTGGGAGGACGCAGGCTCGCCGGGCGTGCGCAAGCCGTGGGAACGGTACCCGCCGCGGAGGCCGCATCCGCGGCGCAGGCCGGCCTGGCCGGACAGGGCGCCGAGGACATCTACCGGCAGCGGTGCGCCATGTGCCACGACCATCCCCAGGGCAACATCCCTCCGCGTGCGCTGATCGCGATGCGCCCGCATCCACGCATCGTCGACGCATTGACCGGGGGCATCATGCGTGCCCAGGCGCAGGGACTGAGCGCGGACCAGATCGACGAACTCGCACGGTACCTGAAGCAATGAGCATGACCGGAACGAAATTGGGTGGACCGCTCGGCCAGGCGCTGGACGCCAATCTGCGCGGACGCCTGCATCACTTCATCGTGGACGAGCGCAGCCCGGCGATCGCGATCTTCGACCCGGCCCACGTGGCCACCAACGAAGAGGGCGACTGGTACGGCGAGCATGCCGGCAAATGGCTGGTCGCCGCCGCGCGCGCCGCCGCGCGCAGCGGCGACGAGGTCCTGCTGGCGAACATCCGCCGCGTGGCCGACTACCTGGTGGCGCAGCAGCAGGCCGACGGCTACCTGGGCAACTACGCACCCGCGCGCCGCTTCATGCATCCGCAGCCGCCCAGGCCGGTGACATGGGACGGCGCGCCGGCGTTGCGCACCTGGGACATCTGGACGCACAGCTACCTGGTCCTCGGCCTGCTGGAAGTGCACAGGCACTTCCCCGAACCGCGCTACCTGCGCGCCGCGCAACGCATCGGCGACCTGTGCTGGGAGGTGCTGACCGAAGGCGGCATCGACATCACTACGCTGGGCAACCACCACGGCATGTCGGCCACGGTACTGATGGACCCGGCGATGGAGCTGTACTTCGCCACCGGCGAAGCGCGTTACCTGCGACTGGCCCGTCGCGTGCTGGAACAGGCCGACGCGCATCCCCAGCTTGCGTTGCTGACGCGCGCGCTGGACGGCGCCGATGCCGCCGAGATCGCCACCGGCAAGGCCTACCAGTTGGCCTGGAACCTGGTGGGGCTGGCCAAGCTGTCGCGCGCCACCGGCGAGGCGGCGCACCGGCAGGCGGTGGAGAACCTGTGGCGGAGCATCCGCGACCACCACCTGACCCTGGGCGGCGGCCCGTGGGGCGGCGTGGCGCACCGCTCGCGCGAAGTGTTCAACGCACCGGGCAGTTTCAGCCCGAACGCCTACGTGGAGACCTGCTCGCTGCTGGCATGGATACAGCTCAACCGCGAACTGCTGGCGGTCACCGGCGACGCGCGCTACGCCGAGGAGATCGAACGCACCGCGTACAACGACCTGCTGGGCGCGCAGGCGCCCAATGGCGAGGACTGGTGCTACTACTCGTTCCCCAACGGCCGCCGCGTGCACACCACCTACTGGCGCTGCTGCAAATCCAGCGGTGCGATGGCGCTGGAGGAACTGCCCGCGCTGTTCTACGGCGTGGGCGACGGCGGCGATGTCCGCGTCAATCTCTACGGCGCGGGCGAAGCGGCGTTGCCGCACCCCAGGGCCGGGCGCGTATCGCTGCGGCAGGTCACCGAATATCCCTTCGATGGCCGCATCCGCATCGAGGTGACGCCGGAGCGGTCCACCGCGTTCGCGTTGTGCCTGCGCATCCCGAGCTGGGCGCAGGGCGCGCGCATCAGCGTCAATGGCGAAGCGCTCGACCTCGACGCGGTGCCCGGCAGCTACCTGCGCGTGCCGCGCCAGTGGCGGGCCGGCGACCAGGTCGCCCTCGACTTTCCGCTGCGGCCGGTGCTGCATCGCCGGGCGTTGCGCAATGTGCAGGAATCCCGCGCGCCCGATGGCTCGCTGGTGCGGCAGCAGGTGCTGGACCTGCACTACATCGGCCTGACCTATGGCCCCTTGGCGTACGCCACCGAACTGATCGACGGGTTCAAGACCGAGGAGACCGTCCGCCTGCCCGATCGCGCGCAGGAGGAGTGGTTGCAGGTGCTGCCCGTGACCGACGGCGAGGAGGGCGCCGGCATCAGCATGACCCTCGACTACCGCCCGCCGCTGTTGTTCTGGCCGTACTACCGCGCTGGCGGGAGGCAGGACGGCGCGTGGCGGCTGACCTGGCTGTCGCTGGCGCCCCCGGCATGATGCGGCCGGTCGCCTTGTACGCAAGAATTTGTGGCAGCAGAAGTTACCGGCGCGCGCTGTTTCCGTGCGCCGCACTGGACCAGACTGGACGCCGCCGCCACGGTGCCGCCTGAAGGAGGTTTCCCCCATGGACAACGCATCCCCATTCCGGCCCGGCCGCCGTACCGGCCCGGCCGGCCCGCTCAGCGGCGTCAAGGTGCTGGACCTGAGCGCCTACATCGCCGGGCCCTACGGCTGCACGCTGCTGGCCGACCAGGGCGCCGACGTCATCAAGGTGGAACCTCCGGACGGCGACAACCTGCGCCAGTATCCGTCCACGCTGGCCAACGAGAGCCGCGCCTTCCTGGGCGTCAACCGCAGCAAGCGCGGCATCTCGCTGGACCTCAAGAAACCCGAGGGCCTGGCGGCGCTGCTGCGCCTGGTGCGCGAGGCCGACGTGCTGGTGCACAACTTCCGCCCGTCGGTGCCCAGGCGCCTGGGCATCGACCACGAACGCCTCAACCTGATCAACCCGCGCCTGATCTATTGCGCGGTCACCGGCTACGGCGAGAGCGGGCCGTTGAAGGACAAGGCCGGCTACGACCAGGTGCTGCAGACCATGACCGGCATGTGCACGTTGCAGGGAAAGCGCGGCGGCGCGCCGGAAATCATCTACGGTTCGGTGGTGGACTACTACGCGGCGGCGTTGCTGGCCGCCGGCGTTTCGTCCGCGCTGTACGAACGCGAGCGCAGCGGGCTGGGCCAGTTCGTCGGCGTGTCGCTGCTGCGCAGCGCGTTGACCATGCAGTCGGCCCGGATGATCTGGGCGGAAGGCGAAGCGCTGGACATCGGCCGCGACATGCGTTCCGGCGGCGTCACCGGCATCCATCCCGCCCGCGAAGGCCATCTCTACATTTCGGCCAACACGCCGCGCTTCTGGAAAGCGCTGTGCCGGCTGACCGGGCTGGACGCGCTGGCCGACGATCCGCGCTACGACACCGTGCGCAAGCGCGCCGAACACGCCGCCGAGATCGTGCCGCGGCTGCATGAAGCCCTGCAGCGGCATACCGCGCTGGAATGGGAACAGCGCTTCGGCGAGGAAGTGCCGTGCGCGGCCGCGCGGCGCGTGGAGGACATGTTCGAGCACCCGCAGGTGCTGGCCGAGGACATGGTGGCCGAGTTCAGTCACCCGTTGGTGGGCAGCTACCGTGGCGTCACCCGGCCCATCGCCTTCGGCCGCACGCCGGGCCCCGCGCCTTTCGCCGCGCCGGTGTTCGACCAGGATTCCGATGCCATCCTGGGCCATCCGACCGGCAAGGCCAGCGCCTCCGGCTGATCCACGGCGGGGGCGGAAAGCCCCCACGCTACAATGACGGCATGCCGTCGCCCGTGCCCCCGCCGGAAACCCTGCGCCTGTCCGTCGCGCCGATGATGGAACGGGCGGAAAGTCCTTTATTTTCAGCTATTTGCAATAGCGCGTGTGCAATTTGTGTGCACTCATTTGCACACGAAAGCGCCTACATCAATAGCAATCGCCATTGGCGACAGTCATTGCCGACGCGTTCGCGGTGCGATTCATAGAACTTGCCGGAAACTACGGCAGTGGTGATCCCGCCTTGACTAGAGCATGGTCGTCGAAGGTCTCGGGTCATTTCAGCGTCGAGGACTTGGCCAACCACCCGTGCCGGGATGAACCAGCCCCAGGGAGTGGCCGCAAGTGAATCCTCCGATCTTCGGAAAGATCTCGAACAAGTTGAAGCCAGCCAGAAGGTCCTGCATGCGTTCCGAGTCGAACAGCGGGAGATGGCGAACCCCGAACCTCCCGGCTGCGCATAGCTGGACTGAACCCCCGATGGTGCCGAAACCGACATCTTCCACCAAGTTCAGCAGCGCCAGGATCGGCGCCCTGTGCCAATCGAGTGAACGTTTCTCTGAGTGGGCACGCTTTGCCGCAATTGCTTCGGCAACATCCGATTTCCTGTCCCCCAGAATCAGGAAGTCGTGGTCGTTGACCGGAACAGCCACGACAGTGACGGTTGCGGGGGCTTCCGGACGGTTGGATATCTTGAACACGCGCAACGCGTCGGATCTGGCGCAGTAGCCGAACACTGCAATCTCTGTCCTCGCGCTCGCTGGGTAATGCATTCCCAGGCTGAGGATATATCTGGAAGCGAGCGTCGCGGCGAGATGGGCCACCTCTTCGAGTGTTGGAATCTTGTCCTCGAACGGCATATCGGGCGCGTCGTAGTAGTCGAGCTCGCTCAGTGTAGAGAGCAGGGCCGAAAGCATTTCCCTGACGGTCGAGCCAATCAGCGTGCTGCCGGCGCACGCAAAGGCGGTCGTGAGCACATGCCGTGGTCGCGAGCGACAGAAATCCCCGCGTTCGTACGCCAGCGCGTGGATGACGGAGAGCTTGGGATAGTTGTCGGTTAGGATGTTGTCGGCGCTGGTGACGCGTGAGTCGCTCACCGCCCACAGGCCGCGTAACCCGTCCTCTTGGTTGTGCCAGATGACGATCGACGTCATGTTTCCCCTCGTGCGTGCGGCTAAGTGCCGATGATCCGGCTAAGGCGGGTTTCGTTCTCGTCCAACCGCGATGCTGGTTGCATGGTTGCGACTAGACTTGGAAGGCCGGCCGCATCTGCTCGATCTCGCCGCGTGCGATCCCCAACCGCTGCGCTTCTTCCCGCCAGTGCCCAATCGCGGTTCGGACGGCGGCAAGCTCGAGATCCGCCTCACGCCGGCTCAGTCCGTAGTCGCCGCAGGCATCCATTGCCACCATCACGTCGCAGGCCGTGTCGACCTCGTTGATCGCCAGCGATAACGCATGCTGGTCCGGCGCCGGATTGATGTCGTAGGCGGGCGAGAGCGTGATGCCGTTGCGATCGATGAAGAAACCGTGGTTGCGCAAGTGGTCGTCGGTGTTTTGAATCAGGATGTTGAACAGAACGCGCCGGAACAGTTCCCTGCAGTTGCGCCTGGTATTGGCGCCGCTGGATTGCAGCAGGTCGACAATTTCCAGATAGCTGGCGCCGGCCTCGCCGTCGATGCGCTGGGTCAGCGTCATCGCGGAGACGAACGCCTTGCGCCTGCCCTCGGCTGTCCTGTCGAAACGGCGGGCGAGAAACGTGGTGTGCGGGCTGTCCGGCAGGCGGATGGCACGCACCGGTGGTACGTCGATGCCGGCGCGGCGGGCCAGGGCATGCGCCACCAACTCCCATGCGCCGATGTCACGGCGGTCGTCGCGGCTGGGAAACTTGGCGATACACAGGTGGCCGTGTTCGTCCCGCACCGAGGCCTTGGGCCTGGCACCGCCCAGCGATGTGCCGGGCGCGAACAGTTGCGCCAGCCATTGCCGATAGCCGGGATGGTCCTCGTCGTCGGCATGCGTCTCGTACTGCAGGCTGGCCGCCTGCAACTCGCGCAGAGAGGTCAGGGGCGGCGCGGAATATGTCGGGTCGCTGTCGATGAAGTCGCCGCCATCGGGCGCCTGGAATCGCAGCGCGCCCATGCGGGTTTCGTCGTGCACGCCGAGCAGGAAGTCCCACTCGGTCAGTGTGCGCGGCGGGCGGGCCTCATCGCGCGCGCGCACGTTCTCGCGACGCTGCATCAGCATCCGGCCCCATCGATCCGGCGACGAGTCCAGGAATATCCCGAAGTTGGCGCGCGCCGGTGGCGGGTACTGAGGGCCCTCGACGAGCGCCAAGTCAGGATCGAAGGCGAAAGCTTCCGGACGCTCCAGCCAAGCGCGTTCGTAGGCGAAGGAGAAGATGTCGCTGCGCCCGCGCTGGCAGCGAAGCACGCCCATGGCGACGGGCGCCGCGAAGTGTTCCAGGTCGGCATGGACGACGACTTGATCGTAGCGGCGCGACACTGTCAGTCCTTCCGCTTCCGGGCGCGCGCCTCTGCTTCATCGCTTACCGCTTGCGACGAGACCGGACGGGACCTTGCGCCAGGCGCCCGGCGGGCGGGCTCGAGTTCGGCATCCTGCAGCTTCCGGCCCAGCGCGTCGTCGGCAGCGAGGGCGGCCAGGTCATTCTCCAGACGCAGTGCCTGCAGAACCCGGGCATAGATGCCCAGCGAAACCGCGGGATCACCGCGCTCGACGCGGGTCAGGGTGCTGCGGGTGATGCCGGCGCGTTGTGCGACGGTTTCTGCGCTATGCCCGCGCCGCAGGCGGGCCAGCTTGATGTTGGCGCCCAGCCCGGCCAGCAGGCGGGCCAAGCGGGGCAACAGCTTGGGGGAGGTTCTAGCCATGCCTAATATCTTATACAAAAATCGGCCGATATGACCAAGATATCGATCATTGCTGGAGTTGCCATGGGGCATTGTGACGGCCGTCGCCCTATGCCCTTGAAATCCCAGTCGTCACCCCCATATCTCGTGGTAACAAGCCCATCGAGGGTGCACATATGGGGATTGCGGAGCCATTTCGAGTCCTGTGTCTGGACGGTGGCGGAATGCGCGGCGTTTACCAGGCGACGTATCTCGACACATTCGCACAGCGGCTCCGCGTCTCAGGTACTGGAGAGATCGACCCGGGCCGGGCATTCGACCTGCTGGTGGGGACCAGTACCGGCGGGATTGTCGCCTGCGCCCTGGCGGCGGGCATCCCGCTCGGCAAGGTGCTGGCGCTGTACCAGGTGCATGGCCGGGAGATTTTCCCGCGGCAGCGGCTGCGGGCAGTGCCGAAGCTGGGCAAATACGTCCGAGGCCTGTTCTCCGGCCTTGCCGCCGGCGACCGGGCCTTGCGTGCCGTGCTTACCAATGCCTTCGGCACCGAGACCATGGGGCAGGTCTACGCGCGCCGCGGCATCGGCCTGGCCATCACCACGGTGGATTTGAACCGCCATGCCTCTGTGGTGTTCAAGACCCCGCACATGGACCGTCTCAACGGGCGCGACAACGAGCGGCTATTGGTGGACGCCTGCATGGCGACCAGCGCTGCCCCCATCCTGCGATCGATCGCACGCCTGACCGAACCCGGTGGTGGCGAGGCCACCGTCGACTACGTGGACGGCGGCTTGTGGGCGAACAACCCGGGCGCGGTGGGCATGATCGAAGCGCACGAGATCCTGCAGCGGCGCGGCGAGGCCGATCGCCCGATCCACCTGTACATGCTCGGCACGCTTCCCGTACAGGGCGGCGAAGAACTCAAGAGCGCCAGGAAACTGCACCGCGGGGCGCTGGGTTGGGACAGCGGCCTCAAGGCCATCGCCGCGAGCATCAACGCACAGGCGGTCGCATATGGCTACCTCGCGCAGAAGATCGCGGAGCTGCGGGGGCACGGCAGCTTCGCCTACCGGCTGCCGGCGCAATGCCCGTCCGGCGAACTCCACAGGTATCTGGAAAACATGGACGACGCGCGTCCCAAGGTACTCAACGCGCTCGCCCGGCAAGCCATCTCCGACGTCGATTTCGCCTGGGCGACGACTGAATCAGACGATCGGATGAGCGCGTTCCGCACTGCACTGGCGGGCGCGTCCGATCCCAGTCGCCAGCAGCCCGAGGCACAAGCCCATGACCATCATTGATTGCAACAAAGAGATGAAGGGGTATCACGCGGACGAGGTGAACCTCTCGAACGACGACCAGACGGAGATGCGCAACCGCCGCGACAGCGGCCGGACGCGGCTCAAGAACGGGTTGACCAAGGCCGGCCATCCCTTGCCCAAGGAGTTCAGCTCGCAGGGCTCCTATGCGATGCGCACCATGGTCCAGGATGATGCCTGCGACTACGACATCGACGATGGCGTGTATTTCGACAAGGAAGACCTGAAGGACGCCGATGGCGGCTACCTCGGCGCACGCGACGCCCGCACCCGGGTTCGCAACGCGCTGAAGGACGACCGGTTGGCCTACGACGCGGTGGTCAAGACCAATTGCGTGCGCCAGCAGTATCCGGACGGCTACCACATCGACATTCCCGTCTACCGCACGATCCGCTCGAAGGACTTCTGGGGCAACGAAGTCGTCGAGTACGAACTGGCCAGCGGCGATGACTGGGTCAAGTCGGATGCCCGCAAGGTGACGCGCTGGTACAACGATGCGGTCGGCTCGGAACTGAAGGCGGGGCAGTCCGATACCAGCCAACTGCGGCGGATCACCAAGCTGACCAAGAAGATGGCCCGCAGCCGCGTCGCCTGGAAGAAAAAGACCACCAGCGGCATCTGCATCTCGAAACTGGTCGTAGACCACTTCGTGGCGCGTCTCGACCGGGACGATGACGCCCTGCGCGACACTTGGAAGGCGATCAAGGCGCAACTGGTTTTCAGTCAGCGCATCGGCCATCCGGTGTATGCGGACAAGAATCTCGCGGAGGAAGGCGACGAGGGCGTGATCTTCTTCCGCGATTGCCTGGGCGAGGCATTGGAGACACTGAAAGTTCTCGACGAATACGACTGCACGCGCAAGAAGGCGGGCGACGCCTGGGACAAGGTGTTCAACACGGACTATTTCAGCGCCCAGATCGCCAAGGACGCCGCTGCGGCCAAGTCCCTGCTCCAGCCTGCCGCCGCCGCTGCCGCTGGCCTCACTTTCCCCAGCCGCCCGGTGGTGCCGAACAAGTCCTCGGGCTTCGCCTGATGAAATGGGCCATGGACGATCCCGCGCGCTTCCTGCGCGAGCGCGCGGAACTCGATCGTCTCGAAGCCGAGGCCGGCTGGCTGAGCACGGCCTGGCGCATGTCCGAGGACGGCTCGATTGCGGTCGATCTCGACATGACCATCCATGGCCGCGTCTTTGCGGGGCGGATGACCTATCCGGCCATGTTTCCGGACTCGCCGCCCTACATCTGTCCGCGGGACAAATCCGAGCGATGGTCCGGCCACCAGTACGGGGCCGGCGGCCCGCTGTGCCTGCAGTGGCGGGCAGACAACTGGCATCCCGACGTGACGGGTGCAGACATGGTGCGTAGCGCACACGAACTGCTGAGCACTGAACAGCATCCCGAGTTGCCGAACACGGTGCCCTCGGCGCACCGCCTGACGGAGGGACAGGACATGCGCGGCGCGGGCCAGCGCTTCGTGGCCACCACCGGGCTACTGGCCACGTGGACTGCGCTCCCGCTACCGTCCCGAACCCGGCTGAAATCGGCGATCGTGTACAACCTGGGTGCAGTCGTCATGTTCGCGGCGAAAGTCGCCGACGCGCAGGACGTGCTGCAGGACGTGGTCGACGTTCCGGAAGGTATCGCAGCATCGCTTCCGCTGTTCTCGCTGTCCGGCGATGGATGGATCTTTCGTAGCGAAGTCTTCGACCAGCGCCAATCCGTCGAATCCGCCGAGGCGTTGGTGCGGGTGCTGGCAGAGGCGGGATTTGCCACCGACGACGTCCTGGTGCAGGAGGCCGGCAAGTACAAGGCGAGAACCATCGTGCTGCTGGGCACGGCGTTGCCGTCGCTGCGGGTGTTCCTGATCGACTCGGGCGAGCAGCCGGAGTTGCTGGAGCACAGGATCGTGTGGCCGACGCCTTCCGATTTCAGGTTGTCGGAGGAAACACAGCGACTGGCCAATGTCCGTGTCGGCATCGTCGGACTCGGGTCAATGGGCAGCAAGATCGCGGTTTCATTGGCGCGATCCGGTGTCCGCCGCTTCCTGTTGGTGGACGACGACTACCTCGCGCCCGGCAACATGGTGCGCCACGAGCTGTCTTGGGCCTACGTGGGGACGCACAAGGCACGAGCGGCGCGTGACGCACTGTCACTGATTGCCGCTGGGGTGCAGGTGGATACGCGAACCACTCGTCTCGCCGGTCAGGAGTCAGCGGTGACCGCGGCAGCCGCGCTCAAGGATCTGTCCAACTGCGACCTGCTGATCGATGCCACCGCCAATCCGGAAGTCTTCCTTCTGCTGGCAGCGTTAGCGAAGCGGCAGGAAACGCCGCTATGCTGGGGCGAGATATTCGCCGGCGGTTACGGTGGGATGATCGCGCGGGCGCGCCCGGGACGCGATCCGAACCCGTTGGCGGTTCGCGACGCCTACCACGCCTACCTGGCGACCCTTCCCGACGCGCCTTTCAAGAACGCGGCAGGCTACGATGGAACCGAAGAACAACCGTTGGTCGCATACGACAGCGACGTCGGCTTCGTGGCGACCGCGCTGACCCGGCTGGCCATCGATACCGCGTTGTCCCGGGATCCAAGCGAGTTTCCCTATTCGGTGTACCTGTTGGGCATGCGCCGCGAGTGGATCTTCGAGGCGCCGTTCGACACGCGCCCGGTCGCCGTGCAGGGCCATGGCTGGGAGCGCGGCGAGGACGCCGGGAGTGGCGAAGACAGGCATGCCGTCGTGGAAGCGTTGCTGAGGATGTACGAAGGACAAAAGCGTGCTGACGCTGATCCTGCCGCCTGAGCAGCACGAGTTGCTGCTGGCGGCGCTCCGGAAAGCCGGCCGGCGCGAGGTCGGTGGAATCCTGATGGGCGAGCATGTCGGACCAAATCTCTTCATCGTCCGGGAGATGACCGTGCATCGTCGCGGTGCGTTCGCCTCATTCGTGCGAAGAATCGAGGACGCCATCGGACGGCTTCGCGCATTCTTCCAGCAGACCGGACATGACTACACCCGGTTCAATTATCTTGGCGAATGGCATTCGCATCCGTCGTTTGCGCCTTACCCAAGCAGGACGGATGACCTGTCCATGCTGCAGATCGTCCAGGACGAAACTGTGGGCGCGAACTTCGCGGTGCTGCTGATCGCCAAGCTCGGGCTGGAGGGAGAGCTGGTTTCCACTGTCCATACCTACCTCCCTGACGGCACGCGGATGCTCTCCACGGTCAGGGCCGGGCGCTACGTGGGAAGAACGCCGCTGAATTGCGGGCGGTAACGCTTCTTCATGGATTTGCCGGGGCACGATGATGCTCGGTAGTATCCGCGGGAGCGGGGGTGATGGCTTCGTTTCTGGCGAGCGTCATCGTTACGCTCAGGGGGGTGGTGCGTGGCTCGAATAATCAATGCCAACGACTTGGGCGAGGAACTGCGCAAGAGGCTCCTTCGTTCATTCCAGTCGGGGAATATCAACTTTCTGCTCGGATCCGGGGCGTCGCTGCCGGCGATCCCCACGGCCGGTCCGATCGAGGCGGAAATCGCTGGACTGATCTCCGCGGGAAGGGACGAGGAGGCATACGCCAAGATGTATGCGTTCCTCGAGACGGTTCACGCGCCGACCAACAAGCTCATCAACGACGAGGCGGACGAGGGCAACCGCGCGTCCCTCAGGTGCTATGAGGCACTGCTGAAGACGATCGAGGAAATACTCCTGGCCAGGCGCACCACCATCCTCCCGCGCCAAGCGACGGTGTTCACGACGAACTACGACCTGTTCTTGGAGAAGGCGTCGGCGGCGTGCCCGTCCACCATCCTCAACGATGGTTTCAGTCGTTCGCCCAGCTTGGGGCATCGGATGGAGTACTCGTCGCGGAACTTCTTCAGGGCCACCTACAACACTGGCAATCTCTACGACTACCGGGTCGAAATACCCTGCATCAACCTCATCAAGCTCCACGGCTCCTTGTCGTGGCTGAAGGACAAGGACGACATCCTGCTCCGGGTCGAGGCGGTGAAGCTGCTCGACAATGACGGGACTCATGAGGAGAGGAGGAAGTTCATCGCCGCCTGCGCGGTGGTACTGCCGCAGGCGGCAAAGTTCCGCGAGACCCTCATGGATCGCACCTATTACGACCTGCTGAGGATCTACGCGAACTCCCTGGACAGGGAGAACACCGTTCTGATCACATTCGGCTTCTCGTTCGGTGACGAGCACATCCGCGACATTACGATGCGTGCCCTGAAGAATCCGACGTTGAGGCTGATGCTGTTCGCCTTCAATTCAGCGGCTCGCGACAGGTTTGCGACACTGTTCCAGCAGTACAGCAACGTCGAGATCATTGCCCCTGGCGACGAGGACGAGCTGCATTTCGAGCACTTCAACGACTCGCTGAGCCGTATATTGCGTGCTGGGCAGGGCTGACGCCGTGAGCTCGCACGAACTATTGAGGGATTCTGTCCTCAGGGTCGGGGAGGTCAGCGCCGTCGAGGGGCGCAAGATCTACGTGCAGGTGGACCGGAACAAGAACCTGTCGGACATGTTCTTGGACGGAGACATCCTGACGAACATTGCCGTGAACAGTTACCTGGAGATACGGAAGGGCTTTCTGAGCATCATCGGGAGAGTCGAGGGCGAGCGGGTCCAATCCGACAAGTCCGACGAATGGGAAGAGCAGGGCCAGGCGGTCAACACGAACCGAAGAATCCTCACGGTTGCCCTTTCGGGCTACATCGACGAACGTGGGGTCTTCGCCGGGGGAACCCGAGAGCTGCCGCTGATCGGCAACGAAGCGTACCTGCTGACCAAGCAGAAAGTCCATCTGATGCACAACCTCGTGCAGCAGGGCGCACCCTCCGTTAGCATCGCCACGCTGTTTGGTGAAGACATCGAGATAGAGTTCCCCATCGACGGATTGTTCAACAGCCACATCGCGATCTTCGGGAACACCGGGAGCGGGAAGACCAACACGCTCGCGGCGTTGTACCAGGGGCTGATCCGGGCCCTGAAGCAGCGCAACAGCGAGCGGTTCGAGGAACGAACGCGCTTCGTGCTCATCGACTTCAATGGCGAGTACCGTGGGGAAGAATGCCTGACTCCGGACAAGAAGGTCTACAACCTGTCGACGCGTGTTGCAAACGGCGACAGGATTCCCGTCGAAATGGATGCGCTGCTCGATATCGAGGTTCTGTCGATTCTTGTCGATGCCACGGAGAAGACGCAAAAGCCGTTCCTCAGGAGAACATTGCGCTTCTTCAGGCAGGTATCCGAGGCGAACAATCCGGAGGCCTATTTCAGAGGCGTCCTGCAGAGCAAGGTGAGGGATACCCTGCAGCTGGCGGACAAGGTGCGGGCGACCCTGCTCATCGATTACTTCGAGCAGATCCTGCCGGATGCCGATGCCGATGGGAATCTTGTCGATCTGGCGGGCGACCTCGACTGGTACAACCTGGGCAACGAGTTCCGGCTGCGCGATGGCACTGCGTACCTGAGAACGAACCCCAACCGGATTCCGGACACAATCCTTTACCGGCAGGTGGACCGGTTCGCCTTCGGCGCCAGCATGCTGGGCAACCTGATTTCCGCGCTCTATCTGCAGCTCATCGCTGACGTTATTACCAACCGCGCGCAGAACGAGCATATAGCGCCGTTGATCAATCGGCTGAAGGCGAAGAAGGACGAAATAGAAAAGCTGTTCTCGTTCGGTGGGCAACAGAGCTTCTGGCAGAAGAATGTGGTCGTGGTCAACCTGCACGACGTCAACATCGAGATGAAGAAGACGATTCCTCTTCTGCTGGTGAAAAAACTCTATGACGAGCAAAAGTCGGAAGGCGGGGACAGAACGCTCTCGCTCATCATAGACGAGGCGCACAACATCCTGTCCAAGCAATCCTCGCGCGAGGCGGAGACTTGGAAGGACTACCGCCTGGAGACGTTTGAGGAGGTCATCAAGGAGGGCAGGAAGTTCGGGGTGTTTGTGACTTTAGCAAGTCAACGGCCAAGCGATATCTCCCCGACCATCGCCTCGCAGGCGCACAACTACTTCATTCACCGGCTGATCAATCAGGCCGATCTGAAGATGATTTCTTCTGCGGTTTCCTACGTGGATCGGGTCACGGAGGAGTCGATTCCCACGTTGCCGACGGGCACTTGTGTATTCAGTGGCGTCGTGACCCAAGTTCCGTTGAAGATTCATGTCAGGGAGCTGGACGAACTGTCACGGCCGAGCAGTGCAACCAAGAAGTTTAGTGATGTGGTGCCGCCCGTGGAGAACTGCTGATCGGTCTTCCGAACCAGTGGCGCTCTTCTTGGGCTGGGCGTCTGATCCGTGGGTAGCGGGCTGGAGGAGGTGCGGTCTTGCGGCTGCCTTCACCGTAGCACGTCGTTCTCGCCGTCAAGGGCTGCGCGCCGATGGCGCTTGCGGCCTGCGGCCGTCTGCGACCCTTGACTGCTGCGCTGCGGCGTGCCGCCCGGCGCCGGGCAATCCCGCCCGGTACCGGAGCACGACCATGTCGTCTTCTTCTTCGTTCGATTCTCCTCTATTCATTCGCGATACGCGCAAGCGCTACCATCCGGCCAATGCCGACCAGATCATCGAGGCAGCGCGCCAGGTGGTCGACCAGCGCATGCGGCGCGGAACGCTGTTCTCGGATCCGTCGGTCGCCGGGAAGTTCTTCCGCGACAAGCTGGCTGGCCTGCAGCGCGAAGTGTTCGCTGCGGTGTTCCTCGATACCCGGCACCGGCTGATCGAATACGTCGAACTGTTCTTCGGCAGCGTGGATGGCGCCGAGGTGCATCCGCGCGAACTGGTCCGGCAGGCGCTGCTGTTGAACGCGGCGGCGGTCGTGGTGGCGCACAACCATCCGTCGGGCGAACCCGAGCCATCGGCGGCCGACCGGGCGCTGACGGCGCAGTTGAAGCAGGCACTGTCGTTGGTCGATGTGCGGCTGCTGGACCACTTCGTCGTCGGTGCGCACGCGTCCCTATCGATGGCCGCACGCGGCTGGGTTTGAGTCGCCGATTGTCGAGAGGAGCGCAAGCTCCTCTCTTTCTTGCAATCTCTCGCAAAACATCCGCCTTACGGCAGGGCGCGCGCCGTGCCGCGGCGCGGCGCGGCCAAATCAGGCTGTAGCTGCCGTTATCAGTGTCAGGGGCTGGCGGCGTTACCGCCAGGACGGAAGTGGTGTCAGCTCAACATCGTGGCCGCGTCGGATGACGGGGGTTGTCACCCGTGCCGTTCCCGTTGTGGTCGACCTTAGATCGTGGCTGAAGTCGCTGCCGTTCGGAACAACGGTTGTGGCCGGTTGAGCGCACGCACGGTGCCCGCGCCTTCGGTTATGCGGCGGGTACCGAGTGGTTCGAGTCTCCTCCCAAATCAGCTCGACCCCTGCGGCCTTCACTTGTCGGCGAATCTTGGTCGATGGCACGGCTGCGCCTCGGGCTCATGCCCGCAACCGGACGCGCAAACAACTTCCCCGGCGTGCCGCCTCCTCGCCGACAAGTTCTTTGCGCTTTGCCGGTTCTCCACTGCGTTGCGACCGCAAGCGGTGCGGGCGCCCGACCATCGCCTTTCCGATCGCCGTCAAGGCCGCGATGGGCGCGACCTGACCAACCGGAAGGAGAATCACCATGTCCACCATCGGCACCTTCACCAAGTCCGATAACGGCTACGCGGGCACCGTGCGCACGCTCAACGTCAACGTCAAGGTCAAGTTCGTCCCGAACGAGAAGACCAGCGACAACAGCCCCGACTATCGGGTGCTGGCTGGCAACTACGAGATCGGTGCAGCGTGGGCCAAGACCAGCCAGGCCAACCGCCCGTACCTGTCGGTCTCGCTCGACGACCCCTCGTTCCCGGCGGCGATCTACGGTCGCCTGGTCGAGAGCGATGACGGCAGCTACAGCCTGATCTGGTCGCGACCCAGCAGCGATTGATCGTTGCGACGAACGGCCCGCCGTAAGGCGGGCCGATTCTTTTGTCGTTTGTGACGACTTGCCACTCCGCCCGGCTTCCTCAGTCAAGGGCCCGCGCAGCTGCCCGTGTCCTCGCCTGCGGCTGCGGGCCGCGCCAGCCGCTGCGCTGCGGCTGCGCCGCTCCCTTGACTGCGCCGGGCTGCGTGGCGAGCGGTCGCCATCAGCTTGTTGCGGACCCCTGCTCCTGCGGAGCCGGGGCCACGCAACGCACCGATGACAACCACAGGAGTTCACCATGAACGCGCAAGTCCAAACCCCCAACGACGTGCGGGCCATCCCGCTCGACCAGTTGTTCCCGTCGCCGCTCAACGTTCGCAAGACCGGCGGCACTCGCATCGACAGCCTCGCCGCGTCGATCAAGGCGCGCGGGCTGATCCACAATCTCACCGTCATCCCGCGTCCGCGCGAGGACAAGCGGCCCGGCTTCGAGGTGGTCGCCGGCAAGCGCCGGCTCGCCGCGCTACGGCTGCTCGCCAAGCGCAAGGAACTGGCGGCGAGCGCGCCGGTCGATTGCCGCGTGGTGTCGCGCGAGCAGGCCACCGCCAACAGCCTCGCCGAGAATGTCGAGCGCGAGGCGATGCACCCGGCCGACCAGTTCGCCGCCTTCGCCAAGCTGGTGGACCAAGGTAAGCCGACCGAGGACATTGCCGCCGAGTTCGGCATCAGCGTTGACACTGTGCAGAAGCGGCTGCGGCTGGCGCGGGTGTCGCCGCAGGTCATGCGGCTCTACCGTGCCGAGGAACTGACCCTGGAGCAGGTGATGGCCTTCACTCTCTCCGACGACCACGCCGCGCAGGGCGCGCTGCTGGAAGACGACGCACGCCCATCGGCGTACCAGATTCGCCGCGCCCTGACCGAAACGACGGTGCGCGGCGACGACCCGCGCGCGCGGCTGGTGGGCCGCGATGCCTACGTCGCTGCCGGCGGCACCATCCGCCGCGACCTGTTCGGCAACGATGCCACCGACTACTTCGAGGATGCCGCGCTGCTCGACCGGCTGGCCAACGCGAAACTGGAGAAGGCCGTCGCCAAGCTGCGCAAGCAACGCCCGTGGGTGCAGGTGGTCGCCGGCACGCTCGATTACGAGACGCGCGCGCAGTTCGGAAAGGTGCCCAGCATCCGGCAAACGCCGGACGCCAAGACCGAGAAGAAGCTGGCGCAGTTGCGCGCGCGGCTGGCCGCCGCCGAGCAGCAGGCCGAGGCGGCGGAAGCGGAGGCCGACGGTGACGAGGACAGTCCGCCGTGGACGCGGGCCTGCGCGAAGTGCGAGGCGCTGCAGGAACAGATCGCGGCCATCGAGCGCGGGCTGATCGCACCCGACCCGGACGCGGCGGCGCTGGCCGGCGCAGTGGTCGCGCTCGACCATCGCGGCCACGTGCAGGTTCTCGACGGCCTCATCCGGCCCGAGGACAAGCGCGCGGCGGCCAAGGTCGCACGCAAGGCCGGACAGGGCGGCGAAGTGGACGGGGTTGGCGACAAGGGCGCGGGCGGCGACCCGCGCACCGTGCGCCGCGACCTGTCGGCGTTCCTGACGGTGGTCGCGCAGCAGGCGCTGGCGAACAATATTCCGCTGGCGATGCGCGCGCTCGCGTTCCAGTTGGTGCTGGCGCTGCGCAAATCCCGCAGCGGCGGGCATGGCCTCGACGTCGCCGTGACCGACCACGCCGACGTCGGCGCGTCGGAGACGCTGGCCGGCAGCGCTGCCGAAGCGGCGGCGGCGAAGTGGCACGCCGCATGGGAACGCCTGCTGCCGACCGAACCCGACGCGCTGTGGACGTGGTGCCAGCAGGCCGACGACCACCGCATCCTGTCGCTGCTGGCCTACTGTGCGGCGCGCAGTTTCAGCGCGGCGCAGGATCACAGCGATTCGCAGCCGGCGATGCCGCTTCTGTCGGCATTGCAGTTGGACATGACCGCGCACTGGACGCCGAACGCCGGCTACTTCAAGCGCCTGCGCAAGACCGACACGCTGGCGATCCTCGGCCAGTACGGCCACGGCGGCCCCGCGTTCGCCAAGCTTAAGCGCGACGTACTGGCCGAATCGGCGGGAAACCTACTGGCGAAAACCGGCTGGTTGCCGCCAACGCTGATCATCTCCGCTGAGTGAGGTGGTCTCGAGGACGCGGGCCGGCGAACCGGCCCGCGTCTTCTCGTGCGTGGATGGCGAGTGTTCACCGCTGAATCAAATCGCCCTTGGGCCGAATTGCTAGTCGCTCAGGTAGCTTTCTTCCATTTCGGGGTGAGTTTCGAACCTCTCGGTTTCGAAGTAGAGCAGGCCTGCCTCCTTCGGGAGATTGTCCAAGCGGGAAAGCACTGCGTTGATCCGTTCGCACTGCCCGGAATTGACGTAGAAGCGGTGCTTATCAAGCCAGTTCCTGGAATCGTGATAGTTGTCGAGTGTTGCAGATTCGAGGGTGGCGACGTGTCGTTCGATCAATGTCCGACTGACCAATCGTCTCAGCGCGGGAATAACGTCGATGGTGCGGTCATCCGAAACAATGATCGCCAGTCTTTTTCTGCCGCCGGAGCCCACGTACCTTACTCCGGAATTGTATCGGGACCCTCTTGATGGCATGCACTCCTCGTTCGCCTCTCCGTCCAAGATCACGCCGATAGCGTGGCAGTACCCGCTGGGATCGACGAGTATCGTTCCATCGATGCCGCTGACGCTTCGAAGCAACTCTTCGGTAAGAATGATTGGCATGATCGGCGTGCCTTGCCTGCCGAGTCGCTTTGCCTCGTTAGCCGCGTCTTCTGCGAACACAACCATGCTGCCATGCTCCAGGCGAGTCTGTGCATTCAGTAGACTCCATGCACGCAGTCCGTCTTCTGGCAGGGATCGCGGGAAGATCCGCGCGTAGCTGCTGAGAAAGGCCTTCCTGTCGATGGGTTCCTGCGGGAGTCTGGGTACGCCATAGTGGCTTCGTATCAGCATTTGGTCGCCGCAACGCAGCTCCCAGTGATAGTGGTCAACGAAGGAGACGATAAACGCATCTTGTTCTGCAGGATTGTGGGATTCCTTTAGTCTGCCTAGGCCGTAGATATTCTGGTGATCCGCGATGATCCCGACGCCGGTGGCGGCCATCTGCAGGACTTTCCTAATCCAGCGTGGTTCGCGGAGCGGCACTGGACTGGCGAATTTCAGGGCAAAGTCGACCGCCGTGTTCGTGGGATCGACGATTACGAGGTCGCCGATTCCTTTCGATCCTTCGTAGAGAAGAGAGGAGACGAGATTTAGAATCTTGAACAGATCGGTATGGATGTACTGCCGGTCGATCGATAAACCCGGCGTGTGCATGAACTTCTCTGCCGCTACACGGACAATTTCCTCCGCGTTCCTCACGCCGTCATGGAAAAAGCGCCCGGGTTCTGGGTCCTGAAGCTTCCCCGTTGCTTCTTCGAGCACGGCATAGATCGCCGCATGGATCAGGCTGCGGTATCCATAACCTCTTTCGAATGCTCCCGCTGGTCGCGGCGATAAAGGCGGAAACTGGGCGAAGGTCGCCGTTGGGACCTGTATGACCGGGGTGACGTAGTAGTCTCCGATGCGCCTTGGCTCGCCGCAGAATGACGCTACCTCGTTGGCCTTGTCATAGGGCTCCAGCGCATCGGCAACCGCCATTCGCGCCGCGTCGCGCCGAATCCACTCGGGCTTGTCGTTCATGCTGGGGGCGTCGCCGTAGAATACGGACTGTAGGTGATGCCCTTTGTATTTCGACTCCACTTCGTCGAGTAAGCCGTCGAAGAGCGACAGCGGCCATTGGCCGTCTTCCGGCTCGACGCAGACCGGGTTGGGGTTATTGCTCCCAGGCGCACGGGCGCCTACAAGCAGCACGTAGGCGTCGTCCACTACTCCGAGTTTTGAGAGGACACCTCTGGCCAAGCCTTGAAGACTGATCCTGTAGCTGTCCTGATAACCCCACATGAAGAGGTAGATCGTGCGTCCTTTCATGCTTCAGCCTCTTCGCGAATCGGATCGGACAGTCGTGAAGCCGCTCAGGTGGAATGCCTGGGGGATCACCATTCATTCCATTGCTGGATGACGGCCTGGAGGAGCGCCTCAGCGTTGGACGGTTCCCACGAGGTGGGGGTTCCTTCCCAGAGCAAGTAATACTGTTCGTTCGCGCAAACCAGCTTGCTCTCGTCGGCCTCGGACTGTATCCAGTTGATCGCGTTGACAAAGCTGTCCTCGTAGCTCAGTCCGAACTTGCCGGAAGGTACGTTGTAGAGAAGTCCTTCGAGATAGTACGAAGGTGCCACGCTCGCGTTCAGGACGCCATCGGCGACCAGCTTCCTTCGCATGTTCTTCAATACGCGGATCATCGGCTTCAGCCAACCGTTGCTGGCTTGGTGCTTGATGGTCAGGTTTTCAGAGTGCTGCTTGGGGTAGTTGACGATCTGCTGGCCGTCGGAAGTGAAAAAGCAGATTCCCTCATCGTAAGACGAGTCATAGGTGCTTCTGAACTTCCAGTATCGACGGAATTGCATTGCCGCGATGACGTCGGCTTTGCGTCGGTTGCCGTTCGCCGCTACGGCGATAGCTTTATGACCGTTCGTGACGTCGGCGCCAAATCGACTGGTAAGGGCGTTGACTACATCGTTCCTGTATTGGTCGTAGGAATAGGTCGCTGGAACAAAAGTCCGGTCGTAGGCCTCCTTGTCGGCCGGCGGCAGTGAGGTCACGTCGCTGAAGTAGACGTCGTCGAGCTGGATGACGACGTCTACATCACTTTCAGTATAGATATTGGTGTCGTTACCGTACGACCCTTGAAGGAAGACCTTGAAGTTATTGGCGTGGTATACGGCGTTTGTAGATTCCAAAGCGCTCTTGATCGCGTTGTACGTAGCCGCGGATTGCGTGACCGAACCTTGATGGGACCAGGTGTCGAGTTGATTTTCAGGAATCCCCATGTTCCTAGGTTCTCTCAGAGGAGGAGTTCTTTCAGTTGCGTTTCGCGGGCAGCGAACGACTCGCTGCCGCATTGGCGAAGCATGTTCAGTTTGTCCAGGTCGTGTTCCATGAGGTCCGTTGCCATTTCAGGGCGCTCGAAGGTGTCGCTTATCCGGATTGTCGCAACATCCTTGAACAATACTTCGCGCAGTTGATCCAGCGACTGCGTATTGATCTCCAGGGTCTTTTGCAACAACTGAACCGCGAGCCACTTCTTCGCGATCTTCATCAGCAGACCAGGTTTCGGCTCCGGATAGATGCCGACGCCGACGTTCACGACGCGGATATCCTTTCTTTCCTTGTTCAGCGCAGCCGTTGCATCAGCGATCGCAAAAAGCGTCGGGTTGTTCGCGCAGTAGCCGCCATCTATCAACTCGATTCTGTTTCCGTCGGAGGTCGTGACGATCTTTCGTTCGAAGAAGGGATAGGCGGAACACGACGCTTGAACGGCATCCGCGATGCTCACGCCGAAGCCTGGCTTGAACGTCGCCTTGCGGCCGTGCGCTTGGGCAACGCTAGCCTTGAAGATCATCGGCTTCTCGGTGGCCCAGCGCGTTGCGACTATGCCGATACCAGTCAGTACATCGTCGAAGGTCTTGTCGCCGAACACCTCTCCGGCCAAATTCTGCAACGCCGCAGTTTTGGCGGCAGCCCCTTTGCGCGCCATGATGTTCGGAACGTGCGATTTGTAGAGATCGTGGATCGGATCTATTTCGTAGCCAAGCGCGATCAATGCGGCGATGATCGCTCCCGTGCTAGTCCCGAAGACCAGATCGAATCGCTGGTGGAGCGGGCACCCAAGCATGGCCTCGATTTCCTTGAGCACGCCGAGCGTGTAGAAGCCTTTCGCGCCGCCGCCGTCCAAGGCAAGGATGCGGCATATGCCGTCGTCCTGGTGCGCTACTTGGGATGGATCCCCTTGGGGTGAATCAGTCATTCGCCGGTCTCGCTCAAGATGGCGTCCAATTCCCTTCCGACCGACTGCAGGACCTGATCTGTCTTCTGCGAGTCGCAGCCCGCATACGCCAAGGTCAACAGCGTCAATGGATGCACCCCCATCACCTCGCACAGTTCTTCGAGCTTGTTCAACGTCGGGCTCTTCAACCCCCGCTCCAGCGAACTCATGTAGGTGCGGCTGGACACGTCCGAGAACGCTTCCTGGCTCAGGCCGCGGGCCTTGCGGATGGTCTTGAGCGCCGCGGGCAGGGAGGGTTTCGCCTTCATTCTGGGAGTCCGCCAAATCCCAGAATGACAACCGCTTGCGTCCTATAGGGCTACAATCTATAGTGTTCAACAGTCCGTCGCCAGCACACGGCCGACTGACGGTCGGGCGCTATTCGGCTGTTGCGCACGGCCCTGATTCTTGCGCCATCTGGACAGCCGTTGCTTCCCATGCCGGAGAAATTTCCGGAAGATGCCTGCGCGCGGTCAGGGACCGGCGCCCGGGGATCTTGCCGTACAGCCGTCATGGCGGAATGGTGAAATGCCGCGGAACCGCAAAGCCGGATCGACGGCTTTGCGTAAGCTGTTGGGGGGACGGGTTGAATCCGCGAACGACGACGTGAATCTGATATCCAGCCAGTTGCGTGCCCGATTGCTGGCCAACGGCGCACGTACAGCCAACGATGAAGACCACGACCCGTACCCCGTGGTCCGGCTGTTCGTCGTCGATGGTCCGGCTTCGTGGCTGCTGACCGAGCTCGATCCCGATGATCCGGATCTTGCGTACGGCCTGTGTGACCTCGGCCTGGGGACACCAACGCTGGACTACGTGCGCCTGTCGGACCTTGCCAGCGTTGCCGGCGATCAGATCCGCTGCGATATCGACTTTGCAGCCCGCCAACCGCTCAGCATCTATCTGCGAGAGGCGCGCGACGCAGGTGCGATTCAACCGTAATCACGGCACGGCGCATTGCCGCAATTACGTCGTTACGCTTTTCAGCAAGTAGTGCATTTCAGGCGTGCCGCAGCCGGCACGTCTGCAACTTGCACTTTCCGGCCGGTTCCCATTCGATTCATCGTGCACGCCTCGCGAGCCGCGATACTCGCCAAGTTTGATCCCGTGGGAATCGCGCCATGACGGATGACACCGCCTGGCAGCCCTCGGCTGCCTACCTGTATGTGCTGCACCTGAAGGGACCGGGCCTGGCGTGGGAATTCCTGCGCCGCAATCCCCACTACCGCGCCGACTGGTCGCGTGCCGTGCACGGCACGGGCGACGTCGCGCACTGGGGGTTGTCCTTTCCCGGAAGACCCGACGCTTGATGCGCGCGATGCGCGGCCGATCTGGCATCGCCGGCATGGTCGATGGACGCGACTGGTGCCGGACGACGATCCGGCCGCGGCCCATTTCGACCTCTGGGCGATCCCCGGAAGCAAGCTACTGACAGCCGACGATACGGATTTACGTCTTCACGTCCGTGCCGGAAATGAGGTGGTTGGCCTGCTGTTGTCCGAGGCACTGTGCGATGGAGACCGCTTCGCCTGCGCGGTGTCGGTCGGCGCGAAAGTACAGCGGGCGCACGCCATGCTCGACCTCGCGTTCGGCCTGCTGCGCCGGCCGCGTGTAGGCACTCGCGCCTCGATCTCGCGACCGTCGCGCAGCGCGATCGTGCATGCCCGCGCCTTGCAGGCGCTGGACGGCGCGGTCGCCGGCGCACCGCAGCGGGAGATCGCCAACGCCGTGTTCGGCGAGGCGCGCGTGGCTGGGAACTGGACGGCCGACAGCGAGCTGCGTGCGCAGCTGCGCTACCTGATCCAGCGCGGCCGCGCATTGATGGAAGGGCAGTACCGCACCTTGTTGGACTGACTACGCGGAGGGCCGCGCGCACGCGCCGATTCTCCCTTCGCCGCACCGCTGCACGCGGCGACCGTGCCCTGTACCGGCAGCCTTGCGCCTGCCGCCGACGGAGCACGCCGCGATGGCATCGACCGCCCCCGAGAGCGCACCGCGCTATCTGACCAATGCCGAGGCAGCCGCCTGGCTCAAGCTCTCGCCGCGCACGCTGGAGAAGCAGCGCGTGATCGGCGGCGGGCCGCCGTTCCGCAAGTTCGGACGCCGCGTGTTGTACGCGGTCGCCGACCTTGAGGCTTGGTCGGTCGCGCGCACCTGCGAATCGACTTCAGATCCCAACTACCCGGTGCGTTGAGCGTGCGCGGTGTCCAGAGAACGCGACCACACACCGCTGGCGCGGTTCCGCGCGTTGCCCGGCGACTTCGCGCCGCGCGACGCGCAGGATCTGATGGCCTGGCCGTTCTTCTCGCTGGCGAAGTCGCGGCGCACGCGGCCGATCGACTTCCGCAGCGGCGGCGTGACGGTGCGCGTGGAGGGCACAGTCGAACACGGCATCGCCACGATCTGGGACGCGGACGTGCTGATCTGGGCAGCTTCGCAGTGGATGCAGGCGCGCGACGCCGGCCTGCCGACCTCGCGCCGGATCGTCACCACGCCCTACGAGATCCTGCGCTTCGTCGGTCGTGGCACGTCGCTGCGCGACTACCAGCGGCTGCGCGCCGCCTTCGACCGCCTGCAATCCACCAGCGTGGCGACCTCGATCCGCGAGAATACCGGGCCGCGTCTGCACCGCTTCTCCTGGCTCAACGAGTGGAAGGAGCGCGCCGACCGCAGCGGCCGGCCGCTTGGCGTCGAACTGATCCTGCCGGACTGGTTCTACACCGGCGTCGTCGAGCGCGCACTGGTGCTGACCATCGACCCGGCGTACTTCCGGCTTTCAGGCGGCATCGAGCGTTGGCTGTACCGGCTGGTGCGCAAGCACGGCGGCTCGCAGCGCGCCGGCTGGCGCTTCGACTTCCGCCACTTGCACGCCAAGTCCGGCAGCCAGATGGACTCTGCCGACTTCGCGCTCTGGTTGCGGCGGATCGCGAAGCGCCAACCGCTGCCCGGCTACGTGCTCCACGTGGAGCGCGATCGCATGACGAACGAAACGCTCCTGTTCCGTCGCGTGCCGTCCGCAGGACGCGTGCCGCCGCGGCACTGTGGGCAACGTCGGGAAAGCCTGTGAACATCGTCGTGCCATCACACGTGCCGAATCACGTGCCATCACACGTGGAATCCTCGTGCTATCACACGTGCGAACGCGCGAAAACGCCAGCGCGCACGCACACTTGCGCAGCCCGTAACGCTCTAACGCTTAAAAGCATAACGGTGGTAGGCGTCCGCCGCGACAGTGGACAACTGCGTCCACGCGACAGATCGACGGCGCATCCAATCCGATTCCACCGCAACCGCGGAGGAAGACGGCGATGATCGTCGCGCTGCTCAACCAGAAGGGCGGCGTGGGCAAGACCACGCTCGCCACTCATCTCGCTGGCGAACTCGGCAACGGCGGCAAGCAGGTCGTCGTCATCGACGCCGATCCGCAGGGCTCCGCGCTGGACTGGGCGCAGAAGCGCAGCCACGGCGGCCGGCGCAGGCGCTTCGGCGTGATCGGTCTCGCGCGCGAAACGCTACACGAGGAAGTGCCGGAACTGGCACGCCGCGCCGACCACGTCGTCATCGACGGCCCGCCGCGCGTCACCGCGCTGGCGCGTTCTGCGATCCTCGCCGCCGATCTGGTGCTCGTGCCGGTGCAACCCTCGCCCTACGACGTGTGGGCCTCCAGCGAGATCGTCGCTCTGGTCAACGAGGCGCGTCTGTTCAAGCCGTGGCTGAAGGCGGCCTTCATCGTCAACCGCTGCGTCGTGCGCACGCTGATCGGGCGCGAAGTGCGCCAGGCGCTCGAACAGGACACCACGCCGCAGGCGATGCCGGTGCTGGCCTCGACCGTCAGCCAGCGCGTGGTGTTCGCTGAAGCCGCCGCGCTCGGGCAGCTCGTCGACGAGATCGACGACGCCTGCCCGGCCGCGCAGGAGATCGCCCGCTTCGGCGATGAAGTGCGCGGGTGGCTGCGATGAGCGCGCGCCGCATCGGCCTCGGGCCGCGGCCCTCGCGCGAGGCCAGCGCGGACGCCTGGGTGCGCGGCAGCGGCCGCAACGACGGCTTCACCGCGCGCATGACCATCGACGTCACCCCGGCGCTGCGCAGCCGGATCAAGGTCATCGCCTTCCAGCGCGGCCTCACCGTCGCGGAGATGCTGCGGGTCTTGCTCGAACGCGAGTACGGCGAGGGCAGGGACGCGTCATGACGCCGCTGACCCGCGTCGCGCTGACTTGCGTGCCGGATTGCGCGTCGGCGTGGCTGCGCTTCGGCCGGTCGCTGTGGGAGGACGCGCCGGAGGATCGGTCGCGCTGCGTCTACTTCCCGCCCGGCGCGGTCTTCGCCCGCGTCGAACACGGTGGCGACGGCCGGCAGCGGCTTGCCGTGCTGCGCGCCGCCGGCCCCGGCGAGCGCGTGGTCTGCCTGCCGGGTATCGCCCCGGGCGCACAGCTGCTGCTGCACGCCACCACCGCGTCGAAGACCGCGCAGGCGCTGAGCGCGATCGCCGCGATCGAAGCCCAGCGCATCCCGCCGGAAGAGGTGAGCGAAGACTACTGGCGCGTTCTGCACCAGCGCCTTGTCGCCGGCGCCGCGCTGCCGGTCTACACCGCCGCCGAGCACGCGGCCGCGACGCTGCGCCGGAGCCTGCTGTCGTGACGCGCCGGCAACGCCGGCTGCTGGGTGTGGCGGCGGCCGCGGTGCTGCTGATCGGCGTCGCCGCCTGCGCGCTGTGGCCGGCACGGCTGGTCTACAACCCCAGCGACAGCGCGCCGCGCGGCTGGTATGCCTGGTGGCCGCTGCGCGACGGGCGGCCGGGCACGCCGGTCTTCGCCCGGCTGCCGGCCGACGCCGCGCACCTGGCGCACCGGCGCGGCTACCTGCCGCTGCACCTGCCGATCCTCAAGCGGATCGGCGCGGTCGGCGATCAGCACGCCTGCGTGCGCGACGGACTCGTCCGTATTGACGACCGCGTCGTCGCCCTGGTGCGCGAACGCGACGGCGCCGGCCGGCCGCTGGCGGCTTGGCCTGGCTGCCGCACGCTGGCGCCGGACGAGGTGTTCCTAATTGCATCCGGGCACCCGGCCTCGTTCGACAGCCGCTACTTCGGGCCGGTCGGGCGCGATGCGATCCTCGGCGAAGCGGTGCCGTTGTGGACCTGGTGAGGCATCTCGCCTGCGCCGTGCTGCTGACGGCGGCCGTTGCCGCGCCCGCGCACGGCTGCGGCCTCGCGCAGTGGGCGCCGCACATCGCCGAGGCCTCGCAGCGCTACGCGGTACCGGAACCGTGGGTTCGCGCGGTGATGCGTGCCGAGAGCGCGGGCTGTACGCACCTCAATGGCCGCCCGATCGTTTCGCACGCAGGCGCGATGGGGTTGATGCAGATCATGCCGGCGACATGGGCCGAACTGCGCCGGCGCCACGGCTTCGGCGACGACCCACACGATCCGCGCGAGAACATCCTCGCCGGCGCCGCCTACCTGCGCGAGATGGCCGATCGTTTCGGCGTGCCCGGCGCCTTCGCCGCCTACCACGCTGGCCCCGGCCGCTACACCGCGCACGTACTGCATGCGGCCCCGCTGCCGATGGAGACACGGCGCTATCTCGTGCAGGTCTCCGCGGCGGCGGGCTTGGACGGTGCGTCACACGCTGCAGATTCGCCCGATGCGGCAGGGGACAGCTTGTTCGCGATCACTCACCCGAACCGCACGGCGCACGGCGAAACGCCTGCGTCGCCCCATTCGCGTCTGTTCGTTCCCTTGCGACACGCGCGTCCACGAGGGGAGGCCTCGCATGTGCAACCGTGAATCTGTCTTGGTATCGGGGGACTTGTGCGTTGGAGGTGGCAGGCAAGATAGAAGGAGGCGGCACGGCCGCGGGGACAAGTGCTTGTCCGGGTTGGGTTTGTCGCGGCACGTAGCATTCAAGGTGCGTGCTGTCGCGTCGTCTAAGTCCCTCATCGCGCGGGAATTGCTGCGTGCCGCTCGCGCCTGTATACGCTGGTGCAGCCAAGCGACCGATCCGGCGGGGTTCCCCACGCTGGTGGCCGCGCGTCGGTGTCGGTGCGAATGCAATGGAATGCCGAGGGTGAGGATCGCAACGGGACGTTTGACTCGCTCCCCGCCGCTGCGGCAGGCTGTTGCGACTTTCCACGGCCCGTGTCTGCATGAGCTTGCTTGGCACCTCCGCAGCGTCCTTGTGGCTGCAGCAGTTTCGCGACGAACGCGAGCATGTGCTGGCGCGCGAGATGCTCGGTAAGTTCAGGCTGGTCACGCACAGCGAATTGGACACCGGCCTCAGCCAAGCCCTGCTCGATCTCGCGAAGAATGAGGTTGTCGCCGTTTTTGTGGAGCGGGCGATTCCGAAGCGGAGCATCGTCAAGCGCGTAACGTGTCCAGCGCGAACGAGCAACGGGCATGCGAATGTCGGCAAGCCGGTGACCTACTCATACCGTGTCACTGCGCCTGCCAAGATGTACAAGGAAGCCAAGGTGAAGATGCCCGGAGACAAGAAGTCCCGGCTCAGGGCGAAGGGCGCCGCTCTGGCGCCAGTGGATGCCCCCCGCAGGGATCAGCAAGAGGTCGGCAGCGAGGGCATTCTCGCCACGATTGCAACCGGTGCGGCACGTGGAAGTCACGGACGCTTGCTCGTGCATCCTTCGGCAGAGGAGATGAGGAAGAGCCAAGTGCGTCGCGTGGTGATCCTGACCGACTTCATTGGCTCGGCAACACGTGTCCGTTCGATGCTGCAGAGCCTTTGGCGAGTGCGTACGATTCGGGCGTGGCACAACCTTGGCCTGATCCGGTTCTGCATCGTGGCGTTCAGCGCCACCAAGCGGGGCGCCAAGCTGGTGCGGTCGCTACGCACGAAACCAGACCTTATCGTGGTTTCCGGTTGTCCGACCATTGCCACCGCCTTCAAGGGCAGCAAACGGGAAGCGGTGCGCGGGCTGTGCCGGCGCCGTTCTCCCTCGGCCAAGCGAGCACTGGGTTTTGGCGATGCCGAAGTCCTGATGGCATTCGAGCACTCCTGCCCGAATAACGCACCCGCGATCTTCATCGAGGAGAGCAAGCGCAAGTCGGATCCCTGGTTCCCGCTGTTTCCCGCTCGTCGCACGCGCGATGTTTTCACGCAGGGTCTGCGCATGCGCAGGCAGGATCGTGTGCGGCTGGCATTGGAAGCACTGAAGTTTTCCGGAATTGCGCAAAGCAAGCCCTTCCGCCGCAGCGACGAGTCACGGCAGAATGGAGTAATAGTGCTGGCCGCACTGCGACAGGGACGGCGGGATATTAGCGAACTGGCCGGCACAACGGGGCTGTCCGTGCAGGACCTGGGACAGGCGCTTGAAAGGATCCAGGCAGACGGTCTCGCCGACCCCCAATGCCGGTTGACGCCGCAGGGCCACGGCTTGCTGCGCGACCTGTCGCGGCCACCACGGCCCGGGCCGAAGCCCATCGCTGCCGGCAACCCGGTCGGGTATCATCCGAAACAGCTGAGGAGCCCGGTGTCGCGCGTCTAGTGTCCGTGGAGGAAACTCCAAGGGTCGAACTCGGTCTCCGAGTTCCGGGGTGCGGATTTCCGCGACCCTTCGAAAGAGCTTCCGCAGTGCTGGAGGGACATCACCGCGATCACGCTGTGGTGGCTCGCAGTGCTAGCGGCGATGGCCCGCCAGGGCGGGCCCAAAGGTAGACGCCGACCCGGGCTCCCAGCGCTCCCTTCAGCGGCCTTGGCGATGCCCACACAGATCGAAGACGCGATCCGGAAGACCACCCAGATCCTGCAGGCGCGCACGCCCAAGGCCGCTGTCGTGCTGACGCTCGGACATCTGGCGCACCTGACCGACGTGCCCTACCCCTTCCTGAGAGGAGTGGTGACAAGGGACAAGGAACTGGATCCCTACAAAGTGTTCGCGTTGAGACGCGAGCATCGCGGTCACGGAGATCGCAAGCGCCACATATGCGTGCCGACACCGCTGCTGCTCCGTGCGCAACGCTGGATCCACCACAACATCCTGATCCATGCGTCTGCGCACCCGTCCAGCAAGGCCTATGGCAAGGATTGCTCCATCTCAGGGGCGGCGGCGCCGCACTGCCAGGCGAGTTGGCTGATCAAGCTAGATATCACCAACTTCTTCGATTCCATACTGGAGCCGGCAGTGTATTCGGCGTTCCTGGACCTGGGCTACCAACCGCTCGTCGCGTTCGAGATGGCGCGGATCTGCACCAGACTGCGGCCCACCGGCAACGTCCGGCGGCTGAAGAAAGGCCAGCATTTCGCGATACCTACATATGGGAACGAGCGTTTCGGCCACCTTCCGCAAGGCGCGCCAACGAGCCCGATACTCGCCAATCTGGCGGCGCGCGACCTGGATGGGGCCATGAGCGAGATCGCACAGCGCGAGGGCCTGCGCTACACCCGCTATGCGGACGATATGACCTTGTCGTTCCACGGTCGCGAGTTCTCGCGCCAACGCGCCATGAGCGTGATCGGTGGGTGTTACGAGGCGATGCTTCCGTTCGGCCTGTACCCGAACCGTACCAAGACCCGCGTCATCCCGCCTGGCGCGAGGAAGCTTGTGCTGGGGCTGCTCGTCGATGGCGAGCAGCCACGATTGACGCGCGAGTTTCGCGATCGGATGAGGATGCACCTCCACTTTCTAGAGCGACTCGGACCGGCTCAGCACGCGCAAGCGCGAGGATTCGACTCCGTCGTCGGCCTTCAAAATCATCTCTTCGGACTCGCCGCATTCGCGATCGGCGTAGACCCTGTATGGGGAAAGAAAGTGCGTCGCAGGCTGCGTGGAATTGATTGGCCGACTCCGTTCGTCATGCCGGCATAGCAATACCATCGGTGGATTCGGAATGTTGGAGAGCCCCGCCACCAGTGCCGGAGAAGTTTGATAGGAGGAGCCTGACATTCCCTGTCCGTTGCTAAGGCAGGGCGAACTTCGAACCGCTGAATGCAGCCCGTGCATCTGAGAAGCGGGCCTGACGATGGACAAACACTGGCGTCTACGCTGGAGTTGGTTCCCTTCGACGGCGGTAAGGAGTACTGATTTCGTATCCGAATCTGATTGCGCGATGCGTGTCCGCGGAGAATGGGAAGAATAAGAGTCGGTACGAGCGTGGCTGACCGCGAGGACGAGTATTTCCGCGCGCGTCCGGCGCCGCCGCGAGACCACGGCTCTGGGCGTACGCCGCGCTTCATCAGCCAAGTTCTCAAGGCGACCTCCAAGGCCGGGCGCTCCCCGCAGCGGCTGCTGACATCCGCCGGTGCGCGCGCAGGCGCGGGTCGCGGCCGGGGCCACGTCGCTGCGCGCTTGGCCGGGCAGTCGCTCGGCCCGTGCTCGCGCCTCGCCATCGTCAAGGCGCGGCTGGTGGTGCTGAAACACGCCGGAGGGCGCTCCACGCAGAAGCACCTGCGCTACATCGAACGCGACGGCGTGACCCGCGAGGGTGGCCGTGGCCAACTCTACGGTCCGGAGACGGACCGCGCCGACGGCAACACCTTCGAGCAGCGCGGCCGCGGCGACCGCCACCAGTTCCGGTTCATCCTCTCGCCGGACGACGGCAACGAGATCGGCGACCTGACCGCCTTCACCCGCGCGCACATGGCGCAGGTCGAACGCGACCTCGGCACCAGGCTGGACTGGGTGGCCGTGGACCACTGGGATACCGACGATCCACATACGCACATCGTCCTGCGCGGCAAGGACGAACTGGGCGCGGACCTCATCATCGCCCGCGAGTACATCAGCCACGGCATGCGCCTGCGCGCCGCGGAGTTGGCGACCGACTGGCTGGGGCCGCGCACGCAGCGCGAGATCGAACGGCAGCTCGGACGCGAAGTGCAGCAGAACCGGTGGACTGCGTTGGACCGCGCGCTCACCGGCAGCGCCCAGAACGGCATCGTCAACCTGCGCGACGTGCCCGGCGACCTCGGCAAGCGCCGGCACCGGGCCAAGCTGATCGGGCGCCTGGACCATCTGGCCAAACTGGGGCTCGCCGAGCGCCAGCGCGGCGCCGCCTGGTCGCTGCATCCGGATTCCGAACGCACCCTGCGGACGATGGGCGAGCGCGGCGACATCATCCGCACGATGCAACGCAAGCTCGGCGCCCAGCAGCAGGAGCACGCGATCTGGGATCCGGCGAGCGGGCGCACTCTGCGGGGAAAGATCCTAGCCAGCGGCCTGAGCGACGAACTGCACGAGCGAGGCTACCTCATCGTCGCGGGCGCGGATGGTCGCGCGCATTACGTCGATCTCGGCAATCGCGTGGACCTGTCGCGCTATGCGCGCGGAGCGCAGGTGACCATTCGTCAGATGCCGCGGGCGCCTCACCGCGTCCTGGCTGTGATCCAGCGCACACCGCAGATTGGTCGGTAGCGCGCACGGATAGGGAAAATCCACGCTCGCACCGTCTTATGGGGAAAGCCGGAGGAGGCGGGACACTGGTGGTTTCTCCATCCACAGGAACGGCGCAGACCCCAAGGATGCCAAGGCTCGCGAGTTGGGAGCCGAGGTGCGCAATGTCGGGAAGCAAGCGATGGATCCACGGAATGCTGGTCGCGGCAATCGTGCTGGCGAGCCTGTGGCTGGCGACGCAATGGGTGGCGCATACGCTTCGATACGCCCCGCGCCTCGGGTCACCGTGGTTCGTGGTGAACGGCATCCCGGTTTACCCGCCCTGGCAGTTGTTCCCGTGGTGGCTGGCCTTCGACGCGCTGGCGCCGCGTACTTTCAACCTCGGCGGACTGATCGCGGCCGGCGGCGGCATGCTGGCCACCGCGGTGGCGTTGGCCGGTCGCGCCTGGAGTGGTCGGCAGGCACCGCCAACCACCTACGGCACTGCGCGTTGGGCGACGAAGGTCGACGCGAAGGAGGCCGGACTGCTCTCGCGCTCGGGCATCTTCCTCGGCAAATTGGGCGGCGAATACCTGCGTCACGACGGCCCGGAACACGTGGCCGCCATCGCGCCGACACGATCCGGCAAGGGTGCGGGTCTGGTGGTGCCGACGCTGCTGACCTGGCCGCGCTCGACGGTCATACACGACATCAAGGGCGAGCACTGGCAGCTCACGTCCGGCTGGCGCGCGCGCTTCTCCCACTGCCTCTACTTCAATCCCACGGACCCGCGCTCGGCAGCGTACAACCCGCTGCTGGAAGTCCGCCGCGGCGCGCAGGAGGTGCGCGACGTGCAGAACATCGCCGACCTGCTGGTGGATCCGGAGGGTGCGCTGGAGCGGCGCAACCACTGGGAGAAGACCTCGCACGCACTGCTGGTCGGTGCCATCCTACACGTGCTCTACGCCGAGCCGGACAAGAGCCTGCCCGGCGTCGCCGACTTCCTGTCCGATCCGGCGCGCCCGATCGAGCGCACCTTCGCCGCGATGATGCGCACCCCGCACCTGGGCGACCGGCCGCATCCGGTCGTCGCGTCGGCGGCACGCGAGATGCTCAACCGCAGCGCCAATGAACGCTCCGGTGTGCTGTCCACCGCGATGAGCTTCCTCGGCCTGTACCACGACCCCACCGTCGCCGCCGTCACCTCCCGCTGCGACTGGCGCATCGCCGACCTGATGTCGGCCAGCCTGCCGGTCTCGCTGTACCTGGTGGTGCCGCCGTCGGACATCTCGCGCACGCGCCCGTTGGTGCGCCTGCTGCTCAACCAGATTGGCCGGCGCCTGACCGAGACCCTGCCGCCGGTGGAAGCCGCGCCGCGGCGCTGGTGGCAGCGGTGGGCACGTGCCGCGGATATCGACGGGCAGCATCGATTGCTATGGGTGCTGGACGAATTTCCTGCGCTCGGCCGGTTGGACTTCTTCGAGGAGGCCCTGGCGTTCATGGCCGGCTACCGGATGCGGGCGCTGCTGATCGCGCAGTCGCTCAACCAGATCGAACAGGCCTACGGCCAGAGCAACGCCATCCTCGACAACTGCCACGTCCGCGTCGCGTTCGCGCCCAACGACGAGCGCACCGCGAAACGGCTGTCGGAATCGCTGGGCACGGCGACCGAGGTTCGCGCCAGCCGCAGCTACGGCGGCGACCGCATGTCGCTGTGGCTGGAGCACGTGAACGTGTCTCAGCAGGCGGCGCCGCGGCCGCTGCTGACGCCGGGCGAGGTGATGCAGCTACCGCCGGACGAGGAACTGGTGCTGGTGGCCGGGCACCCACCGCTGCGCGCCCGCAAGCTGCGGTACTTCGCCGACCGCAACCTGGCCGAACGCGTGTTGCCGGCCGCCAACCTATCAATCGGCGGCTACGCCGACGCGCCCGCGCCGCGTCTGCACGACTGGGAGGGCTGCGTCATCGACCGCGCGGCCGTGCCGGACGACGACCCGGGCGACGCGGCGGATGCGGAGCTTGCGGACGACCGCGCAGACGATCTTCGCTACGAGCGGTTGCCGCTATGAGCCGCAGCCGCCTCAACATCTTCCTCGAGCGCGAACATGCGCGGCGCCTGGCCGAACTGGCCGCCACCCGCGGTGTGTCCAAGTCCAGCATCGTCGCCGCGTCGCTGGCCTCGTTCCTGTCGCCCGACAACGCCGACCGCCGCGAGGCGGCCATCGCGCGTCGTCTGGACCGGCTCTCGCGCCAGCTCGACCGGCTGGAACGCGACCAGATGATCCTGACCGAGACGCTGGCGCTGCACATCCGCCACTACCTCTCGGTCACCGCGCCGCTGCCCGAGGCGCACGTCGACGCCGCACGGGCGCAGGGCAGGGCGCGCTTCGAGCAATTCATCGAACAGCTCGCGCTGCACCTGCAGCGGGGTACGCGGGTGCGCCAGGCGATCGAGGAATGCACTCCGGACGAATCGGCGTTCGACGCGCCCGCGCAGGAGGATGATTCGTGCGCGGATCCGGGCTAAGCGAACCGACCGATAGCGCCATCGCCGCCGATCGCCAGATCCGCATGCTGCGTACCGCGATGGGGCCGGCCATCGCCGCCGCGCTGGAGGATCCGCAGGTGATCGAGGTCATGGTCAACCCAGACGGCGCGCTCTGGCTGGACAGGCTGCGCAGCGGACGCGCGCCGACCGGCGTCACCGTCTCGCCGCAGGACGCCGAGCGCATCATCCGGCTGGTCGCCGCTCATGTGCGCATGGAAGTCCACGCCGGCGATCCCGTGCTGTCGGCAGAGTTGCCGGAAACTGGTGAACGCTTCGAGGGCCTGCTGCCGCCGGTGGCGCGGGCGCCGACGTTCGCCATCCGCAAGCATGCCCGCAGCGTGATCCCGCTGCCCCAGTACGTCGCCGACGGCGTGATGACGCAGGCGCAGGCCGACCTGCTTCGCAGCGCAGTGCTGGAGCGCAAGAACATCGTGATCGTCGGTGGCACCTCCACCGGCAAGACCACGCTGATCAATGCGTTGCTGGAGGTGATCGCCGAGACCCGTGACCGCGTGATCGTGCTGGAGGACACCGTGGAACTGCGCTCCCTGTCCGACGACCATGTGGCGCTGCGCACCAAGCCGGGCGTCGCGACGATGGCGCGGCTGGTGCGCTCGATCCTGCGGCTGCGGCCGGACCGGATCATTGTCGGCGAAGTGCGTGGGCCAGAGGCCCTGGACCTGCTGAAGGCCTGGGGCACCGGGCATCCGGGCGGCATCGCCTCGATCCACGGCGACTCGGCGCGCGGCGGCCTGTTCCGTTTCGAGCAACTGATCCAGGAAGCCGTGGTCACCGTGCCGCGTCCGCTGATCGCCGAGGCGATCGACCTCGTCGTCTGCCTGGAAGGGCGGGGCGGTGCCCGGCGCGTGCGCGAGATCGCGTGGGTGACCGGATTGGAGGGACAGGACTATCGATTGGAGCCCGCGTAGCGGCGCTGTTGCCTCATCCAACCCTATAAGACGTGGCGCGAGCGAGTTCACCCTACCTGTCTGGAGCAGGATGCGCGAATTTCATCTGAAGTCGCGCAAATGCTTGATTTGTAGCGATGTGCGCTCGATGATCGATCCATAAACCCGCGTTTTCCGGTGCTGCAGTTGCCCTGTAGCGCCCGATGCGGGCGCGATGGATCGGGACCGATGAGCAACGGCACGCAACCAACCTGGATCAATGCGGTGGCGCAAGCCGCCGGGTCGCCGTTGGATGAGCGTTTCGAGGCATTCCTGCGCGACGAACGCGAGGCGCTGTTCAAGTTCCTGATCACTCGCCTGCCCACGGACGAGGATGCGCAGGATGCCGTGCAGGAAAGCCTGATCCGGATGATCCGCTATCGCGACAGCGAACCCCCGGAAGCCTGGAAGCGGCTGCTGTACCGAATCGCCGTCAACGTCGCCAACGACCAGCATCGCTACGCCCGCAGCCATCACGCCGCCGGGCACGTCACGATTGACGATGCGTTGGATGCTGCGCCCACGGACGAACCGGCGCACGACGAGCACCTCGCCCAGCAGGAGGAACTGGCGGCCGTGGCCGAGGTCATCCTGACCCTGTCGCCGCGTTGTCAGGAAATCTTCCTGCTCAACCGGGTCGAGGGCATGACCTACGTCCAGGTGGCCGAGACCTGCGGGATTTCGCTCAAGGCGGTGGAGAAACACATGACCAAGGCCCTGGCCGCGCTGCGCAGGCAGTTGGGTAAACCGGCCCCGGTCACGTCATAGGGATATGGGCATGATGCCGACATCAGGACAACAGACCGAGCGCAATGAGGCCGAACGCTGGTTCATGCGCCTGCAGATGCACGATTGCAGCAAGGCCGATCGCGCCGCTTGCGCACGCTGGCGCCTCGCCGACCCGGCGCACGCGGCGGCCTACGCAGAGGTGGAGCGTGTGTTCCACCTGGCCGCGCAGGCCGGCGACGATCCGCGCCTGCGGGCTGCGGCCAGGATGGCCCGCGAACGGATGGAACGCAGGCGCCGGCGGCGGGGCGCACTGCGCTGGGCAACGTCATTGGCCGGTGTCGCAGTCGTGGTGCTGGCGCTGGGGATCGGCTGGCGCAGCTGGAATCCCGCGGAACCCGAGCAACACTACGCCACCGCTGTCGGCGAGCGGCGCACGTTGACGCTGGACGATGGTTCCGTCGCCCTGCTGGATACCGACTCGGCGCTGGCCGTGCGCTACAGCCGCCTGCGCCGCGAAGTGGTGCTGGAACGCGGCCAGGCGCAGTTCACGGTGGCGCCGCAGCCCAGGCGGCCATTTCTGGTGCATACCGACCTGGGGACCGTCCGCGCCGTCGGCACGGAGTTTCAGGTGCGCAGGCGTACCGGCGGCGTCGAGGTCATGCTGATGAAGGGCGTGGTCGAGGTCAGCGCCGCTGCTGCTGCGGGCGAGCCGCGCGTGGCAACGCTGGCGCCGGGCGAACAACTGGACTTCGATGCCGGCGGCCGCTGGAACAAGCATGCCTTCGATCCGGAGGTCGCACGGGGCTGGACCGAAGGCCAACTGGTGTTCCGTGGCCGCCCGCTGAAGGAGGTGGCCGAGGAAATGAACCGCTACAACACCGCCAAGATCCGTCTGGGCCAGCCGGCATTGAACGATCTCCAGATCAGCGGCCAGTTCTATGGCAACGATCCGGACTCGCTGATCCTGGCGCTGGAACACGGCTGGTCGTTGCGGGCCGAACGTCCTTCAGCCGATGAAATCGTCCTTTACCGGCGCGACTAGCCTGCGCCCTTGCCGCGGTTCGGCAGGGGGTAGGGAAAGAATTCCGTGGTTCCGTCTTATGGGCGTCGACGTCATCGTGCGGCTCGCGCGGTTGAGAACGTCGCTCCACTGACACAACCCGGGGAACGGCATGAGGAAGAACACACTGCAGGTTGCGATTCTCAACGCGATCCTGCTGATGGGCGGCGCGATGACGTATCCGGCGACGGCATACGCGCAGGGCCAGGCGCAGACATACAGCATCGCGGGGGGCGACCTGGAGACAGTGCTCTCCAGATTCGGCACCGAAAGCCGCATCCAGCTGATCTATCCGCCCGAGTTGCTGAAGGGCAAGCGCAGCAGCGGATTGACCGGAAGCCACACGCCGACAGAGGCGCTTCGGCTTCTGCTGGAGGGCAGCGGACTGGTAGCCGAGCGCGTCAACGACAAGACAGTGGTGATCAAGAAGGGCGCCGCGCCGGCGGCAGAGCCGAAAGCCGCTCCTCGTGACAATCCGAAAACCACACAGGTCAAGGAAGCCGAAGTAGAGGAACTGGAAACGGTGACCGTGACAGGCACCCGGATCCGTGGAGGGACTACCCCATCGCCGACGATCGTGATGGGCGAGGAGCAGTTTCAGCAAGAAGGCTTCACGGATCTTGGTGAGGTGATCCGGAGCATTCCGCAGAACTTTCGCGGCGGACAGAATCCCGGGGTAAATGTAGGTGCTACCGCTGGCAGTGCTACCAACCGAAACAATAGTGGTGGTTCAGCGCTGAATCTACGTGGACTCGGCCCCGATGCGTCGCTCACTTTACTCAATGGACGTCGCCTGAGTTATGACTCGACCAACCAAGCGGTGGACATCAGCGCAATTCCTATCCAGGCGGTCGAGCGCATCGAGATCGTTCCGGATGGTGCCTCGGCTATCTACGGCTCTGATGCAGTGGGCGGCGTCGCCAACGTGATTCTCAAGCGCGATTTTGAGGGGGTGGCACTGGGAGCGCTGTATGGGGACTCGACAGATGGAGGCCTCGAAAGACAAGAGTTCAACGCCGCTGTAGGGGAGACGTGGGATTCCGGCGGGTTTATCGGAACTTTCACAAAGTCCAGCCAAGATCCCTTGTTCGCTGATCAGCGCGATTACACCCAGTCAATGGCGGACCCAGCGACTCTCTACAACGGCAGCAAATTGCGGAGCGGTCTTGTTAGTGCGTACCAGCGCTTTGGTGAGCGTGCGGAATTGCGCTTGGATATGTTGAGGACCGTGCGCGACGCATCGAGCTTCGAGTCGAGTGCAACCCAGAATTTCGCGGGAAGCTGGCTGTCAACGATTACATCGGTAGCGCCCAGTTTGGAGTTGTCTCTAGCGCATGATTGGTCGCTGACCGTGGGTGCATCGCGCAGTAAGGGAGAGAATGTCTTCGATACCGTGACGACTACGGGTGGTGTCGCGACGACATCGGCCAATGGCTGCTATTGCAACGAGACCATGTCATGGGAGTTGGGGGCCGAAGGGTCATTGGTCTCATTCGGTTCGCGAGACATGAGGTTGGCAATTGGTATCGGAGGGCGCCGTGACGAATTCGCAAACAAGTCATTCCTGACGAACACCAACTATGAAGGCGAACAACGAGGACGCTACGCCTACGGTGAGTTATCGCTGCCTTTGATTGGTGCAGACAACGCCAGGCCTGGCGCACAGCGGCTTGAATTCAGTGCCGCTGTGCGTGCCGAAGACTATGACACTTTTGGTGGCGTTACCACGCCGAAGTTGGGCGTCATCTACGATCCGAACCGGGATTTCACCTTAAAGGCCTCCTGGGGGAGATCATTCAAAGTCCCAACTTTGAATCAAAGAGTTTTTAACAGATTCACCTACGTGTGGAGGGCTCAACAGGTTGGTTGCACATCCTGTGCTGCTGATGAGACGGTGCTGATGTCCTTCGGCGGCAATCGTGACCTTGAGCCCGAGCGTGCTCGTACTTGGACAGCATCCCTAGCTTTCCACCCTGAGGCTTTGCCTGGTCTCGATGCTGAGCTTACGTTCTTCTCGATCGACTACACGCAACGGGTTGCCTATCCCTTTCCGAACGTTCTTAACAGCCTGCGTAATCCCGAAGAGTATGCGTCGTTCATCCAGTATGGCCCAACGATTGATCAGCAGCAGGAGTTGATCGCCACCTACAATGACGCGTTCTATAACCAGTCGGGACTCGCCTACGATCCGAATAAAGTAGTCGCCATCGTTTCGGCTCAGTACACCAACGTCGCCAGCCAACAAGCCAAAGGTTTTGATTTGACCGGAAGCTTTCGGTTCGATCTACCCGTGGGGCAGCTAGTCTTCCGCGGCGGCGCCAGCTGGATAGATCTGTCCCAGCAAAACATCTCGGGGCAGGATGCATTCGACTTGTCGGGGACTGTGTACTTTCCTGCAGAGATTAACAGCCGACTCGGAGCGATATGGAGTTACGGTGGGTTGAGTATTTCCGCGTTTGCCAACTACACCTCTGGGATTACGAACACGATCACGGCCACGCGGGAAGAGATTGGCTCAATCACTACTTTCGACAGCACGTTGCGTTACGAGACTGCGCCGGGAAGCACTCCGCTTTCAGGTCTAACTTTGGCGTTGTCGGTAGATAATTTGTTTAACCGCGATCCGCCTATCATCACGCAACCTAATCCGAGATACGCTCCCTTCGATTCAACTAATCACTCGGCGATCGGGCGATACATCACCGTATCGATTAGCAAACACTGGTGATGCGTTGGTCAGGTGATTGGATGGGTACGGATTAACCTGATTTGTTCGCGGGTGATGGGCATGGCCGAATTGCCACGTCGTTAGACCACATCCAATCGTCGGACGTGTCGCGTCATGGTTGGCGCGGCATGCCTGTGTCTGTGTGAGTTCCCTTCGTGTGGCTCGGTACTGCGAATGCAGGCTGGCAGGTAGGGAATGGTATGCGCGGTGACGTCTTATGGGTGTCGACGTCGCCGTGCTCCGCATGGTCGAGGCGTCGTTTCACTGACGCTACCGGGGAAACGGCATGGGGAAGAACAAGCTGTCTGTGCCCGGCCGCGTTGCCCCCGTGTTCGAGAAGCCGATTACCTCCATGATCCGACTCCGAGTCACCATACCCGTTCTTGCAGCCGTCCTGGCCGTATTGCTGTCCATGCAGAGTGTGGCGGCGGAGCGACACCCGATGACAGTCGACGACATGCTACAGGTCGAAGGCAACACGGGTGCCGCTGCCGGCGATCCGGCCGGCCGCTGGCTGGTCTTCGAACGGTTGCGTCCGTACGGGCAGTCGGACGACTTCAGCTTCCGTACCTACGCGGCATATCACAGCGGTCATCAACTTTGGCGCTACAACCCGAAAAGTGGGCGCGCGCCCGAGTTGCTGCCGGGCGTCGATCCGGCACCCCACAGCTATCTGCAGGGGTTTTCTTCCTCCGGCCGCTTTCTCGCCGTGATGCAGTACCGGCTGGGCGCCTTGTCGCTGGCCGCGTACGACATGACCGCTGAAAAGTTGGTCCCGTTCAAGCCGGCGCCGGCCTTCAGCCGCGATGGCGCCCACAACCCGGTCTGGATATCCGATGACGAACTGGTGTTCGCTGCCCTGCCGGAAGGCGAGGCGCCGGAACTGACCAGCGTGCGCGCACAGACCGGCCGAACGCTGGCCAAGGCCTGGGAGGATGCCTGGCGCGGCGACGTGGTGACGGCCAGCGAGGTCCGCAGCGTGGCCGAGGATCTGTCCGATCAGCAGGAGGCCGGACGCCTAGTGCGCGCCAATGCGCGCACCGGCGGGACCAGGGTGTTCGCAGAGGGGCTGTTTGCTGATCTGCGGGTGTCCCCGGACGGGCGCTGGTTGGCGGCGCTGGCCGTCTCCAAGCCGCGATCGACCGACCCGGCGAAGCTGCAGGAAGATGATCCGCGCCGTTATCGCCTCGCTCTGTTCGACTTGCGGACCGGCGAGAAGCGGTCGCTCGCGCCGGGCCTGGAGTTATTTCCCTACACCATCGCCTGGGCGCCCGATGGTCGTCACCTGGCGGCCTTTGGCTGGACGCCGGAGCAGACGCCGCGCGACGGGCGCTTCTACGTGATCGACGTGCAGTCCGGCGGTGCCGTACGCTACGACCACGTCGGCCTCGATCTGGTTTCGGAGCGCGAACGCGGCTGGTTGCAGCGTCCGGAGCGGGTGAGCTTCCTGGGCGACGCTCTGGCCATGTTCGCCCGGCGCATTCCGGCATCGGAAGATCAGGCGCCGCGCTTCACCTACCAAGACGTGCGGCCGGCCGGCCTTTCAAAGCCGGATTGGTATGTGTTGTCTGCCGATGGCACCTCCCGCAACCTGACGGCGAACCTGCCTGGCGTGTCCGGCATCCCGGTTCATGCGGGCGACGGATCCCTGACCGTGGTGGCCGACGATGGCGTCTATCGGCTTCACGCCGATGACCCGCACCGTCGACTGTCACCCGAGTTGCCGGGCCGTTTTCGGTTCCTGCCGTCGGGCACCTTCGCCACGCGCAGCAATGTCATCCGCTCGGAGTACGGCAACGAGGCCTTGTTCAACGTCACCGGCAAGGGCCAGACGAAGATCGTGATGGTCGATCTGCGCGAGGGCCACGAGGGCGAGAATGTCGTGATCGACGCTCCGTCGGCCGAGGCCACGCCGCTGGCTGGTTCTCTCGCTTCCAGGGCGGTGCTGTTCCGCGCCGAGGACGGGCAGGCTTCGCGGCTGCTGGTGGCCGAGGGCGGCAGCGCCGCCGCGCCGCGGGAGATTGCCCGCCTCAATGCCCATCTGGCCGAAGTCGACCTGGGCACGTGGAAGGCGGTGTCCTACGAGGTGCAGGATCCCAACGGCGGTGCGTCGCAGGCCATCGAAAGCTGCGTGCTGTTGCCGCCCGGCTATCGTGGTGGCCATCCGCTGCCGCTCATTGTCGAGGTGTATCCGAACACCACGCCGAGGTGCAAGGACGGCGGCGAGCGGATCGAGAACCCGATCGCTGTCTCGCCCTACCTGTGGGCCGGCAAGGGATATGCCTACGCGCGCCTCAGTACGCCGCGGGCGTTGATCCGTACGGACGATGGTTCGATCGCTGGTATGCCCCGCGTGGTCGAGGCTGGCGTGGAGGCTCTGGTCAAAGAAGGATTGGCCGATCCGGAACGCATGGTGTTGTACGGCTTCAGCCAAGGCGGCGTCTCCGCGCTCTACACGGCGGCATACTCGAAGAAATTCAAGGCCGTGATCGCCATGAACAGCTGGGCGGACCTGTTTAGCCACTACTTCGGGGCGAATGGTGTCTACTCCTCCGTGTACGGCAAGTACTTCGGTGACTTCGGGCGCTACGACAGCGTGGCCGGCAGCGATTTCGGCATCGGCCGCACGCCGTTCGAGGATCCGGAGACATACATCCGAAACAGCCCAGTGTTCTTGGCGCCGCAGATCGACGCGCCGGTGATGCTGGTGCACTCGGACATGGACAGCTTCTCGATGTCGCAGTTCGACGAGATGTACGGTGCGCTGACGCGTGCTGGAAAGGATGTGCGCTATGTGCGCTACTGGGGCGAGGGGCATGCGCCGTCGTCGCCCGCCAACATTCGTGACCTTTGGAGCCGGATGTCCGACTTCCTGACCGAAAACGGAGTTGCTCCGCGTGATCCATAAAGGACCGCCGAAGCGAGGTCACAGGATCGTGATCGGAGACCGCCGTATCAGCTTCTTCATTGCATTGCTCGGAATGCTGCTGCTGGCGCCGGGCGCGCTGTTTGCGACTCCGGCTTCAGCCACGGATGGCCCCTATGTGCAGATGGATGGAAAGGACAGATGGGCCGCACGGTGGGTGGAGCCGAGCGACGGCGGGCAGCAGGTTCGCAGCGAGTCCGTGGCGGTCGGGCAGCAGGTGACTGTCCGGGAGGTCGAGAAACTGCCGGCCTTCGAGGTGCGTCTGCGTGCACCGGCGTCTCCGGCACCGGACGAGACGCCGTTATCCTCCAGCACTCCGCTGCTCGTGGTAGCTGACACGCATGGCGAGTACGAGATCCTCGCCAGGCTGCTGCGCAAGCAGGGCGTCATCGACGACCGGCTGCACTGGACGTTCGGCACCGGGCACCTGGCGTTCCTCGGCGACGTATTCGACCGCGGCGCGCACCAGACCGAGATCCTCTGGCTCATCTACGAGCTGGAAGCCGAGGCAGCCGCGGCCGGCGGCGCCGTGCATCTGCTGTTGGGAAATCACGAGGCGATGGTCTTGCGCGGTGACGCGCGCTACCTCAATCCCAAGTATGTCCAGACAGCGCAGGCGTTCGGCGCCCCGGCGTATTCCGAACTCTTCGGCCCGCAGACGCTGCTCGGCCAATGGCTGAGCAGCAAGCCAGCGGTACTCAAGCTTGGCGACCTGTTGTTGCTGCATGGCGGCATCTCGCCCGAGCTGGTCGACCGGGACCTGTCGCTGGGCGAAATCAACGCCACGGTGCGCGGTGTGCTGGACGGCACGCTCGACGCGGATCGAGAGTTGCCGACCTTCGTGATGAAGTCCTCGGGACCACTCTGGTACCGCGGCTACTTCCCGATGGACGATGCACCGCCGAAGGCGACGCAGGTCGACGTCGATGCCGCGCTCCGCCACTTCGGGGTGGAGAAGATCCTGGTAGGCCACACGATCGTGCCGGCGGTGACGCCGCTGTACGGCGGCAAGGTCATCGCCGTACAGGTCTATCCGCATTTCGACGAGAAGACGGAAGCCGCCGTCATGGAAGCCGCGCTGCGGATCGACGGCGCCTGGTATCGGGCTCGCGTGGACGGTTCACGCGAACCACTGCCGGACAACGCATCTCCATCGAGATGACAACTGCTGGAGCGGGTAGGGGGTCTCTCCTCGCGCAGCGTCTTTGTTCATAGCCACGTACGGCGACACTCTCTCCGTCGTGCCGCCAGCAGCGTTCGTTTGACTGCTTACCCCTTTCCCTGGCCCCCGGCAGGGGATTTCTTTTTCGGGGCTCGGGCTGTGGCCGATGCGTCGATACCGGGGCGCACTGCAGCGCAATCTATCGGGTAGTGCGACGGGAGACGGGGCGTGTGCTTCGGATTCTCCCTACCCGGCTGTATATTGCCGACCAATGATGTCCCATCACCGCCCCGGCCGCCGAGACGTGCCTTCCCCCTGACGCAAAGTCGGCTCGCGGCCAGGGTGGTGACTTTCCCTTTGCGGAGGTCCGGCTGGCCCTATGCCATAGGGCGCATTGCAGTTACGGAAGCGGCGGGATTGTGCACAGTTCCTTGACGACGTCGGCCGGCTGCTTCTGCGAGATGGCATGGTTGCACGATTCGATCTTCTGCAGCACCAGTTCGCGGTTGATCCTCGCGATTTCCGCGTTGACCTCGTGCTTCTCCGCGGTGCTGAAGTTGGAGAAGATGTCACCCACGGCCGACGCATACGCGGAGATGATCGCGGCCGGGAGCTTGAACAGCGCGATGACCTCGCTGTCGTTGCTCTTCTCGTAGCTCGTGAGCATCCCGTTGGTGAAGACCATCTTGTTGTCCGCGTCGGCGAAAATACCCGCGTCCATTCCAACAAAGTACCGGGGAGATTCGTCCGGAAGCATGACCAGTGCCGTGGCGATGGCGCTGTCGCCGAGTTTCGCCGTCACTAGATACGGCAGTTCCACCCGGTACCAGAGTCCGTTGGCTCGCTTGCCGGCAGTGGGCGTGCTGCTTGGCGGGGAACGCGGCGATCCGTCGATGCGCTTGACCTCAAGGGAAACGTTGGCGCATGCGGGATCGCCGTCCAGCGGATTGAATTCGGCCTTGTAGTCCGTGAATTCGGATAGGGGCAGAGAGCGGGTCACCGTTAGCGTGCGTTTGCATTCCGCCGCATCCGTTACGACTCCGTGGCTTCGGCTGCCAACAACGCCTGCTGCAGCCCCGATTGCCTTCGCGAGTTCCGCCGATTGCCCCGTGTACTTGGCGTCCGCCGAGGTCAGCAATCCGCCGGACGTTGCCAGCGTTGCCTTGATCGTGCCGACCTTTCCCTTGTGGATTCTTGCCACGTATCGGGACTCGTCCGCAGCGTCGGGGTAGTAGCTGCCCCCCTCCACCGTGAGCTTGTGCTGGCCCTCTCCCGAGAACTCGACCCGCACGTCGATCAGCCGGTTCGGCAGGCTGTACACAAGCCCGTTGTTGTCGCGCGGGGCGGGCGTCGACAAGCGCGACGAGACTGAGGCGCAACCCGCCATCGCGAAGGCCGCCACGAGCCACAGAACCGGCTTGGCCAGATTCCCCATGATGTCTCCCCCATGTCCCCGCAAGCCCGACGCAGCGGCCGGATTGTCCCATTCATGTTGGAGGTAACGCCGCCCGTGCGCAAGTTGGGCCAGGACCGGTCGGACGCCGGGATTTTGCCATGCAGGGAGACCGTATTGCGGGACGCTTGCCGGGTGTACTGCGGTGCAGTCCGGCGGACTTGGGCTGATTGGATGATTGGGGCGGCGGGGAGGAGGTGAGGCGCGAGGTTCCGATTCTCCCTACCCGAGCGTGCGCGGCGGACGAACGATGCCCCATCACCGTCCCGGTCCGCGAGGCGTGCCTTCCCCCTGACGCATCAGTCGGCTTGCGGTCCGGGGCGGTGACTTCCCCTTTGTGGAGGTTCGCCGTGATCGATGGGCACGACACTGCACGTAGCTGGTTTGCCGAACGGATCGACAGCGGTGTGCTGCTGATGATGGCGCTGCTGATCGCCGGGTCCGTACGGGCCGCGGGTTCCAACATGCCGTGGGAAGGACCGCTGCAGTCGGTCTTGGAATCCATAGAAGGCCCGGTGGCGCGGATCGTGGCGGTGATCATCATCATCGTCACCGGACTGACGTTGGCCTTCGGCGATACCTCGGGCGGGTTCCGGCGGCTGATCCAGATCGTGTTCGGGCTGTCGATCGCGTTCGCGGCCTCGTCGTTCTTCCTGTCGTTCTTTTCGTTCGCCGGCGGCGCGGTGGTAGCGTGAGCGGCGACGTGCCCGGCTTCGAGGTGCCGCTGCACCGCTCACTGACCGCGCCGATCTTGCTGGGCGGCGCGCCGCGCGCGCTGGCGATCGCCAACGGCACGCTGGCGGCGGCCGTCGGCATCGGGTTGCAGCAGTGGATTCCCGGCCTGGTGCTGTGGGTCGCGGGCCACGCGCTGGCGGTGTGGGGCGCCAAGGCCGATCCGCAGTTCGTCGAGGTGTTCGCCCGGCACGTGAAGCACCGGGCCTATCTGGACGTAGCGCCATGATGTCGCTGGCCGAATACCGCCGCGAGAACGCGCAACTGGCCGACTACCTGCCATGGGCCGCGCTGATCGCACCCGGCGTGGTGCTGAACAAGGATGGCTCGTTCCAGCGCACCGCACGCTTTCGCGGGCCGGACCTGGACAGCGCGACCGATGGCGAGCTGGTAGCAGTGACCGCGCGCTTGAACAATGCGCTCAATCGGCTGGGGTCGGGCTGGGCGATCTTCGTGGACGCCACGCGATCGGCGGCGGCCGGGTATCCCGACTCGCAGTTTCCCGAACCATTGTCTTGGCTGGTGGATGCGGAGCGGCGCGGCGCGTTCGAGGAGGCCGGCTCGCATTTCGAGAGCAGCTACTGGCTCACGCTGGTCTGGCTGCCGCCGCCCGAGTCGCAGGCGCGGGCCGGACGCTTCCTGTACGAGGCGTCCGGCCCGCGCGGCGTGGACTGGCGCCAGCAGCGCGACCTGTTCGTGACCGAGACTGATCGGTTCCTGGATCTGCTCGACGGCGTGATGCCGGAAGCCGCGTGGCTGGACGACGCGGCGACGCTGACCTATCTGCATGGCACGGTGTCGAACGTGCGGCATCCGGTGGCGGTGTCGCCGGTGCCGATGTACCTGGACACCTGGCTGGCCGATACGCCGCTCAGCGGCGGCGTGGCGCCGAAGCTGGGCGAGGCGCACGTGCGCGCGGTGACGGTGCGCGGGTTCCGCGGCTCGACCTGGCCGGGGATGTTCGACGAACTGAACCGGCTCGGCTTCGGCTATCGCTGGGTGACGCGCTTCCTCTGCCTGGACAAGGCGGAAGCCGAGCGCGAACTGACGCGGCTGCGCCGGCAGTGGTTCGCCAAGCGCAAGGGCGTTGTGGCGCTGCTGCGCGAGACGATCTTCCAGCAGGAGAGTCCGTTGGTGGATTCGGACGCGGCGAATCAGGCCGCGGATGCAGATGCGGCCTTGCAGGAGCTGGGCAGCGATGAGGTCGCGTTCGGCTACGTCACCATGACGGTGGTGGTGCGCGATGCCGACGCGGAGGCTGTCGAGGCGCAGCGCAAGGCGGTGGAGCGCGTGGTCCAGGGACGCGGCTTCGTTGCGGTGTCGGAGACGCTCAACGCGGTCGAGGCCTGGCTGTCGTCGGTGCCGGGACATTGCTACGCCAACGTGCGGCAGGGGCTGGTGTCCACCTTGAACCTGGCGCACCTGATTCCGATGTCCGCCGTGTGGGCGGGACAGCCGTGCGACGCGCACCTGGACGGGCCGCCGCTGATCGTCACCCGCACCGACGGCAGCACGCCGTTCCGGCTGGTGACCCACGTCGGTGATGTCGGCCACACGGCGGTGGTCGGGCCGACCGGCGCCGGCAAGTCGGTGCTGCTGGCGGCGATAGCGTTGCAGTTCCGACGCTATCGGGCTTCCCGGATCTTCATGTTCGACAAAGGGCGCTCGGCGCGGGCGACGACGCTGGGGCTGTGCGGCGAGCACTACGACCTGGGCGGTGACGGCGGGATCGGCTTCCAGCCGCTGGCGGGCATCGAGCATCCGGCGACGCGCAGCTGGGCCTCGGACTGGATCGCGGGACTGCTCGCACACGAGGGCATCGAGGTCGGCCCGGAGGTCAAGGAGGCGGTGTGGTCGGCGCTGGGCAGTCTCGCTTCGGCGCCGCGGGCCGAACGCACGTTGACCGGGCTGTCGGCGCTGTTGCCGGTGAACCGGCTGCGGCAGGCGCTGCAGCCCTACACGCTGGAAGGGCCGCACGGACGGCTGCTGGACGCCGACAGCGAACGCCTCGGCGGTGCCGATGTGCAGGCCTTCGAGATGGAGGAACTGATGCACGCGCGCGCCGCGGTGCCGCCGGTGCTGACGTACCTGTTCCACCGGCTGGAGCGGCGCTTCGACGGCGCGCCGACCCTGCTGATCCTTGACGAGGCGTGGGTGTTCCTGGACGACCCGATGTTCGCCGGACGCCTGCGCGAGTGGCTGATCGTGCTGCGCAAGAAGAACGTGTCGGTGGTGTTCGCGGTGCCGTCGCTGGCGACGCTGCAGCAGTCGGCGATCGCGCCGGCGCTGATCGAGAGTTGCCCGAGCCGGATCTTCCTGCCGAACCCTCAGGCGGGCGAGCCGCAGTTGCGCGCGGTCTACGAGAGCTTCGGGCTCAACGCGCGGCAGATTGAGCTGGTCGCCCGCGCCCAGCCCAAGCGCGACTACTACTACCAGTCGCGGTTGGGTAACCGGCTGTTCGACCTGGACCTGGGGCCGGTGGCGCTGGCGTTCGCCGGGGCCTCGACTCCGGAACACCAGCGCGACATCGACCGCGTGCTGGCCGACGCCGGCTCGCCCGGCTTTGCCGGCGCCTGGCTGCGCCACTGCTGGCTCGACTGGGCGGCAGATCTGTTGGGAGAGTTTCCGGGGCACGACGCGGACGCGTCGGCCCCTCGTCTGGAGAGCGTGTCATGAAGAAGACGCTGCTGTGGCTGTGCATCGCCGGCTGGCTGGCCGCTGCGCCGGCCCATGCGCAATGGGTAGTGCTCGATCCGAGCAACCTCGCGCAGAACATGCTTACCGCGGCGCGGACGCTGGAACAGATCAACAACCAGGTGCGGCAGTTGCAGAACGAAGCGCAGATGCTGATGAACGATGCGCGCAACCTGACCGGGCTGGACTTCAGCGCACTGGCGCAGTTGCGGGCGACGCTGGCGGAGACGCAAGGACTGATCGACGAGGCGCGTGGATTGGCGTTCGACGTCGAACGGGCGCAGCGCGAGTTCGCGCGGCTGTATCCCGAGCGTTACGACGCGGCGATGTCGCGGGACCGGCTGGGCGCGGATGCGCTGGAGCGCTGGCAGGGCTCGCTGGAGGCGTTGCGCACGGCGATTGCGCTACAGGCGCAGGTGGTGGAACACGTCGCGGACGATGAGACCGTGCTGTCGGATCTTGTGGGACAGAGCCAGTCAGCCGCCGGTGCCCTGCAGGCGGCACAGGCCACGAACCAGTTGCTGGCACTGCAATCGCGGCAGTTGATCCAGTCGCAGCAGTTGCAGGCGGCGCAGGGCCGCGCCACGGCGCTGGAGCAGGCGCGCGCCGTGGCCGCCGAAGCGCGTGCGCGCGAACAACGCCGCCGCTTCATGACCGAACGCACGCCGTACACCGGCGAACCCGTGCGCCTGTTCGGAGGTGAACCATGAAGATCGTGTGCTTGACGTTGGCGGGGCTGGCCGTGCTGCTGGCCGGATGCAACCGCGACGTGCCGCAGGTACTGGAGGTGCCGCTGCCTACCCCCGAGCCGGCGGCGGATCTCGTCGACGAACTGGCCCGCGACCCGGAACGGTTGAAGGAAGTGCGGCGGCTGTGCCGCGAGGACTGGGATGCGGTGGACGAGGAGTTGTGCGTCGCTGCGGCCAAGGCCACGCGCCAGCGTTTCATGGGCGATGGCAAGGCGAAGTACACGCCGGAACCGGTGGCGCTTCCCGAGGCGCAGTTGCCCGAGCCGACGGACGAGTGAGCCGCCGTGGACGACCTGGGCGTCATCGACCGCTTCCTCAACGTCTACGCGCAGTACATCGACAGCGGCTTCGAGCTGCTGGGTGGCGAGGTGGCGTTCCTGGCGTCGGTGCTGATCGTCATCGACGTCACCCTCGCGGGCCTGTTCTGGGCGATGGGCGGCAACGACGACGTGATCGCGCGGCTGATCAAGAAGATCCTCTACGTGGGCGCGTTCGCGTTCATCATCGGCAACTTCAACGCGCTGGCGGAGATCGTGTTCCGCTCGTTCGCCGGGCTCGGGCTGCTGGCGTCCGGCGCGTCCATCGGCGAGGCGGAACTGCTGCGGCCGGGGAGGCTCGCCGAGGTCGGCGTCGAGGCCGGACGGCCCATGCTCGACCAGATCCAGGAGATGGCTGGGTTTCCGCAGGTGTTCGTGAATCTCGACTCGATCACCGTGCTGTTCTTGGCATGGCTGGTGGTGATCCTGAGCTTCTTCGTGCTCGCGGTGCAGCTGTTCGTCACGCTGATCGAGTTCAAGCTGACCACGCTGGCAGGGTTCGTCCTGGTGCCGTTCGCGTTATGGAACAAGACGGCGTTCCTGGCGGAAAAAGTCCTCGGGAATGTCATGTCGTCGGGCGTGAAGGTGCTGGTGCTGGCGGTCATCGTCGGCATCGGCACCGGACTGTTCGATGAGTTCACCCTACCGCCCGGCACCGAGCCGTCGATCGACCATGCGCTGGCGATCATGCTCGGGTCGTTGACACTGTTTGGCCTGGGGCTGTTCGGGCCGGGAATCGCCACCGGCTTGGTGTCGGGCGGACCACAACTCGGTGCTGGCGCGGCGGCGGGTGTGGCGCTGGCCGCAGCCGGTGTCACCACCGCGACAGGCGCCGCGGCAGTGGGCGCCGCGCGGATCGCCGGTAGCGCGCTCGGTGCGGGTACGCGCGGCCGTGCGCCGCAGGCATCGCATGCGCCGGCGGCGGCGATGGCCGGCGGCAAGCCAAGCGGCCCGTCCGGCGGGCCGTCGGGTGGCGCGCCGCGCTGGGCGCAGCGGATGCAGCAGAGTCGTCAGCGCACGACGCGCGGATTGGCGACCGCCGCAATGGTGGTGCGCTCCTCCGACCGCGGCGGTGGCGGCGCCGGGCCGAAGCTGGGAGACGACTGATGCGCTTCCGTCGTGCGGGACTTCGCTATTCCGAGACGCCGCAGCCGGCGACTCCGTACCAGAAGGCGGGACAGGTCTGGGACGAGCGCATTGGCGGTTCCAGCGCGCAGGCGCGCGACTGGCGGCGGATGGCGTACGGCGGCTTCGCCATAGCGGCGCTGGCGGTCGGCGGGCTGGTTTGGCACCTCGGCCGCTCGACTGTGGTGCCGTACGTGGTCGAGGTCGACACCCTCGGCCAGGTGCGTGCGATCGGGCCGGCGCTGGAAGCCTATCGACCGACCGACGCGCAGATTGCGCGCGAACTGGAGCGCTTCGTCCGTAACGTGCGTTCGCTGCCGCTGGATCCGGTGGTGCTGCGAAGCAATTGGCTGGAAGCCTACGACTACGCCACCGACCGCGGCGCGGCGGCGCTCAACGTCTATGCGCGCGAGAACGATCCGTTCGCGCGCGTGGGGCGCGTGACGGTGGCGGTCGAGGTGACCAGCGTGGTGCGCGCCTCGGAGTCCTCCTTCCAACTGCGCTGGATCGAGCGCAGTACGGTCAACGGCTCGCCCGGCGGCGTCGAGCGCTGGACGGCGATCGTGACCGTGGTGCTGCAGCCGCCACGTGATGTGGTGCGCCTGCGCAAGAACCCGCTGGGGATCTACGTCAACGGGCTGGACTGGAGCCGGGAGCTCGGCGCCACCGCCGTGGGAGAAACGCCATGAACCGAATTCTGATGCTTGCGATCCTGTGCGTGGCGTTGGCTGCGTGTGCCACGACGCGCCCGGCGCCGCAGATCGCGCTGGACGAGCCGGTCGAGATCGAGGCGTTGCCCGCGTCCGAGCTGCCGGCGCCGGTGGAGGTGGTCGAGGTGCCGACGCCGCTGCCGCTGCCCGGACAGCTCAAGCCCGCGCCCACGGGTGCGAAGCCCGCTTTCGGGGATCCTGCGCGCGACATCGCGTCGGCGAACCGGATGGCGCGCATCGAGCCGGTCAAGGACGGCTTCGTCAACGCGATGCAGGTGTGGCCGTACAGCGCCGGTGCGCTGTACCAGGTCTATGCCAGCCCCGAGCACGTCACCGAGATCGCGCTGCAGCCGGGCGAGAAGCTCATCTCCGTGGCTGGCGATCCTGCGCGCTGGATCATCGGCGACACCGTCAGCGGCAGCGGTGCCGACGAACGGGTCCACCTGATCGTCCGGCCGCACCGCGCCGGCCTGAAGACCAACTTCTTCATCAGCACCGACCGGCGCACCTATCACGTGGAACTGACGGCAACGACGGAGACGTGGATGGCCTCGGTCGAGTGGACGTATCCGGGCGAGCTGGTGCGCACGCTACGCGCTCGGGACCGCTCGGCCGAGATACAGGCGGCGGAAGGCGAGGGCATCGCGCTGGAGCAATTGCGGTTCCGCTACGTGATCAGCGGCGACACGCCGGCGTGGCGGCCGCTGCGCGCGTTTGACGACGGACGCAAGGTCTACATCCAGTTCCCGCCCGGCATCGGCCAGGGCGAACTGCCGCCGCTGTTCGTGATCGGCGCCGAGGGCGACACGCAGCTGGTGAACTACCGGGTGCGATTGCCGTACCTGGTCGTCGACCGCCTGTTCGGCGCGGCCGAACTGCGCCTGGGCGGCGAGCGCCAGCAGGTGGTGCGCATCGAGCGCGACGACGGGCAACGCCGGACGGCGAGGGCGGGGCGACGGTGAGCGTCCCGCCGAAGGAAAGCCCGGAGAAGCTGGCGCTGCGCGCGCGGCCGGCGCCGGTAACGCGGCTCAACCGCCGCACGCTGGCGGTGCTGGTCGGCGGGCTGGCGCTGGGCGTGCTGCTGGTGACGCTGTGGGCGTTCCGCAAGCCGGAAAAGCGGGATGCGGCGGCGCAGGAGGCGCACAACGTCGAGCGGGTGTCGCCGGCGGAAGGATTGCAGACATTGCCGAGCGACTATCGGCAGGTGCCGATAGCGCCGGCACTGGCCTCCGAAGACCAGGCTCCCGGTTTCGGCGAAGGAGTTGACGACACCCCGCCGGAGGACGAGGCGGCCCGTGCCGAGGAGCAGCGATTGCAGGAAGAGGCCACAGCTGCGGCGAAGGCGCCGGTGTTCTTTCAGGCCGGCCGGACGGCATCACCCGCGGCTGCGCCGGCGACAACGACGGAAATGCCGGTAACGGCTATTGCCGCCACGCCGGAAATCCCGTCCCTGCCGGCACCAGCGCCAGCCGCCGACGAGTACATGGCGCAGAACCGGCAGGCCGGCAAACAGGCGTTCGTCGATGCCGAACCGGACAGCCGGATTTACGGAAGTGCGGAAGTACAGACGCCGCGCTCGCCGTACCAGCTGATGGCCGGCACGGTGATCCCGGCCGCACTGCTGACCGCGGTGAACTCCGACCTGCCGGGGCAGGTGATCGCCACGGTCACCGAGCACGTCTACGACAGCCTGACCGGACGGCACCTGCTGGTGCCGCAGGGCTCACGGCTGATCGGCCAGTACGACAGCCAGGTCGCCTACGGCCAGCGCCGCGTGCTGCTGGTGTGGACGCGGCTGATCCGCCCGGACGGTTCCTCGCTGGTGCTCGACCGCCTGCCCGCGACCGACGTGGCCGGCCAGTCAGGGGTGGAGGATCGCGTGGACTGGCACTGGCGCCGGATCTTCGCCGGCGCAGCGCTCTCGACCCTGATCGGCATCGGCGCTGAGTTGGCCGCGCCCGATCGTGTCGATGCCGACGGCCGCATCGTCATCGCCACGCGCGAGAGCGTGCAGGAGACCGTCAACCAGGTCGGCCAGCAAGTCACCCGCCGCAATCTCGACCTGCAGCCGACGCTGACGGTACGGGCGGGGTTTCCGGTGCGGGTGGTGGTGAACCGCGATCTGGTGCTACGGTAACCGTGCTGCAACAAGGACGTAAACGCAGAGCATCTGCGGGTAGGGTTCCCCGTTGCTTGGAACGTCGTTGAATTGAATGCGGCCCGTGTCCTCCATGCCAGCCCGCCTCGTGGAAGGCATGCCGCAATGACACGACTTCATTGGGGAGACCAGACTTGGCCGCGAATGGAAGTGCGCAGCGGATCTCGCGTGAGGCCCTTTATCGCGCCGTCTGGTCGGAACCCATCAAGACCGTCGCGGCCCGTCTCGATATATCGGACGTGGCCTTGGCCAAGACTTGTCGCAAGCATCTGGTCCCGATCCCGCCGCGCGGGCATTGGGCGAAAGTGCAGTCGGGCAAGCGGGTGTTCCGGCCCGCGCTTCCTGCGCGGGGCCTGGGCATGCCGGACTTGGTATTTCCGGGGCGCGGCAGGTACTGGCGCCAGAGCATCCCTGACGCGGAACTCATCGAGGCAGAGATCCCGCCGCCGCCGGAGTTTCCGGAGCCGATCGACGAGCTCGTGGCCAGAGTCTCGCGGCTGGTAGGAAAGGTGACGATGGTGCGCGATCTGCGCGTACCGCATGGGTTGGTCGCGGGATTGCTGCGGCGCGAGGAGGATGCCCGCAAGCGGTACAGCTATCGATCCGATCGGCCCCTGTTCGCGTCGCCGTTCGAGCAACGCAGGCTGCGCATACTGAGCAGCATCTTCGCCGCCCTGGGGCGTTGCGGAATGAAAGGCACCCTGTCGGGCAACGACCCGAGCGACTTCGGCGCCCATATTGGCGAACAGTACGTGGGATTTCATCTGGATCATCCCCATCAACGCGGGCGATCGGGATATCGCACCTCGGAGGAACTGGTGCGTCCGGCGACGGAGAAACTGGTGCTCCGGATCGCGGCCTCGTACGAAGGACTGCAAGGAATTCGCAGCGAGTGGCTGGATCAGCCTGGCGACCGGGTCGAGTCGCACTTGCAGCAGATCGTCGTCAGCCTGATCGTATTGGGCGAGATGCGTTACCGATTTGGAGAGCAGCATCGTTTCGAATGGTTGACCAATCGAAAAGCCGATCTCATCGAGCAGGCACGGCGTCAGCGGGAGGAGGAAGCCAGACGGGTTCAGGAGAGACGCATCCGAGCAGAAAAGGCTCGGGTCGATCGGTTGCTCGGGGAAGCGCTGGCGCTACGGCAAGCGCGCGACATCCGGGCCTATGTGGAGGAAGTGCGTGCGATCAGCAACGGCTCCGGGAATACGCTTCCTGCGGAACTCGAAGCATGGTCGGCATGGGCGCTGGCCCAAGCGGCAAGAATCGATCCGGTACTCTCGGGGGCCTATCTTCGTGGCATCACGGACGAGGAGCGGGATTCGGAAGGCGAGACGTGTCAGGCTGGATCCAGATAATTGCGTCCCACCGCGTAGATGATGTTGGGAAAGAGGCTGGCCAAGCTGGTGCGTGAGGAGATCTCGTTGTCATAGGCCAGCGCCTTTCCTTCGTCGAAGTGTCCGCCCAGGACGGTCTGTGGATTCTCCGCCTGCAGCGTCAACAGTGAGGCGGACGCAAACTGCGTGGGATGGCTGTAGAGGTCGTAGAGCTTGCTGCGCTGGCTGAGTGTCGCGAGCGCACTCTTCTCAAGTCCCAGCGCCTTCGCGTGCCTTGTGACGTCCCGGATTGCCTTGGTCGTGGAATAGGTGTTCTTGACGTAGCGATCCAGATATCCGAGAGACGGTCTGGACAGCAGCAGGGCCGTCGCGATGCTTTCCAGGACGTAACGCTGCGAGTTGCCGGAAGGAACTAGCAAGCCTTCCAACAAGAGTTTCATCGCCACGAGGTGCGTATGCAGAGCACCGTAAACGAGCGCGGTGAGGTGTGCACTCGGTTCGTCCTTGGTGATTCGCGCATCGAGGCGTTCCCATGCCAGGAATGCGTTCACCATGTGGCCAACAAAGTTCTCCAGTTGGTCGTTGTAGTCCAGAAGGAAGCGATAGCGAATCTCGGCGTCCTCCATGCCGAGGAGGATCCGCCGGATCATGTCTGGGGTGACGGGAGGTGCAGGCCGTTGATCTGCCGTTGCTGCTGGATCTTCAGTCACCTGGGCGTTCCTTTGCGTGCAGGAACCGTAGGGATGGGGATGGCGACGTTCCGGGTTCACAAGCTCCAGCCTGGGCCGACCCTAGTCGTGAAGGATGTCTTCTGCCGGCTCCTGGCCCGGCAGTTCGAGATCGAACGCACGCGAGGGAGAATGTTGGCCGCGGACGATGCCGTCCATTTGCTCCATGCTGCGTAGCAGCTCGTCGAATAGCGTGTCGTCCATTCTTGTGATCGGTGGCTAACGGGGTTCCAGTCGGATGCGAACTTGTTGGCCGAGCTTCGCGGAAATGTCGACCAGCGCATCAAGCGAGAAGCGGGAGATGCTGCCGCGCAGAAGGTCGTCAACACGGGACGGGTCGACGCCGGAGTAGTGCGCGGCTTCGGCCGGCGTCCAGCCGCGTCCTTGGATCACGGCTGAGAGTTGCTGCATCAGTTCCGACCTCACCCTGAGGTTGGCGGCTTCTGCAGATTTATCGGACAGCGCATCCCAAACGCTGGCATATGCCTCGGACGGATGCGAGTCACTCAACGGCATTTCAGCCGCGTGCTTGCGGTGAAGTGCGTCGGAACGGGCACGCGTCTCAGGCGACATTCGTGTTTCCAGTACGGAAAAGTTCTTGGTCATCGAAGTCTCCAGTGGAGCCAAGGCCTTGTTACGCCTGTGCAATCGATCGTGACCGCTGGCGCTGACGGGAAGGCACGGGCGCCACCGCCATCCGGAGTCCGAACGCGGCCAGGATCGCCGTCAGCGTGTCGAGGCGCGGATTGCCCTTCTCCGAGAGCGTGCGATACAGGGTTTCCCGGCTCAGCCCGGTACGTACCGCCAACGCGGACATGCCGCCCATCGCCTCGGCGACGGTGCGCAGGGCGACGGGCACGACGCGTGCATCGCCATCTTCGAGCACGGATTCGAGATAGGCGGCCACATCCGCCTCGTCGCGCAGGTAGGCGCCTACGCTGAAAGGTCGGCTAGCCGCTGCGGGCTTTGTAGTCTTGCCAGTAGTCATGGGCAACCTCGATGTCTCGTGCCTGGGTTCGCTTGTCGCCGCCGCAGAGCAGCAGCACCAGCGTTTCCCCGTCCTGACCGCAATAGACGCGATAGCCGGGGCCGTGGTCGACACGCAGCTCGAAGACGCCCTTGCCGACAGCTTTCCAGTCGCCACGCAGTCCCGCGCGCATCCGGTCGAGCCGCCCGAGTATCCGGGTCCGGGCCTGGCGGTCCCGCAGGCCAGCGAGCCATTCGCCGAACGGGCAGCGCCCGTCCGAGGTCAGGTACTCACGGACTTCGACGTCGGTCATTGTAGCTTAAAGGCTACAGGCGGGCAAGGGTGGTTCACTTCGGCACCACGGTGAGCCTGGGGCGGGACTTGCCCGGCGGCGGAGGCGCGGTTGGCGGGGGTGAATCCTGATCGAGCAGCAGCGCGGCCAACTGCTGCAGTAGCGGTGCGGCTTCCTGGAGGGTCGCTGCTCTTGTGTCGATGGAGGACGCCTGCTGGACCGGCGTGACGTGCAGTTCGGTCGCCAGCGAGCGGACGGCGGCGCGCACCACCTCGGCCACGTCATCCGCGGGACGCTTGGCCTTGTCGCGGTACAGATGCTCGGGACGCAGGTGCGTGTAGCGCTTGAGCATCTTCCAGTCGCGGTGGCCGGTGACGAGTGCGACCTGCTCGATGCGCAGGCCCGCCTCGAACAGGCGGCTGGTGGCTTCGTGACGCAGGTCGTGGAAGTGCAGGTTCTCGATCTTCAGCTCGCGGCAGGCGCGGCGGAACGCGGTGCCAACCGAGCGCGGGTTGTAGGGGAAGATGAGGTCGCCGCGCGGCTGGTACCTGCGCTGCACGCGGATCAGGCGCAATGCGTCATAGCCGCCCAGGTTGAGCAGTGGCACCAACTGGTTGTTGCCGTCCTTCTCGCGCGGATCCTTGCGGTCCCGCACCAGCACGACGCGCTGTTCCACGTCGACGTCGCTCCAGCGGATCCGGCTGATCTCTTCCTGGCGCATCGCGCTGGCGATCGCGAAGCGCACGATGCGGCCCATCGGGATCATCAGGTAGCGGTTGCTGTCGAAGTGGTCGAGCAGGCGCCTGATCTCGTCGGGAGTAGGGCGCCTGTCGCGCTGGCGGGACTTGCCGATCAGTCCCAGCCGCTTGAGGGCAACGCGTGCGAGATTCACGGGCTCGACCTTGACGTCGACACCGTGCACCGCGGCGGCATGGGTCAGCACCAGCTTGAGGTAGCCGAGATCCGCGCTCAGCGTGACCGGGCCGGCACCTTCCTTTGCTCGATCCTTGCCGAACTGGATCAGGCGCTCGCGGGTCAGATCCTTGTGCCTGACGTTGCCGAGCTTGGCCCGGAGGGCGTCGAGCGTGAATTGCTTGGAGCGGCGGGGTGCCTTGCCGACTTCGCGCATGTCGTCCACGTGCAGGTCGATCAGATGGGCGAGGGTCTTGGGGTCGGCTTTGCTGCGCTTCAGTGGCGACTCGCCAAGATCGATTTGCCGCTCGGCCGCGGTCGCCCACTTCCTCGCGTCCTCGTGGCGCAGGAAGGTTTCGCTGGCATACGATTGTTTGCGTCGGACCTGAACCCGCCAGTGGCCCGACTTGAGTCGGGTGATCGTCGCCATTTTCGTGTGCGCTATATGTGCACCGGGCCGTCGTAGAGGGGCGAAATCGGGCGAAATCCAGTGCACACGCGGGTGCACACGCCCGATTTATGTGGATGATTTTATTGGATAAGACATTGAATTACAACGAAAAAATGATCGCTGTCGCTCCTATGATGGACTGGACGGATTCGCACTGCCGCGTGTTCCACCGGCTGCTGGCGCCGCATGCGCGGCTGTATACCGAGATGGTGCACGCGCAGGCGGTCATCCATGGCGACCGTGATCGTTTGCTGGGCTTCGACGAGGTCGAGCATCCGGTCGCCGTGCAACTGGGCGGCAGCGAGCCGGAGCACCTGGCGCAGGCCGCGCGCATCGCGCAGGACTGGGGCTACGACGAGGTCAACCTCAACGTCGGCTGCCCGTCCGACCGCGTGCAGGCGGGGCGTTTCGGCGCCTGCCTGATGAGGGAACCCGCGCTGGTGGCCGATTGCGTGGCCGCGATGATCGCGGCGGTGCACGTGCCGGTGACGGTGAAGTGCCGGTTGGGCGTGGACGAGCAGGAAGACTACGACCTTTTCCATGCCTTCATCGAGCAGGTATCCGCCGCGGGTTGCAGGGTGTTCTTCGTGCACGCGCGCAAGGCCTGGCTGCAGGGCCTGTCGCCGAAGGAGAACCGCGAGATCCCGCCGCTGCGCTACGACTGGGCCTACCGGCTCAAGCGCGAGCGGCCGGAACTGATCGTGGCGATCAACGGCGGCATCGCCACCGTGGAGCAGGTGCGCGAGCACCTGCGGCACACCGATGGCGTGATGATCGGCCGCGCCGCCTACCACGAGCCTTACGTGCTGCACGAAATGGATGCCGCGCTGTCCGGCGGCGACCTGCGCGATCGCGCCGGATTGCTGCGCGCATGGCGGCCCTACGTGGAGCGCCAGTTGTCGTGCGGCGTGGCGCTGAAGCACATGACCCGGCACGTGCTGGGCCTGTTCCATGCGCAGCCCGGTGGGCGCGCGTTCCGGCAGATCCTCAGCGAGGGCGCGCACAGGCCGGGCGCCGACTGGTCGCTGGTGGAACAGGCCCTGGCCGCCACCGCGCGCGAACTGCGGCCGGCCGCCTGACGCATGATCACGCGCGACCCGCAGGCGTTTCTGGCCCATGCCTGCGCGCTGGCGCCGGACTTCGGCCCGGGCACCGCGCGGGCGGCGTTCCTGGTCTCGCCGGACGGTTTCGTGCGTGCCGAACAGTCCGCGCAGGACAACCGCTACATGGCGACGGCCGACGCGTTCGATGCCGGCGCCGCGCTGCGCGAGCACCACGGCCTGCACCGCGCGCTGTCGGCGGAATTGCCGGTGTTCTGCTTCCCCGGCCACGAGGACACGCCGGATGCGGTGTTCCCCAACAACGTCTTCGCCACAGCGCCGGGACGGCTGGTGATCGGACGCATGCGCCACGAGGTGCGCCGGCGCGAGGCGTTGCGTTCCGATATCCGCGGCTTCTTCCGCGATGTACTGGGCTATGCCGAAACCGACCTGTCCGCCCAGCCGCATCCCTGCGAGCTGACCGGAGCGCTGGTGATCGACCGCGCGCGCGGCCTGGGCTTCTGCGGCCTGTCCGAGCGCTGCGACGAGGCCGGTGCCGCGCTGATGCATGATGCCTTCGGCCTGCGCGCCACGCTGATGTTCGAACTGGCCCCGGGCGAGTACCACACCAACGTGGTGCTGGCGGTGCTGGCCGGTCGCGCGGCGCTGGTATGCCCGGGCGGATTCGCCGATCCGGCCGTGGTCGGGGCGCTGGAGGCGTTGTACGGCCCCCATGCCGTGATGCTGTCGCCGGCCGAACACGCCGCCTTCGCCGGCAATGCCATCGCCCTGGCGGAGCGGTCGGTCTGGATGAGCCGGCGGGCCCGGCAGGCCTTGTCGGCGGGCACGCGCGAGGCGCTGGAACAGCGGGCCGGATTCGCGGTGCGCAGCGTGCCGCTGGAGGCCATCGAGGCCGGTGGCGGCTCGCTAAGGTGTTGTGTGGCCGAGGTTTTCTAGTGGTTCATCAGCCTGAACTGGCGGCATCGCATTGTGGATAAGTTCAGACCGGATTCACCGCTCCGAGCCAAGACTTCGCTTCCATTCCCACCAGGCGGTTTCGGGCTACGTTCAGTTTGGCGGCCCCAGATCCGTTACGATTCCGTTATGCCCAGCTTCCGTTCGTTTACCTGTCGTACCGCCCTCGTGGCGCTGATCGCCCTGGTCGGCGGCGTGGCCACCGTGCAGGCGCAGGAGGCAGGCGAGCGTGGCGACAATCCGCCGCGCGCCGAGCGCAGCCCACCGCGGAGTAGCGAGGACGGCGGCCATCGCAGCTCGATGTCCGATTCCGTGCGCCGCGTGCGCAACCAAACCGGCGGCCAGGTGCTCAGCGTGGAGCGCATGCAGTACGACGGGCGCGAGGTCAACCGGGTCAAGTACGTGGACGACCGTGGCCGCGTGCGCACGATGGACGATGCCGGCGGCGCGCGCCGCAGCGACTCGCGCGTGCGATCGCCCCGCGACGTGCCCAGCCCGTCGCCTGCACGCGGCGATAACCCCTCCCGCCCGTAGTCTTACGTAGAATCCATCGGGTCAAGCTCGAGTAATCGCGGCCACACGCGCCGCCCGCATTCCAAGGAGAGTCCATGCGTATCCTGCTGGTCGAAGACGAAGCCCCCCTGCGCGAAACCCTGGCGGCGCGCCTGAAGCGCGAAGGCTTTGCCGTGGATGCGGCGCAGGACGGCGAGGAGGGCCTGTACATGGGGCGCGAGGTGCCGTTCGACGTGGGCATCATCGACCTGGGCCTGCCGAAGATGTCGGGCATGGAGCTGATCAAGGCGCTGCGCGACGAAGGCAAGAAGTTCCCGGTGCTGATCCTGACCGCGCGCTCCAGCTGGCAGGACAAGGTGGAAGGCCTGAAGCAGGGCGCCGACGACTACCTGGTCAAGCCTTTCCACGTGGAAGAGCTGCTGGCCCGCGTCAATGCGCTGCTGCGCCGCGCCGCCGGCTGGAGCAAGCCCACGCTGGAGTGCGGACCGGTGGCGCTGGACCTGGCCGCGCAGACGGTCAGCGTCAACGGCAGCAACGTCGACCTGACCAGCTACGAGTACAAGGTGCTCGAGTACCTCATGATGCACGCCGGCGAGCTGGTCTCGAAGGCCGACCTGACCGAGCACATCTACCAGCAGGACTTCGACCGCGATTCCAACGTGCTGGAGGTCTTCATCGGCCGCCTGCGCAAGAAGCTGGATCCGGAAGGCGAACTGAAGCCGATCGAGACCGTGCGCGGCCGCGGCTACCGCTTCGCCATCCCGCGCACCAACGAGGGCTGATGCCCGCGCCGGGCACCGGCGCCGCGGCGCGGCCATCGGACGGGCGCGACCGGTTCAGTGGCTGGCGCCCGCGTTCGCTGCGCGCGCGCCAATTGCTGGCCGCCAGCCTGGCGCTGCTGGCCTTCCTGGCGCTGGCCGGCTACGCGCTCGACCGCGCCTTCGTGGACACCGCGCAGGACAACCTGCGCCAGCGCCTCAAGAGCTATGCGCTGAAGTACACCGAAGAGGTGGAGTTCGGCCGTAACGGCACGCTCATTCCCCCCTACAACACGCCCGATCCCCGCTTCGACATGCCCGACAGCGGGCTGTACGCGCAGGTGGTGCTGCCCGGCGGACCCTGGGGTTCCAATTCGACGCTGGGTCCCGGCCTGCCCGAGCCGCCGATGCTGGGCGCGCTGCAGGAATCGTTCGAGGGCCCGCTGCCGATCACCCGCGCCGACGGAACGCCGGCGCAGGCCTTCCGCTACGGCGTGGGTTACGTGTGGCCGGGCACCAGCCAGCATCCCGAATTCCCCTACAGCATCTACGTGCTGGAAGACGCGCAGACCCTGACCGCGCAGATCCGCGTGTTCCGGGGTTCGCTGTGGGTCTACCTGGGCGGCGCGGGACTGATCCTGCTGCTGCTGCAGATGCTGGTGCTGCGCTGGAGCCTGCGCCCGCTGCGGCGGGTGATCTCCGAGCTGACCCGCGTGCAGCGGGGCGAACTGTCCGGCATGACCGAGCGCCACCCGCGCGAACTGGAGCCGCTGACCGACAGCATCAACGCCTTCATCGAAAGCGAGCGCGAGAACCTTGAGCGCCAGCGCAACACGCTGGCCGACCTCGCGCACAGCCTGAAGACGCCGCTGGCGGTCCTGCGCACGCAGCTGGACAACCAGAGCGACCCGCAGGCGATGCGCCAGGAACTGGACGTGCAGCTCAAGCGCATGAACAACCTGGTCTCGTACCAGTTGGCGCGCGCGGCTTCCAGCGGCCACAAGCTGTTCTCCGCGCCGGTGCCGATCGAACCGCACGCCGAGGAAATCGTGCGCGGGCTGGAGAAGGTCTATGCGGCGAAGGGCGTGATCTGCGAATTCGAGATAGACCCGCGGGCGCGCTTCCACGGCGAGCCCGGCGATCTGCAGGAACTGATGGGCAACCTGCTGGAGAACGCCTTCAAGTGGGCGCGCTCGCGCGTGCTGCTGACGGTGAAGCTGGGCGCCACCGCGCCGCAGCGCCGGCCGGGCCTGTTCCTGGCGGTGGACGACGACGGCCCGGGCATCGCGGAGGACGACGTCGCCAAGGTGCTGCAGCGGGGCGTGCGCGGCGACGAGCGCGTGCAGGGCCATGGCATCGGTCTGTCCATCGTGCAGGACCTGATCCGCGACTATCGCGGCGAGCTGCATGTGCGGCGTTCGGAGGAACTGGGCGGCGCGCGCTTCGAGGTGACGTTGCCGCCCGGATTGTAGGAGCGGCTTTAGCCGCGACCGCGCATGTCGCATGCCACAGGTATGGGAATCAGGGGGTGGTTATCCACCCGACGCGCTGCGGCGTGTTCATCGTCGCGCGCCGCCACACGTGGCTGGTGCGGTCGCGGCTAAAGCCGCTCCTACACGGGAGCTGCGAATGGCGAGGGACCGTAGAACCGCTTCAGGTGTTCCGCCACCGCCGGCATCGCCTCCGTCAGCACCTGCGGCGCGGAGAAGTGGTATTCCGTGGCCACCGCGAAGAATTCCTCCGGCGCCTCCGCCGCATACGGGTCGATGCTCGTCCTGCGGCCCAGGTCCACCTCCATGCAGAAGTCGTCGTAGGCGCGCTGGAAATCGCGCGCCCATTGCCGGTGCCACTCGCGCGGCAGCGGCGGCGTGCCGTCCATTTCGCCATCCAGCACGTCCAGCTTGTGCGCCATCTCGTGCACCGCCACGCAGAAGCCGGCATCGGGTTCGGCCAGGTCGGCCTGCACGTCGGCCCAGGACAGGATCAGCGGGCCCGCGCCCCAGGCTTCGCCGGCCAGTTCGTCCTCCCATTCGTGCAGCACGCCGGCGGCATCGGTATGGCTGCGGTGCACGCGGAAGGCATCGGGATAGACGATCAGCTGCGACCAGCCGCGCAGGCCGGTTTCGCCGAATTCCAGCAACGGCAGGCAGCACAGTGCGGCCAGCTGCGCGCGCTGCGCGTCGTCCAGCTGCAGGCCGGCGACGGGCGTGATGGATTTCTGGTGCAGGAAGCGCGCGGCCAGTCCGCGCAGCGATTCCGCGCGAGCGTCGTCCAGCCCGGCCACCCACGGGGTCCGCGTGCGCACGGGTTGCCAGAGGGCGTCTTCGATGAAGGGGGCGGGGCGACGGAACCGCCGCAGCACTCCGATCATGGGATCAGGGCGGCAGCTTCAGCGGAACATGCCGGGCAGGAAGCTGTGCCACTTCGAACCCCGGCTGCGCGGCAGCGAGGAGGTGTCGTCGTCGCCGCCGCCACGCGACGTGGCCGGGTTGGCCGTGGCCTGGCTGGCGTACTTGCTGCGCACCGCCGTGGCGCGGGCGCGCTGGGCATCCGGGGTGGTCGGGGCCGCCTCGGATTGCCGCTCCGCCACTGCGCGGTCCGCGATGTCCTGGCAGGCCGTGGCATTGCCCGCAGCGCCGGTGCGCCCGTTCTGGGCGAACACCGCGGCCGAGGCGCAGAACAGCAGCAAGGTAAGGCTGGCGCGAAGCATCGGATGACTCCTGTCTGTCGGGGTACAGCGGCCAGTGAACCCGCCGGACTATAGCCGGAAAGCGCCCCGACGTGATGAATGGACGGGCCTGTTGCGACGAAACGCCCGCAGGCGGCGACGGATCGTGGGAAAGCGCCGACCTGTTGCGACGCGGCAGGCCGGGCCACGTCCACCGCGCCCGTCCGTTGACCGCGCCACGCGCATGTCCATCGATCGGCGGGGATCATCCGGCCAGGACCGATATCGCCATCGATGCGCAGCCGGGCAGGGCACGTTGATCGTCGCGTTGCAGCCAGCTGCCCGATGGCGGGGCCCGGCGCGCCGTGGCCCATAATGACGCCATGCTGTCGCCCCTTCTTCCGCTGTCGTCCGCGTATCCGCCAGGTTCGGTGCCCGGCAGCCTCCCGCCAGGTCGCCGCCGTGGCGTCGGCATGGAGAAAGGCACGCTGGCGCGCGCGCGTTCCCGGCGGCGTCGCGCATGAGCGGCGAGCGCGAGCTGCTGCAGCGATTGATCGAAGGCCCGGTGTCCGGCGATGCGCTGGCGCGCGACGCCGGCCTGACCCGCGCCGCCGTGTGGAAACGCATCGAGGCGCTGCGTGAAGGCGGCGTGCGCATCGATGCGCAGCCGGGACGCGGATACGCCCTGGCCGAGGCAATGGAACTGCTGGACGTGGACGCCATCCGCGCGCAGTTGGCCCCGACACCGCATGGGCAACTCGCCGCACTGGAGGTCGCCTGGTCGCTGGATTCCACCAACAGCGAACTGCTGCGCCGTCCCGCGCCGCAATCGGGCACCGCCGTGCTGCTGGCCGAACAGCAGACCGGCGGGCGCGGCCGACGCGGCCGTTACTGGGCCTCGCCGATCGCGTCCAACCTCTACCTGTCGCTGTCGCGGCAGTTTTCCGGTGGGCTCGCGCGGTTGGGCGGGTTGAGCCTGGTGGTCGGCATCGCCGTGGCCGAAGCGTTGCGGCAGGCGGGTTATCCGCAGGTCGCGCTGAAGTGGCCGAACGACCTGGTGGCGCAGGGGCGCAAGCTGGGCGGCGTGCTGGTGGAAGGCGGCGGCGAGCATGGCGGCCCGGTACGCGCGGTGATCGGCATCGGCGTGAACGTGCGCATGCCGATGGACGTCGCCGCCCACATCGACCAGCCCTGGATCGATCTGGCGACCCTGGGCGCCCCGCCATCGCGCAATGCCCTGGCCGCGCGGCTGGTTTCCGCGCTGCTGGCGGCGCTGGACGCGTTCGACCAGGAAGGACTGCCGCCGTTCCTGCCGCGCTACGCGGCACTGGATGCGTTGGCGGGCCGCGAGGTCGTCCTGCATGCCGCCGATGGCGATGCGCATGGCGTGGCCGACGGCATCGGTGAAGATGGCGCCCTGCGCGTGCGCATCGGCCACGAGGTCCGGCATGTGCATGCCGGCGAAGTCAGCGTGAGGATGCAATGAACCACTGGTTGTTCGATCTGGGCAATTCGCGTTTGAAGTGCGCCACCCTGCAGGTGGACGGCACGCTGGGCCGCGTGGAGGCGCTGGGCCATGACGAAGCCGGTTTCATCGCCGCCCTGGACGCCACGGTGCCCCCGCGAGCCGAACTCGGCGCGGCCGTGGCCTGCCTGGCCAGCGTGGCGTCGCCGGCATTGACGGCGGCCGTGGTGGAGTGGCTGACCACGCGCTTCGCCTGCATCTCCATCGCCCGCACCCAGCCGGCCATGGCCGGCGTGCGCATCGCCTACGACGAGCCCGCGCGCATGGGCGTGGACCGTTTCCTCGCCTTGCTGGCCGCGCGCGCGCGCGCGCCGCAGGCGTGGCTGGTCGCGGGCGTGGGCACCGCGCTGACCATCGACCTGCTGGCATCCGATGGCCGGCACATGGGGGGACGCATCGGGCCGTCGCCACGGCTGATGCGCGAGGCGCTGCATCGCGCCGCCGTGCAGTTGCCGGCCGAAGGGGGCGGCTACGTCGAGTTCGCGCGCGGCACCGAGGATGCGCTGGCTTCAGGCTGCGAGGGCGCCGCCGCCGGCCTGGTCGAACGCAGCCTGCTGCATGCGCGGGCCGTATTGGGCCATGCGCCCGCCCTGCTGCTGCATGGCGGTGGCGCGGACGTCCTGCGGCCGCTGCTGCCGGAAAGCGTGATGGCGTCGTCGCTGGTGCTGGAAGGGCTGGCGCAATGGGCGCGTGCCGGTATCCCGGCATGACGGGTGCTGGCTAGAATCGACGCATGCTGATCCGTGCCCTGATCGTCCTGTTGATCGTCCTGAACCTGGGGGTGGCCGCGTGGTGGCTGACCCGCCCTGAACCACAGCCTCTTCCGCCGCCGGAGATCCCGGTCGGCGTGGCGCGCCTGCAACTGGTGGACGAAAGCCAAGCGCCCACGCCTGCCGACACGGCGCCTGCGAGCGCGGTCGTGGCGACCGCCGAACCTTCCCGCTGCTTCAGCCTGGGGTCGTTCACCAGCGAAGCCGGCGCCCGGCAGGCGCAGGACAGCCTGCAGGGCCAGTTGCTGCGCGCGCAGCTGCGCGAGGTGCCCGGCGTCGGCGCCAGTGGTTACCAGGTGGTGCTGCCGCCCGCAGCCGACCGCGAAGCGGCGCAGGCCACCGCTGCTCGCATCGGCGCCGCCGGATTCGACGACTACCTGCTGATCAATCAGGGTGAACAGGCCAATGGCATCGCGCTGGGCCGCTATCGCAGCCGCGAGGCCGCCGAGCGCCGCCAGTCGCAGCTGCAGGCGGCCGGTTTCCCCGCCCAACTGCAGCCGGTGGGACGCGCCGGTCCTTCGCAGTGGTGGCTGGATGCCGGCGCCGCCGACGGCGCCGATCTCGCCGCGCTGGCCCGCACCGCCTCCACCGGCACGCCGTTGCCGCTGGAATGCACCGCTCTGCGGTAGAATTGCCGCCGCGCCGACGGCGCCCCGTGCCGCTTTAGCTCAGCTGGTAGAGCAACCGCCTTGTAAGCGGTAGGTCATCCGTTCGATTCGGATAAGCGGCACCATCTCCTCGATGCGATCTTGATCGCGCCGCGCCGCGCATGTCCCGCCCGCCGGGCCGATGCGCGCGGTGGAGCAGGTCAGGTTCCCGGTACGCGCCGGTTGCCCCCGAGGAAAGGGAACGGACGGAGCGCGCGGCCGACCAGCGACAGGGTGCGCAGCACTTGCGCCGTCTTCGCATTGGCGGGGAAGAACGATTCGATCGCCAGTTCCGACAGGGTCACTTCCTGCGGCGTTCCGAACACGGTGGTCGTGCTCAGGAACTCGAGTTCGCCCGCTTCGCTGCGGAACCGCATCGGCACCACGATCGCCGCAGCATCGACTTCCTCGTTGTGCGCGGGCGCGGGGTAGGCCGTGAGTTCCTCCAGCAAGGCCGCGAGCACCGCGTCGTCGGTGTTCTCGACCTGCTTGCGCAGGCGCGCCAGCAGGTGCGAGCGCCATTGCCCCAGGTTGGCGATCCGCGGCGCGACGCCCTCCGGATGCAGGCTCAGGCGCAGGACGTTGATGGGCGGCTCGAGCAGGGTGGGCGCGACGCCCTTGAGGAACGGCGCAAGGGCACGATTGGCCGCCTGCATTCGCCAGTGGCGGTCGATGGCGAGCGCCGGGTACGGCTCGTGGCCGCGCAATACCAGTTCGACCGCCCGGCGCGCGGTCGCCAGGGCCTCGTCGTCCAGGCTCCTCTCGGCGTACATCGGCGCATAGCCCGCCGCGGTGAACAACCGGTTGCGTTCGCGCAGGGGGATGTCCAGCCGGTCCGACAGGCGCAGCAACAGGGCGCGGCTGGGGATCGAACGTCCCGTCTCTATGAAGCTCAGGTGGCGCGGGGAGATCTCGGCCAGGTTCGCCAGATCCAGTTGCGAAAGATGGCGCCGCATGCGCCAGTCGCGCAACTGCTCACCGATGGGGCGCTGCGACAGGACGGTCGTGCTCATGCCCGGACTATATCGCAGGCGGCGAACGGCACGGATTACCTGCCAGGTAATCGACCCGATGACGTCGCGACGCCAGCATGGGCCATCCGACCAGAAAGGAGCATTGCCATGTCGTTCCATCAGATGATCGCGCATCCCCGTTTCCTCCACCGCCTGATGGCGGCCGACGCGCTGGCGACCGGCGCGACCGGGGTGTTGTTGCTGTCGGCGGCCGACTTGCTGGCGCCGCTGTTGAACCTGCCCGTCGGACTGCAACGAGCCGCGGGCGGCATCTGCGTCGTGTTCGCCGCCTGCGTGCTGGCGCTGTCGCGGTCGTCCGGGATCCCGCGCGGTGCGGTGAAGGCGGTGATCGCGATCAACATCGCGTGGGTGGTCGCCAGCGTGTGGGTGGCATTCGGCGGGCATTGGCGGCCGAGCGTGTTCGGAGTGTGCTTCGTGATGGCGCAGGCGCTGGTGGTGCTGGCCTTCGTCGAACTGGGCTGGTTCGGCCTGCGCGCCGCAGGCAAGCGGTCGCTGCCGCATCCTGTGTGACGATCCGCAGCGCAATGCGCCGTCCAGGCGCAGCGCGCTGCCATCGCCGGCTGCGGGGGCTTCGGCAGGCCCGCGATCCTGCCTCGCGGGCGGACTGATCGGTTGTCCGTGCTGCGATGCCACAGGGCGGTCATCGCGGTCGGCATAGACTGTGGGCCGGTTTCCCACTGGATCTGCCCATGAGCCATGCTTTCCCTCCCGTTTCCCTGATTGGCGTGCCCACCGACGTGGGGGCCGGGCATCGCGGTGCCCGCATGGGGCCGGATGCGTTGCGCATCGCCGGGCTGGGAGAAGCGCTGGCCGCGCGCGGAGTGGACGTAGTGGATACCGGCAACGTGGAAGGCCCGCGCAATCCGTGGACCGACCCGGTGCAGGGTTATCGCCATCTGGACGAAGTGGTGGCGTGGAACCGCGCGCTGATGGACGCCACCACGTCCGAACTGCAGAAGAGCCGCCTGCCCATCATGATGGGCGGCGACCACTGTCTGGCGATCGGCTCGATCACCGCCGTGGCGCACCACTGCCGCCAGGCCGGCAAGAAACTGCGCGTGCTGTGGCTGGACGCGCATTCCGACTTCAACACCAGCGCGGTCACGCCGTCGGGCAACATCCATGGCATGCCGGTGGCCTGCCTGTGCGGCATCGGTCCGGATGCGCTGACCCGGCTGGGTGGCGACGCGCCGGCGATCACCCCGGCGATGGTGCGGCAGATCGGCATCCGCTCGGTGGATCCCGAGGAGAAGAAGCTCATCAAGGACCACGCCGTCGATGTCTACGACATGCGCTACATCGACGAGGTGGGCATGAAGCGCACGCTGGAGGCCGCGCTGGAAGGCGTGGACGCCGACACCCACCTGCACGTCAGCTTCGACGTGGATTTCCTCGACCCCAGCATCGCGCCCGGCGTGGGCACCACCGTGCCCGGCGGCCCCAACTACCGCGAGGCGCAACTGGTGATGGAGATGATCGCCGACACGCGGCTGATGGGCTCGCTGGACATCGTGGAGCTCAATCCCGTGCTGGACCGCCGCAACCGCACCGCCAAGCTGACCGTGGACCTGGTGGAAAGCCTGTTCGGCAAGTCGACCCTGATGCGGGACTAGGCAGCGAGGGCATTCCCGCGAAAGCGGCGCCGGGAAGGGGAACTGGGACTGAACGGATGCCCGGGGGTTTCACGTGACCTATACACCGCCGCGTCGATGGTGGTCGCACATACCAAGGTTGAGGAGACGATAACATGAAGCGTGCGATGGCCCTGTTGTTGATGGCGATGTTCTCCACTGCGGTGATGTCCGGGTGCAACACCATGGCCGGTGCCGGCAAGGACGTGCAGAAGGTCGGCGAGAAGGTGGAAGACAAGGCGCAGGACTGCAAGGACGGCAAGTGCTGATGCGCTGATGTGCGTTTCCCGATAGGCAGGCCGCGTCCTTGGGCGCGCGCCGACGGAAGGGCCGGTTTTCCGGCCCTTCCGCTTTTCCGCCCTTGGTCAGCCGCCAGCCAGCGTGCTTAAATCAGACTGTTGCCGTGGGATCGCCGCCGGCTGGAGGTCAGGCGGCGCCCCCGGGCAATGAACACCGTCCACAGGAGTCGCTTATGAAGCGTTTCATCGCATTGATGTTGTTGTCCCTGTTCTCCATCGGCGTGCTGTCCGGCTGCAACACCGTCAAGGGGTTCGGCAAGGACGTGCAGAAGGTGGGCGAGAAGGTCGAGGATTCATCGGGCAAGTAAGCTTCGTTGCCTCGGGAATCACGGAGACGGGCCGCCGGACAGCGGCCCGTTTTCTTTTCCGCGATGCCCGTGCCTGGCGGCACGCAGCGCGAATGCCGTCCTCACGCCGCTGAATCGTTCAGCGTTTCCTAATGGCGCGTTGACGCGCGCTTGATCCCACCGGAACGCGCCGCTTGCGATGCTGTCCAGGCGGCGCACCCTGCCGCTCAATCAAGTAGAGGAAACACCATGAATCAGGACATCATCGCCGGCAACTGGAAACAGCTGAAGGGAAAGATCCAGGCCAAATGGGGCGATCTGACCGATGACGATTTCAAGGTCGCGCAGGGCAATGCGGAGTATCTGGAAGGCAAGCTGCAGGAGCGTTACGGGTGGGATCGCGACCGCGCCCATACCGAAGTGCAGGACTTCCAGCGGACCCTTCGTTCGGACGACAAGAACATCAATCACTGAGCGGCGACGCCGCGTCGAGCACAACGGGCCGCCCTGCGCGGCCCGTTGTTTTTTTGCGCATACGCCATCGATGCGGGGTCAGCGATGGCCTGGCGGATCGGCGACGAAGCCATTCGGAAAGGCGCGCGGGGTATCGTCGCGCCACTGCGGACGGACATGGCGCGGCAGCACGCCCATCGCCACCAGCCGGCGGTGTTCGTCGTAGCGGATTTCCGACACCTGTTCGGGTTGCCGGCTGGCGCGTTCGAATCCGGTGCGCGTGGTCGGCGACCATTCGCGCTGGCCGTGGCCGGTGCCGATGCTCTGTCGGTTGGCCCGGCCGTCCGCCATCGCTTCCGCGGCGGTGGGCGCCGCCGCCTCGGCCTCGCTGCCGCGCTTTTCCGCGTAAGGACGCGTAATGGGAGGCGGCGGATAACGGGGACTGTAATAGGGGCGCGCTTCGCGGAAGACCGCCACGCCGATCACGCCCACGTTCCGCGGTCGGCCGGTGCGCGCGGCGTAACTGTCGCCCAGGTCGGTGAAGACGAACTGCGCCACGTCGTCCATCGACTTGCGCCAGCCGGAGATCTCGGTGGACTGCCACGGTTCCAGCACGTAGCCGGCCTGGCCCGGATGCGCGGTCTGCCCGGTGATCGCATTCACGCCGTCCACCGACAGCACGACCAGCACGCGCTCGCCGGTGGTGTTGGCCAGCCGCACGCTGTAGCGATGGCCGGGCGTGCCCGCGACCCAGGTGTCGCCGCGGTGCGGGTGGCGGGGTAGCCACTGGCCGGTATCGCGGTCCACCACGCTGACGTCGACCAGCGGCCGGGCGGCGAGCGGCGTGCAGGCGGCCAACAGGGCCAGCAGGGCGGTGGAAGCGAGGATTCGTTGCAGCATGGCGGCGTTCTCCGGGGTTGGACGAAAGGGGAAACGCGCGGACGGGAGCGACGGGGTTGCGGGTTCCCGGGTGCCGGTTCATGGCGTGTTCGGCCCGTGCGGCGGCAAACGGGAGCCCGCCACCGGGAACCCGCGCTCTCCACACCCGTTAAACTAGGCGTCTTCCCGCAATTCCCGCGAATCACGCATGACTTCCCCTGCTTCCACCACCCGTGTCCTGACCGGCATCACCACCTCCGGCACGCCCCACCTGGGCAACTACGTGGGCGCCATCCGTCCCGCGGTGGCCGCCAGCCATGCGGCCGGGGTGGAAAGCTTCTACTTCCTGGCCGACTATCACGCGCTGATCAAGGTGCAGGAGCCGGCGCGCGTGCAGCGCTCCACGCTGGAGATCGCGGCCACCTGGCTGGCCTGCGGGCTGGAGCCGGACAAGGTGTGGTTCTACCGGCAGAGCGACATCCCGGAGATCCCGGAACTGACCTGGCTGCTGACCTGCGTGGCGGGCAAGGGCATCCTCAACCGCGCGCACGCCTACAAGGCGGCGGTGGACAAGAACCGCGCCGACGGCGAGGACGACGATGCCGGCATCACCGCCGGCCTCTTCATGTACCCGGTACTGATGGCCGCCGACATTCTGATCTTCAATGCGAACAAGGTGCCGGTGGGCCGCGACCAGATCCAGCACATCGAGATGGCGCGCGATTTCGGCCAGCGCTTCAACCATCTGTTCGGCAAGGACTATTTCACGTTGCCCGAAGTGGTGATCGAGGAGAACGTGGCGACCCTGCCCGGCCTGGACGGCCGCAAGATGAGCAAGAGCTACGACAACACCATTCCGTTGTTCGCGCCGCGCAACGAGTTGAAGAAACTGATCGCCTCCATCGTCACCGACTCCAGGGCGCCGGGTGAAGCGAAGGATGCCGACGGCTCGCACGTGTTCCAGTTGTACCAGGCGTTCGCGTCGGCCGATGAAACCGCCGCGATGCGCCAGGCCTTCGCCGACGGCATCGGCTGGGGCGACGCCAAGCAGCAACTGTTCGAACGCATCGATGCCGAAGTGGCGCCGCTGCGCGAGAAGTACGAAGCGCTGATGGCCCGGCCGGCTGAGATCGAGGCGATCCTGCGCGATGGCGCGCAACGCCTGCGCGCCCGCTACGCCACGCCGTTCGTGGCCGAGCTGCGGCACGCGGTGGGCCTGCGCGACCTTTCGCAGCAGGCGGTGGAGGAAAAGAAGGGCGGCGGCAAGGCCGCGCTGCCGCAGTTCAAGCAGTATCGCGACAAGGATGGCCGCTTCTATTTCAAGCTGGTGGATGCCGAAGGCAACGTGCTGGTGCAGAGCAACGGCTTCGATTCGCCCAAGGATGCCGGCGGGCTGATCGCCGTGCTGAAACAGGCCGAGCAGGCCGATGCGATGGAGACGCCGGAAATCGTCTTGCAGGTACCGGTGGACGAGGTGCTGGCCGCGCTGGCCGCATTGCGCGAAAGCGAGGCCTGATGCCTTACCTGGCGGGGGTCCTGTTCCTGCCCTGGTTCCTGTTGCTGGGGACACTGTTCTGGCTGTTTCCGCGCCAGCCGCGTGGATCGCGGCGCAGGGCGTTCGACCTCGCCACCCTGGTCGTCGCCTTCGTGCTGAGTTTCGTCGGCATGCGGTGGGGCTACGCGCTGGGCCTGGCCGACGTGGGCACCGGGGCGATCTGGAAGCAGGTGCTGGCCACGCTGGTGGCGTACGGCGCGTTCCTGTTCGTGCTGACCGTCGCGGTGCCGCTGCGCGGCTGGTGGCTGGCGCGCGGTTGAACGACCGTGTAGGAGCGGGCCATGCCCGCGATGCTTTTCCCGGGGTGCGTGGCAAGCAAGAGCATCGCGCCCATGGGGCGCTCCTACAGGTGTCCGAGTGTGCTCTGTTGCATGCGGCCCTGATGATTCCCTGTAGGAGCGGGCCATGCCCGCGATGCTTTCCCCGGGGTGTGCGGCAAGCAAGAGCATCGCGCCCATGGGGCGCTCCTACGGTGTCCGAGCGTCCGGTACACACGGTGCCGGTCGGATCATCCGGCTGACAGTGCGCGCGGTCGCGGCTGAAGCCGCTCCTGCAGGAGAACTCGTGTCCGACCAAAGACGGGTCGTGCGCGATGGCGGCCGCGACTAGAATCGGGGCATCCGCCAGCGTCGAGGCCACCGGATGAACCCGCACGGCATCCACACCATCGATACCGCATTCCAGCGCGACCACTTCGATGCGGCCTATCTCATCGTCGAGCAAGGCCGGGGCGCCTTCGTCGACTGCGGCACCAACCATTCCGTCCCGTTGCTGCTTGCGGCACTGGAAACCGCGGGCCTGGCGCCCGCCGACGTGGACTGGCTGCTGGTCACCCACGTGCACCTGGATCATGCCGGCGGCGCCGGCCTGCTGATGCAGCAGTTGCCGAATGCACGGCTGGTGGCGCATCCGCGCGCGGCGCCGCACCTGATCGACCCGGCGAAGCTGATCGCTGGTGCCACCGCGGTGTATGGCGAGGAGGAGATGCAGCGCAGCTACGGGCGGATCCAGCCGGTACCGGCGGACCGCGTGCTGGTCGTGGAGGACGGCCAGACCCTGGAACTGGCCGGACGCGCGCTGGAATTCATCGACACGCCCGGCCATGCGCGGCACCACTACTGCATCTGGGATGCGCGCAGCCAAAGCTGGTTCACCGGCGATACCTTCGGCCTGTCGTACCGAGAACTGGACGGGCCGGCCGGCGCCTTCATCCTGCCCACCACCTCGCCGGTGCAGTTCGAGCCGGAGCCCTTGAAGGCCTCCATCGCGCGGATGCTGTCGTATTCGCCGGAGGCGATGCACCTGACCCACTACGGCCGCGTCGGCGAGGTGCCGAAGCTGGCGCGGGCGCTGCACGAACAGATCGATGCGATGGTGGCCATCGCGATCTCCTGCGACGGCCGCGCCGACCGCCACCGCTGCCTCACCGCGGGCCTGACCGCGCTGTACCTGGAGCGCGCGCTCCAGCAGCAGGTGCCGCTGGACGACGAAGCGGTGCAGCGCGTGCTGGCGATGGACATCGAACTCAATGCGCAGGGCCTGGGCGTGTGGCTGGACCGCGGCCGCCCCTGATCGTTCCCCTTGTAGGAGCGGGCCATGCCCGCGATGCTTTTCCGGCGTGTGTTGCAAACAGGAGCATCGCGCCCATGGGGCGCTCCTACGGGTGTCCGGGCGTGAGCCGCTTCCGCAGAGCGATCGCGTAGACTCGCGGTGTTCCGAATTTTCGAGGTGGGTGGTGGTGAAGCAACGTCTTGTCCTGGCCATGTTCTCGCTGTTGGCGGTGCCCGCGTTCGCGGCCGATGTTCCCGGTGGCGGCATCAGCGCGGAGAACCTGTCGCGCCACGTGCGCATCCTGGCCTCGGACGAATTCGAGGGTCGTGCGCCGGCCACGCCGGGCGAAGAGAAGACCGTCGCTTACCTCATCGACGAGCTGAAGAAGGCTGGCGTGCAGCCCGGCGGCGAGAACGGCGGCTGGACGCAGGCCGTGCCCCTGGTGCGCGCGCAGGTCGAGGGGCCGGTACAGGCCACGCTCCAGGTCGGCGGCAAGCCGCAGGCGCTGGACAACGGCGGGGACGTGGTGTTGCAGAGCCTGGCGCCGGTGGATCGCGTGCGGGTGGATGCAGCCCCGCTGGTCTTCGTCGGCTATGGAGTGAATGCGCCCGAGCGTGGCTGGGACGATTACAAGGGCGTGGACCTGCGCGGCAAGATCGCCGTGGTGCTGGTCAACGATCCGGATTTCGAGACGCCGCAGCCGGGCGCGTTCGATGGCCGCGCGGTCACCTACTACGGTCGCTGGACCTACAAGTACGAGGAGCTCGCGCGGCAGGGCGCCACCGGCGTGCTGATCGTGCACGAGACCGCGCCGGCGGCGTACGGCTGGGCCACGGTGAAGAGTTCGGGCCTGTCGCCGCTGTTCGACATTCCGCGGGCGGATGCCGCCCGTTACCACACGCCGCTGCGCGGCTGGATGCAGCGCGGACTGGCGGTCTCGCTGTTCGAACGCGCCGGCCTCGACTTCGAGGCCGAGAAGAAGAGGGCGCGGACGCCGCAGTTCGCGCCGGTGCCGCTGGGCGACGCTACCTTGTCGGCGTCGTTCGACGTCAAGCGCGACCAGGTGGTCACGCACAACGTGGTCGGCAGGCTGGAAGGCACGCAACGCGCGGACGAGACCGTGATCTATTCGGCGCACTGGGACGCGTTCGGCGTGGGCCAACCGGACGCGCAGGGCGACCGCATCCGCCATGGCGCGGTGGACAACGCCACCGGCGTGGTGGCGGTGCTGGAACTGGCGCGGGTCTTCGCCGCCGGTCCGCGCCCGCAGCGCAGCCTGTTGTTCGTGGTGCTGACGGCCGAGGAAAAAGGCTTGCAGGGCGCCACGTATTTCGCCGCCAACCCGCTGGTGCCGCTGGAGAAGACCGCCGCGGTCATCAACATCGAAATGCTCAGCCCGGACGGCCCCAACCACGATATCGCGTCGTGGGGCAACGGTCGCGTGTCGCTGGAGCAGGACCTCAAGCGCGTGGCCGAAGCGCGCGGACGCCGTTATTCGCCGGACCCGAACCTGGAAGCGGGCTTCTTCTACCGCGCCGACCATTTCGCTTTCGCGCGCGCCGGCGTGCCGGCGATCACCGCGGGCGCAGGGCTGGACCGGCGGGACGGTGGCGTGGAAAGCGGCAAGGCCTTGCGCGATGCCTACTTCGCCAACTGCTACCACCAGCCCTGCGATGCGTGGACGCCGGCCTGGGAGGCGAGCGGCCAGGCGCAGGACGTGACCTTGCTGTACGACCTGGGGCAGGGCATCGCCGACAGCGCGGCATGGCCGCAATGGCAGGAAGGCTCCGAATTCAAGGCCGTGCGCGAGAAGAGCGAAGCGGCGCGGCGCTAGCGGTAGCTGTTGTAGGAGCGCCCCATGGGCGCGATGCTTTTCCCGGGGTGCGTGGCAAGCAAGAGCATCGCGCCCATGGGGCGCTCCTACGGGGTAGGGATCACTTCCACTCGTTCGGCTTTCCGCGCGGGCTGTCCTCGTCCATCGGCACCACGCAGAAGCGGTGGCCGGTCGGCGCTTCCATCACCCACCAGCGGTCGCGCACGTGCTGGATGCGCTTGGCGCCCAGGGCCTCCAGGCGCGCGACTTCGGCGTCGATGTCGTCGGTCTCGATGTCCAGGTGCACGCGCGAAGGATGCGCGACCTTCTGCACCTCGATGTGCAGCCCGCCGGGGCCGGGCTCGAACTTGTCGTAGATGCCCAGGTCGCCGTCGTCCGGATGGGTGATCTTCAGCCCCAGCGCCTGGCTCCAGAACGCGGAGGCGGCGGGCAGGTCGTCGACCTGGCTGTCGATGATGAAACCGGCAAGGCGGCTGCGGTGGGTCATGTCGAAACTCCGTGGTGTCGTGTTCCATTGCAGGAGCGCCCTCGGGCGCGAGGCTCTTCGTGACGTCAGGTAAAAAAGCATCGCGCCCGAGGGCGCTCCTACGGTCGATCCGCATTCTCCGTGAGGTGCGCCAGGGCGCACCCTACGTCAATCCCAGGTGTTCGGCTCGGCGGCGCCGGGACGGTCGCGCAGGCGCACGATGCAGAACCGGTGTCCGGTGGGCGCTTCCATCACCCACCAGCGTTTGACGAAGCCGATGCGCTTGGCGCCGAGCTTCTCCAGACGGTCGGCCTCGCGTCGATGTCGTCGCTCTCGATGTCCAGGTGCACGCGGGAGGCGTGCGAAACGCGCTGCACTTCGACGTGCAAGCCACCGGGCGCTTCCGCCAGTTCGGCATAGCGCGCCTCGCCGTCTTCATAGGTTTCCGCGATGGGCAGGCCCAGGGCGCGGCTCCAGAAGTCCGCCGCGGCGTCATGGTCGCCGCCCTGGCAATCGATGATGAAACCGGCAAGCCGGCTGCGATGGGTCATGGCGAAGCTCCGTGGTGTCATGTGCGCCTGCAGGAGCGCCCTCGGGCGCGATGCTTTTGCATTGACGCCATGAAGAGCATCGCGCCCGAGGGCGCTCCTACAGGTCGATTCAGGTTTCCGTAGGGTACCCCAGCGCGCGCCCTACGCGTCGGCGCGGAGGGGCATGCCGAACTGCAACAGATAGCCGTTGTTATCGTAGATGCCGAACTCGCGCATGCCGTAGGCGAAGTCCTCCGGCGTGTAGCAGATGCGCGCGTGGTCGCGCACGGCATCCCATAGCGTGTCCACATCGGCGACTTCGAAGTAGAGCGAGCCGGTGAAGGCGGGGGCCGCGTCGCCTTCGTGGTCGTTGAGGCCCGACGCCATCAACCCGGCGGCGTCGCGGCGCAGGGCGAGCCATCCCTCGGCGACACCGCCGGAAGCCAGTTCGAAGCCCAGCACGTCGCGATAGAACGCCAGCGTCCCCGGCAGGTCCGAGGTACGCAGCATCGGCGTCAGGCGGCGGAACACGACTGCGCGCTTCAGGCCGGCAGGGCCAGGTCGTCGATCAGCGTCTTCAGGAAGCGCGCCGCCTCGCCGCCCGTGCAGGCGCGGTGATCGAAGGTCACCGACAGCGGGACGACCTTGTGCGATTCGAAGCCGCCCATCACCGGGGTGACCTGGTGGCGCGCGCGGCCGGCGGCGACGATGGCCACGCAGGGCGGCACCACCACCGGCGTGGCGTAGCGGCCGGCGAACATGCCGAAGTTGGACAGCGAGATGGTGTAGCCGCTCAGTTCCGACGCCGGGATGCTGCGGTCCTCCACCTGCGCGCGCAGGCGGTTGATGCCTTCGCGCACGCCCTGCGCGTCCAGGATGTCGGCGTTGCGCAGCGCCGGCACGAACAGGCCGTCGTCGGTGTCCACGGCGATGCCGATGTCCACCTGCGGGTGCAGCGTGCGGGTCAGCTTGTCGCCGTCGAACCAGGCGTTCAGCGCTGGCACCGCCTTGCAGGCGCGCACGATGGCGCGGATCAGGCGCACGGTGACGTCGTTGCCGGGCGTCCAGGCGTGCACGTCGGCGTCGTCGCTCAGCGTGGTCGGCACCACCTTGGCGTGCGCATCGGCCATCACCCGCGCCATGTTGCGGCGCACGCCCTTCAACTGTTCCGGCTGACCGCTGACGGAGACTCCCGGCGGCTGCGTGCGCATCGGCTTGCCGGAGGCGGAGAGCGCAGTGCGTGCATGAGCTTCCCTTTCCCCGCTTGCGGGGGAAGGTGCCCGGAGGGCGGATGGGGGCATGGCTTCAGCCCCGACGCGGGCGCGCGGCGAAGCGGTCGGGGCTGAAGCCCCTCCTACAGGGGCGGAGCCCTCCGCCGCCGCCTGCTTCACGTCCTGCATGGTCACCGCGCCATCGGCGCCGGTGGCGCGCACGCGGGCCAGGTCCACACCCAGTTTCTTCGCCGTCGCGCGCACGGCCGGCATGGCCCTGACGCCGCCCACGGCGACCGCCTGTTCGGCATGGATGGCGTTGGAGGACTGCATGGCGCCGACCACGGTGCCGGCGTCGGCGCGTTCGTTTTCCGTCGCTTTTGTAGGAGGGGCTTCAGCCCCGACGTTCGCGGTGGTTGGAGTGGTCGGGGCTGAAGCCCCTCCTACAGCGGATTCCTTCGGTGGCCCATGATGGTGGCCGGTATCCTGCCCTTCCGCGCGCTGCGGCAGGTTCGGGTCGGGCTCGAACACGGCGAGCATGCTGCCGGTGATCACCACGTCGCCCGCGCCGCCGGCCAGCTTCACCACCTTGCCGGAGACGGGCGAGGGCACTTCGACCACTGCCTTGGCGGTCTCCATCGACACCAGCGGTTCGTCCAGGCGGATCACGTCGCCCTCCTTGACGAACCACTCGACGATGGTCGCGTCCGGGAGGCCTTCGCCCAGGTCGGGAAGATGGAAGGTCTTGCTGTCGCTCATGCTCGGTTCCTGATCTGTGTTCGTTCGTTTCGTTTCGGTGCAGAGCCGGGCTCGCCCGGCTGAACAAGTTTGGCGAAGCCGTGGCCGGGCAAGCCCGGCTCTACGGGCCGTTCAGCGCTCGTCGATGAGTTCGAGGTTGCGCGCGGGTACCCAGCCGGCCTTGCCCAGCACGTTCTCCGCCCACCACCAGTCCGCCATCTCGTGGTGCAGCACCAGCGTTTCGCCGGCCTCCGCATCCAGTTCGCGCGTATCGTAGTCGTCCAGCGCGGTGGCCGCGCCGCGTTCGGCGTCGAACATCGCCGCCGGGATCCAGCCGCCCAGTCCGCTGGCCAGCGTGGCCCAGACGAAGTGCGGCCAGTCGGTGTCGCGCTCGCCCAGCGTGACGCGGTCCCCCGTGGCCACGCGGACGGCGGGCCGGTCCGGCGTGCGGTGCGTCGCGATGACCCGCGCGCGTTTCATCAGCCGTTCGCCAGGGTCCGTTTGGCGGCCGCGACGATCTTGTCCACGCTGGGCAGGTACTTCATCTCCAGCCGGAACAGCGGGATGTGGGTATCGAAGCCGGTGACGCGCTCGACCGGCGACAGCAGGTCGTACATGGAATGCTCGGCCAGGCGCGCGGCGATCTCGGCGCCGAAGCCCGCCGTGCGCGGCGCCTCGTGCACGATCACGCAGCGGCCGGTCTTGCCCACCGATTCGGCGATGGTGTCGAAGTCCAGCGGCTTCAGCGTGGCGACGTCGATCACTTCGGCGCTGATGCCCTCGGCGGCCAGCTTGTCGGCCGCTTCCAGCGTTTCCTTCACCTGCGCGCCCCATGTCACCAGGGTCACGTCGGTGCCGTCGCGCAGCACGAAGCACACGTCCAGCGGCAGCGCCTCGCCGTCGTCGGCCACCACTTCCTTGTACTGGCGGTAGATGCGCTTGGGCTCCATGTAGATCACCGGGTCCGGGTCGCGGATCGCCGCCAGCAGCAGGCCGTAGGCGCGCTGCGGCGAGGACGGCATGACCACGCGCAGGCCGGGCACGTTGGTGAAGATGGATTCGTTGGCTTCGGAATGGTGTTCCGGCGCGCGGATGCCGCCGCCCCACGGCACGCGCAGCACCATCGGGCAGTGCAGGCGGCCGCGGGTGCGGTAGCGCATGCGCGCGGCGTGGCAGATGATGTGGTCCACCATCGGGTAGACGAAGCCGTCGAACTGCGCCTCGGCCACCGGCTTCATGCCCTGCGCGGCCAGGCCGACGGTGAGGCCGGCGATGGTGGTCTCGTCCAGCGGCGTGTCCAGCACGCGGTCCGCGCCGAAGCGCTGTTGCAGGCCGGCGGTGGCGCGGAACACGCCGCCGTTCACGCCCACGTCCTCGCCCAGCACCATCACGGTGTCGTCGTGGGCGATCTCCCAGGCCAGCGCCTGGGTGATGGCCTCGATCAGGGTGATCGCGGTGGGCGTGGCGGCGGCTTGGGGTGTCGCGACCGACGTCGCTCCCACAGTCTTGTTTTCGGGTTTCATCACGGTGCTCATCGGCGGCCCTCCGCGGCCAGCGCGGCGGCGCGCTGGGCCAGCAGTTCCGGCGGAGGATCGGCGTACAGGTAGTCGAACATCGCCTCGACCGGCTGCACCGGCGTATTGAGGTAGGCGTTCACCTCTTCATCGACGCGCGCGCCGCATTCCTCCTTCCATTCCGCTTCCTCGGCCTCGCTCCAGGCGCCCTGCGCGGTCAGCCAGGTGCGCAGGCGCGTCATCGGCTCGCGTTCCCAGGCGGCCTTCACTTCCGCGTCCTCGCGGTAGCGGCGCGCGTCGTCGGCGGTGGTGTGGTCGGACAGGCGGTAGGTGACGAACTCGATCACCGTGCCGCCCTGGCCCTTGCGGGCGCGCTCGGCGGCGCGGCGCATGCCTTCCAGCACCGCGATCAGGTCGTTGCCGTCCACCTGCAGGCAGTGCAGGCCGCCGGCCAGGCCCTTCTGCGCCAGCGTCTGCGCGCCGGTCTGCGCCTTGCGCGGCACCGAGATGGCCCAGCCGTTGTTGATCACGCACAGCACCAGCGGCAGTTCGTAGGCGCCGGCGGAATTCAGTGCGGCGTAGAAGTCGGTCTTCGACGAGCCGCCGTCGCCGCAGGCGCTGACCGCCATGTACGGCTGCTTGCGCAGCTTGAACGCCAGCGCGGCGCCGGCCGCGTGCAGGCATTGGGTGGAGATGGGCACGCTCCAGGCGAAGTCGTGCCTGGCCACCTTGAAGTCGTTGCCGCGCTCGTCGCCGCCCCAGTACATCAGCACGTCGCGGGGTTCCACGCCGCGCATGAACTGCGCACCGTACTCGCGGTAGCTGGGGGCGAACACGTCTTCCGGCTTCATCGACGCGCCGATGCCGACGTGGGTGGCCTCGTGGCCCAGGCAGCTGGCGTAGGTGCCCAGCTTGCCGGTGCGCTGCAATGCGATGGCCTTGGTGTCGAAGGTGCGCACGAACAGCATCTGCTTGAACAGTTCGCGCAGGCGCTGGGTGTCGCGCCCGGATTCGGGCAGGTCGTCGCGCACCAGGGTGCCGTCCGGCCCCAGGTACTGCAGGTATTCGATCTCGAATTTCGCGGCGATGGTCATCTAAGCGGGTCGCTCGTGTCGGGTCTTGCGTTGAATGTTAAGCATGCAATGTTAAAGAACCGGAGGCGAACGACTGTCCTGCGCTGCAACAACACCGGCGCGCATGGCGTCGATCGCATGCGGGAAACTTCCGGCAAAGCAGGCACTTGCGCGGTGTCGTGCGGTGTCAGCATGCGCTGTGGTCCTGCGTGCGGGTGGTGACCGGCGTCGCGTTCGGCAGCCGGTCGCGGGTATGCGGAAACAACAAGGGCGCGGATCGCCGCGCCCTTGTCGACTGCCGGAAGGTGCCGGAAGTTCAGCGGATCCGCTGCACCAGCCGGTCGCGGTTGTTGCCCGGGTTCGGATCCGGGGTGTCGCTGCTCACCGCGGCCTCGAACTCGAACTCGGTCCCGCGCTTGGGCTTGCCGGGCACGACCATGGCGAACGCCAGCGTCTGCGTGCCGCGGGACATGGCGCCCCGGCGCGTGCATTCGGCGGCGGAACCCTCGGCGGTGTCCTGCACCCGGCTGCACGACCAGCCGCTCGGCGCGGCCACGGCGGCGTAACGGGCTTCCACGTTGCTGGTCAGCAGTACCTTGACCTGCTCGGCGGCATCCGGGCCGGCATTGCGCACCGGCACCAGCAGGGTGGCGATGGTGCCGCGCAGGAGCGGCAGCGCACCGCCGGCCAGCTTGACCGACAGGTCGGCCTTCTTCGTCGGCAGGGCGGCCACCTGTACCGGCACGGACGCGGTGTTGTCGCCGTTGGCCGGGTCCAGCACCGGCGAATGGGCGGACACGCCCAGGCCGAGCGCGGTGCCGGCGGCGCTGGCCGGCACGACGGCCTGGAATGCGAACGCCGCTTCCGCGCCCACCGCCAGCGACGCGGTGGTGCAGGTGGTGCGCGTGGTTCCCGTGGCGTGCACCGGCGCCGCGCAGCTCCAGCCCGGCGCGATGCCGGTCATCACGGGCGACAGTTCGGCGGCGAACACGAAGGCCACGGCGGCCGGCGCGGCGCTGCCGGGACCGGCATTGCGCACGCTGGCCGTGTAACGCACGGTGTCGCCGACGCTGGCCGTGCTGCGGTCGGCCGCCGCGGTCACCGACAGGTCGGCGCGGGCGAAGCCCGGCACGCGGATGCTCAGGCGCACCGGGTCGTGGTCGGACGAACGCACCGCGAGGCTGGCGTCGCCGAAGTTGTCCACGCCGAAGTCGGCGTTGATGCGCGCATGCTCCACCCGCAGGTTCGCATCCATCACCAGCGCTTCGTTGACCAGCACGTGGTCCAGCGTCTGCGCGCTGCCTTCGAAGACGTAGGAGTAGCGTTCGGCCGGGTCGGCGATCAACTGCGAGCCGTCGATCAGCGGCGTGCCCAGCGGGCTGTCGATCCAGGTCAGCACCTGGTCCGGAGCCGCCGCGTCGCCGCGGATGATGCCCATCACGTCGACGTAGCCGTCGCTGAACTCGAACGCGTTGAAGTCGCCGACCAGCACGATCTTCTCGTCCGGGTTGGCCTGCTGCATCTGCTGCACCAGGCCGGCCAGGTAGGCCGCCTGCGTGCCGCGCTTCACCCGTATGCGCTCGCCGCCGGTGGCCCAGCCGTTGCTGCCGGGCGGGGTGTCGTTGATGCCGTTGAGCGAGCGCAGGTGGTTGACGATCACCGTGACCGGGTAGCTGCCGGCGGTGTCCTGGTGCACGCGGGCGCGCAGGCGCAACGGCGGACGGTCGTTGAGCAGGCTGGTGCTGCCGTCGGGATTGGCCAGCGTGGTGGCCTTGCCGAACTGCGCCACGTCCAGCACTTCCACGCGCGGCGTGCCGCCGGCGATGGCGCGCGTGCTGACCAGGAAGCCCACGTTGATGCCGCCCACGTCGTTGCCCGGTTCCAGGTAGGGCGCGTAGCCGGGACGACGGGGGCAGGTGGCGTCGATGCGTTCGGACAGCAGTTGCAGCACGCGCACGTTCTCCACTTCCACCACGCCCAGGATGTCGGGCGCCTTCAGGAAGTCGCAGATCGCCAGCGAGGCCTTGGCCAGCCGCTTGTCCAGCGCCTGCGGGGTCAGCGTGACCGCGCCGTTGCCGTCGTTCACTTCGTCGAACAGGCGCAGCAGGTTGAAGCTGCCGATGGTGACCTCGTCGTAGTCCGGGTCGTTGGCCGCACGCGGCAGCAGGCCGCCGCTCACCGAAGGCGGCGTGGCCGCGTCCGGCAGCAGCGCCCAGGTGCCGGCGAAGTAGTCCAGCACGCCGACCAGGCCGGCGACGCTGGCGCCCACGTCCACGGAGATCGGCAGCGCACCCACCTGACCGCGGCTGCGCACCATCAGGCGTTCCTGGTTGGTGTCGAAGCGCGGCGGATCCTTGCCGGCCGGGATGTCGATGGTGTCCATCACGCCGATGCCGGTCTCGCGGAAGGGGCGCGGTACGCCGGGCAGGGTGACGTGGAAGACGCCGTCGCCGGAGGCCGTGGCGTTGGCCTCGTTGAGGCTGCCGCCCGAGGCCGCCACCACGGTGGCCTGCGCCACGCTCACGCGCATGCCTTCCAGCCGTTCCAGCGTGCCGGGCAGGGCGTCCGGGGCCAGTTCGGCCGCGCTCAGTTCCACCGCCGCGGGCAGGGCCACGCCGGTCTCCAGCAGTTCCACCGTGGGCGTGACGATCTCGGTGATCGCCAACTGGTGCGGATTGGAGGCCGGGACGAACTCGGCGACCGTGCCGGTCACCCGCACGCGGTTGCCGACCGCGGCGGTGGCCGGCGGCGCGCTGCTGGTGAACACGAAGATGCCTTCGGACGTGGCCGGGTCGCCGTCGTCGTTGGCCGCCTGCAGGAAGAAGCCGTTGTTGAACTTCACCGCGGTGACGATGCCTTCGGTGATCACGCGCTTGTCCACGTGCGGCGAGGCCAGTCCGCTGCCCTGGATCTGCGGGATGGTCAGCGCGACGGGCGGTTCCGGCGGTTCGGGCGGCTCGGCGCCGCTGTTGCGCGGATTGGGCGCGCCGATGGCGAAGTCGGCGTTGTTGTTGTCAGTGTCCACGCTGCCGTCGCCATGGCGCAGCGCGGCGGTGGTGTTGCTGAGCGTGGCGGTGGGCGCGGCGCCCTCGAAGCAGTTGGCGGCGCTGCCGAAACCGACGAAGTCGACCACGATGGTTTCCGCCAGCGGGCAAGTTCCCGTCAGCGCGGTGGTGGTGTTGACCAGCGCCACCTTGCCGGCCGTGGCCGCCATGGCGATGGTGCCGGTGGCGTCCGGCGGGGGCAGGTCGATGGTGCCGCCCGCGCCCTGCGCCTGCTGGATCAGGTAGAATCCGCCCGGCGCGATGCTGCCGGCAAGGTTGGTGCGCGACCAGCTCGAACCGGCCGAGGATGCGTACTGCACGCTCCAGCCGTCCAGGCTTACCGGCGCGGAGCCGTTGTTGCGCAGTTCGATGAAGTCGTTCTTCAGCGTGGCGCCGGCATTTCCGCCGCCGCCGTAGATCTGGCTGATGACCACCTGGGCTTGCGCGGAGGTGGCGGAGGCGAACAGGATCGCCAGTGAGAAGAGCATGGCCGAGATGCGGCCCCGTGGCATTTCCATGGAACAGACACTCCCTGACTGTGGTGTGGACGCCGCCCCCCGTCGAAGGCGAGTGCCGCCCCCGGCCGACGCAATGTAGCGGAAGCCTCGCGCGCATGCATTGCATGCCGATGACATAAGTGCCGGTTTTTGCTGGCCTTCGCGCGCGGACGCGAAGGGGCGGGCGTGCCATCGGTTACGCTGTGGCCCTTGCTGCCGCCGCAGCGTATCGACCGACCGACGGATGTCCGTAGAAAAGAACGAGCGCCCCTTGGAAGCGGGCATCCACACCGACCTGTCCGGGCGCATGACCTATGGCGGCTACCTGCGGCTGGACCAGTTGCTGGCCGCGCAGCAACCGGTGTCGGACCCGATGCACCACGACGAGCTGCTGTTCATCGTGCAGCACCAGGTGTCGGAGCTGTGGATGAAGCTGATGATCCACGAACTGCGCGCGGCGATCGATTTCCTGCAACGCGACCAGGTGTGGCAATGTCGCAAGGTGCTGGCGCGCAGCAAGCAGGTGCTGCGCCAGCTGACCGAGCAGTGGTCGGTGCTGGAAACGCTGACGCCGTCGGAATACATGGGTTTCCGCGACCTGCTGGGGCCTTCGTCGGGCTTCCAGTCGCTGCAGTACCGCACCATCGAGTTCCTGCTGGGCAACAAGAACGCCGCGATGCTGAAGGTGTTCTCGCACGACCCTGCGGGCCACGCGGGACTGGAAGCGGTGTTGAACGCCCCCGGCCTGTACGACGAGTTCCTGATCTACCTGTCGCGTTTCGGCCATGCCATCCCGGCGCAGCACCTGCGGCGCGACTGGCGGCAGGCGCATGCCTCCGATCCGGCGCTGCTGCCGGTGTTCGAGGCCATCTACGAGGACACCGACCGCTACTGGCGCGAGTACGCGCTGTGCGAGGACCTGGTGGACCTGGAAACCCAGTTCCAGCTGTGGCGGTTCCGCCACATGCGCACGGTGATGCGCATCATCGGCTTCAAGCGAGGGACCGGCGGTTCCAGCGGCGTGGGCTTCCTGAAACAGGCGCTGGAACTGACGTTCTTCCCGGAATTGTTCGAGGTACGGACCACCATCGACGGCAAGCCGGGGTCGTCGCAGGCCTATTGAAGAGCCCTGTTCATTTCACGAAATCCCTGAAAATTCAGTGATTTAATGGGTTGTCGTTGCGCGCCGAGAGCCAGCACACCCATGTTTCAGCCATTTGACGCGGCCCGGGCGGGTCGGTGATCCTCCCGCGTCCCGTGCGTTTCGCACGGTCTTGTCATTCCTGAATCACTTTTTGAAGGGGGAGACCGCATGAGCGGTGCCGTCGATACGCAAACGCCGGAGCGGATACCGGAATTCAAGCAGGTGCTGGGACACCCGCGTCCCTTGTGGATGCTGTTCATGTCCGAGTTCTGGGAACGCTTCGCGTTCTACGGCATCCGCTGGGCCATGGTGTTGTACATCGTGGCGCAGTTCCACGGCGGCGATACGTCCGGCGAGAAGCCGGCCAGCGAGTTGTACGGCGCCTACCTGGCGCTGGTCTACGCCGGCGCCATCTTCGGCGGCTACGTGGCCGACAAGCTGATCGGCTTCCAGCGTTCCATCCTGCTGGGCGCGGTGTTCATGTCGACGGGCCTGTTCCTGCTGGCCCTGCCGAGCGAGTCGATGTTCAAGCTGGGCCTGGCCACGATCATCGTCGGCAACGGCCTGTTCAAGCCGATCATCTCCACCATGGTGGGCAAGCTGTACGCCCAGGGCGACGCGCGCCGCGACGCGGGCTTCACCATCTTCTACATGGGCATCAACATCGGCGCGCTGCTGGCGCCGCTGGTGACCCAGTACCTGGCCAAGAAGGTGTTCGGCATCGAGGACATGCCGGCCTACAAGGTGGTGTTCATCGCCGCCGGCGTGGGCATGCTGCTGAGCCTGGTCTGGTTCTGGTTCGGCCGCAGGCAGCTGCAGGGCATCGGCCTGCCCGCCGAGCACCAGACGGGGATGCGCAACATCGGCCTCGTCCTGCTGTTCGGCGCCGTGATCGGCATCCCGATGTTCTACGCGTTGCTGACCATCGACGCCAACCTGTTGCAGGGCATCCTGATGGCGCTGTTCGTCATCCCGGCCATCATGCTGGTCGTCGAGGGGGTGCGCGAAGGCAAGGTGGCCCGCGACAAGGTCATCGCGATGCTGGTGATCTTCGTCTTCAACGTGCTGTTCTGGATGTTCTTCGAGCAGGCCGGCAGTTCGTTCAACTTCCTGGCCGACCGCATCGTCGATCGCGATATCGGCATGTCCTGGCTGTTCCAGACCTTCGCGGGAACCAACGATTTCCCGGTGTCCTGGTTCCAGTCGGTCAACTCGGTGGCGATCATCGCGCTGGCGCCGGTGCTGGCCTGGCTGTGGGTGAAGATGGGCAAGAACAATCCGATCATCCCTCGCAAGTTCGGCCTGGGCCTGATCTTCAACGGCCTGGCGTTCCTGCTGCTGATGGTGGCGCTGTCGAGCATGGTGGACGGCAACGGCAAGATCCCGTTCTGGACGCTGTTCATGGTCTACGTGATCCAGTCCGTCGGCGAGTTGTGCCTGTCGCCGATCGGCCTGTCGATGACCACCAAGCTGGCGCCCTCGCGCCTGGCCGGCATGGCGATGGGCTGCTGGTTCCTGTCCATCGCGATCGGCAACAACATGGCGGGCATCTTCGCCGGCCGCGTCAGCGGCGAAGGCGGCATGACGGTCGCATCGGCGCACGCCGGCTACACGTTCGGCTTCTGGGCGCTGGTGGGCTCGGGCGTGCTGCTGTTCGTGGTCGCGCCGCTGATCCAGAAGCTGATGCACGGGGTCAAGTGACGCACCGGCGCGTGCCCGCGTTGCGGGCATGCCTTGGCCGGTGCGTCATCCCCGCGAAGGCGGGGATCCAGCGACTTGCAGTTGGCTTGAGAAAGTCGCTGGGTCCCGGCCTACGCCGGGATGACGGCAAGAGCAACAGGATTCTGCCCGCGCCCGGAGTGTGGGCGCGGTTTTGCGGAATCGTCACCCCGGCGCAAGCCGGGGTCCCGTGCCTGTGAACCATCCGCAAGTCGCTGGGTCCCGGCCTGCGCCGGGATGACGGCAAAAACGAACACGGCGGCCATTGGCTGCCGTGTTCGTTTCCGATTGTGTTTCACGTTGCCCGTAGTTGCCGACGGTGGTCGACCCCTCAATGCGGCTCCGCCATGTGCGCGATGCCTTCGGTCAGCTTGCCCATCAGCGCATCCAGTTGCGCCTTCTCCTCGGCCGACAGGTGGGTCAGCAGGCGGCGTTCGCATTCCAGCGCCATCGGCGCGACTTCGTCGTAGACCGAATAGCCCACCTCCGACAGCGCCAGCACCGAGCGGCGACGGTCGTGGCCGTGGGTCTCGCGGGCGATCAGGCCGCGCTCCAGCAGCCGCGCCACCGCCCGGCTGACGGCGACCTTGTCCATCGCGGTGCGCTCGGCCACCTCGCCGGCCGACAGGTCCTTGTAGCGGCCCAGCACCGCCATGATCCGCCACTCGGTGATCGCCAGGCCGAAACGGCGCTCGTACAGCTGGGCGATGGTCTGGCTGACCCGGTTGGACAGGATGCTGAGCCGGTAGGGCAGGAAGTGCTCCAGTTCCAGGACGGCGTGGGCGTGGGAAGGGTGCTCGTCGGAGGCGTGTTCGTCTTGCGCGGGGTCTGTCATGGAAGGGGCCGGTAGGAGGGGCATGCTGCGGCGCCGCTTGCTTATAGTTTCAGTTGAAACTATAAAGGCGGATATCCGATGCAAGCCTAGCGAGGCGCCCCATGAACGCACAACCCAACCTCGGCATGCAGGTCACCACCTTCGAGAACCCGATGGGCATCGACGGCTTCGAATTCGTCGAGTTTGCCGCGCCCGAGGGACAGGGTGAAGCGCTGCACGACTACTTCCGCCGCCTCGGCTTCACCGCGGTGCTGCGTCACCGGACGCGCCCGATCACGGTGTATCGCCAGGGCGGGGTGAACTTCCTGGTCAACGAGGACCCGGATTCGTTCGCCGCCGGGTTCGCCCGCGCGCACGGCCCGTCCGCGTGCGGCTTCGCGATCCGCTTCAAGCATCCCGCCGACGAGGTGGTGGCCAAGGTCGTCGCCAACGGTGGCGAGGCCATCGTGCACCTGGCCGACACGCGCGCCGTGCCGGCGCCGGTGGTGAAGGGCATCGGCGATTGCATGCTGTACCTGGTGGACCGCTACGGCAGCGCCGGCAGCATCTACGACGCCGACTACCTGCCCATTCAGGGTGCCGAGCAGGACCCGAAGGGCTTCGGCCTGACCTTCATCGACCACCTGACCCACAACCTGTACTTCGGCAACATGGCCAAGTGGTCGGACTACTACGAGCGGTTGTTCAACTTCCGCGAGATCCGCTACTTCGACATCAAGGGCGCCAAGACCGGCCTGCTGTCCAAGGCGATGACCGCGCCGGACGGCATCGTCCGCATCCCGCTCAACGAATCGTCAGATCCGAAGTCGCAGATCAACGAATACCTGGACGCCTACAAGGGCGAGGGCATCCAGCACATCGCCTGCTTCACCGACAACATCTACGACACCGTGGAAGCCATGCGCGAACAGGGCATCGAATTCCTGGACACGCCGGACGCCTACTTCGACGTCATCGACCAGCGCGTGCCCAACCACGGCGAGGACGTGCCGCGGCTGGCCAGGAACAAGATCCTGATCGACGCCGACCCGGAAACCCACCAGCGCAAGCTGCTGCAGATCTTCACCCAGAACGCGATCGGCCCGATCTTCTTCGAGATCATCCAGCGCAAGGGCAACGAAGGCTTCGGCGAAGGCAACTTCCAGGCCCTGTTCGAAAGCATCGAGCGCGACCAGATGAAGCGCGGCGTGCTTTGAACGATACGAGCCCCTCTCCCTCCGGGAGAGGGGTTGGGGTGAGGGTCCGGTGGAACCAGGCGGTCGCAGATCACAGTGCACCCCTCCCCTCACAGGAAACGCAGGTCAGGAAAGGCCATGCCAAGGACGGTCAAACCACCGTTACCCACGACGACGAAGCAGCATTCCAGAAAGCTTCGCCGTGAAATGACGGATGCGGAGCGGAATCTCTGGCGACATCTGCGTGCCGGGGGCCTGGGCGGCCTCAAGTTTCGTCGGCAGCATCCCATTCCACCCTACATCGCCGATTTCTGTTGCGTGGAACGCAAGTTGGTGATCGAACTGGACGGGTCGCAGCATACGGACGAAAAGGACGCGGTCCGCACGCGATATCTTCAATCGCAGGGATGGCAAGTGGTCCGCTTCTGGGACAATGAGGTACTGAACGACATGGAGGCGGTGGTCGAGGCGATCTGGAACATCGTCGGCGACCGTACCCTCTCCCCAACCCCTCTCCCGGTGGGAGAGGGGCTTTAGGCAGCGAGGCATCCGAATGTCCACGAGCAAGATCGACAATCCCTACCAATCCGGCTTCGGCAACGACTTCGCCACCGAGGCCGTGGCCGGCACGCTGCCGGTGGGGCGCAATTCGCCGCAGCGCGTCGCCCATGGGCTGTACGCCGAACAGTTGAGCGGCACCGCGTTCACCGCGCCGCGCCGGGAGAACCGGCGCAGCTGGCTGTACCGCATCCGTCCGGCGGCGATGCACGGGACATTCGCGCCGTTCTCGCAGCCTGCGTTCCACAACGACTTCGGCACCGGCCCGGTGTCGCCGGACCAGTTGCGCTGGTCGCCGCTGCCGTTGCCGGAAACGCCCACCGACTTTGTCGAAGGCCTTTACACCATGGCCGGCAACGGCTCGGCCGAAGGCCAGCACGGCGTGGGCATCCACCTGTACGCGGCCAACCGGTCCATGCAGGGGCGTTATTTCTACAGCGCCGATGGCGAATTGCTGATCCTGCCGCAGCAGGGCCGCCTGCATATCGCCACCGAACTGGGTGCGATCGACATCGAGCCGCTGCAGATCGCGGTGATCCCGCGCGGCGTGCGCTTCCGCGTGGACCTGCCGGACGGCGCATCGCGCGGCTACGTGTGCGAGAACTTCGGCGCGCTGCTGCGGCTGCCGGACCTGGGACCGATCGGCGCCAACGGCCTGGCCAATCCGCGCGATTTCGAGACCCCGGTCGCTTCTTACGAAGATATCGAGGGCGAATTCGAACTGGTCGCCAAGTTCCAGGGCCATCTGTGGCGCGCCGACATCGGCCATTCGCCGCTGGACGTGGTGGGCTGGCACGGCAACTACGCGCCGTACCGTTACGACCTGCGCCGTTTCAACACGATCGGCTCGATCAGCTTCGATCATCCGGACCCGTCCATCTTCACCGTGCTGACCTCGCCCAGCGACACGCCGGGCACGGCGAACCTGGACTTCGTGATCTTCCCGCCGCGCTGGCTGGTGGCGCAGGACACGTTCCGTCCGCCGTGGTTCCACCGCAACGTGGCCAGCGAGTTCATGGGGCTGATCCATGGCGTGTACGACGCCAAGGCCGATGGTTTCGCGCCCGGTGGCGCGTCGCTGCACAACTGCATGACCGGGCATGGACCGGATGCGGCCACTTTCGAGAAGGGCAGCAGCGCCGACTTGTCGAAGCCGGATGTCATCCGCGACACCATGGCCTTCATGTTCGAGACGCGCGCGGTGATCCGGCCGACGCGGCAGGCCATCGACGCGGCGCATCGGCAGCGCGACTACCAGGCGTGCTGGGCCGGCCTGCAAAAGCACTTCCGTCCGCCCGCGGGCTGATCGTCAGGACAGCGCGGGTTCGCTCTGTTGCGAAGTGGCCGCGCCAAGGCGCGGCAGGTGTTCCTCCGGCAATACTTCGGCCAGGCGTTCGCGGATGCGCGCGGCCAGCGATGCGGCCACGCGCGATTCGAGGAAGCGCAGGGTTTCCACCAGCGCTTCGACCAGTGCGTCGTCGTCCCGCCGCGATTGCAGTTGCTGGCGATGCCGCGCGGCATCGTCGTCGCGTTGCAGTTCCAGCATGCCCAGCGCGTATACCTTGGCCGCGACCAGCGAGCGGCGCGGGCCGGCCTGCGTGCGCGCAGGCGTTGCCGGTGCGGGTGCGGCGAACGAGGGCGCGTGCGCGGACGCCTGCACCGACAGGTAGCCGGCCTCCGCCAGTCGTTGCACCAGATCGGGGACATCCTGTCCCAACAGGCGCACCAGTTCGTCCAGGTCGCGCTGGCCATCGCACAGGATCAGCGCGCGCCGCTCGCGCATGCCCAGCGTGCCGTCGTGGGCCTGCAGGGTCCGGCGGGCGAGGTCTGTCTTGTGCGGGCGCATGGCCATGCGAAGGAGGGGAGGGCCCACACGCTAGTCGAGTGCGATGAAATGCGAATGACAGCACGCTTCGACACAATGCGTTCGCGGCGACTTAACGTTCTGCCGTTAATCTGCGAGTTTGTTTCCGGAGAGAACCGAATGAAGTCGATGCTGCCGATCGTGATGGCGGTCACCCTGCTCAGCGCATGCCAGCGGCAGGACGTCCCGGCGAAGACCGGGACCGAACCGCTGACCACGGCGACGAGCACGCCGATGGCCGTCACCACGCAACCGGCCCCGGCCGTGGACGACACCGCGGTGCCGGCCGGTCCGGTCAGCCAGGCCAGCTTCCTGGGCTATGGCGACATGAAGCTGGGCAGCACCGTGGAGGAAGCGCGCGCGGCCTGGGGCGGCGAGTTGAACGGCTCGCCCACCGAAGGCACCAGTTGCCACTACCTGTGGCCGAAGTGGATCACGCGGCCGGCCGACTTCGCTTTCATGATGGAAGAAGGCAAGTTCGTCCGTTACGACGTGGGCATCGACAAGGAAACCGCGCCGGGCGGCGGCAAGGTCGGCATGAGCGTGGACGAACTGCAGAAGCTCTACGGGGGCGCGCTGAAGGCCGCGCCGCACAAGTACACGCAGGGCGGCCAGTACCTGTCCCTGGACGCCGGCGACGTGGCGCCGACCCGGCTGGTCTTCGAGGCCGATGCCGACGGCAAGGTCACCTCGTGGCGGGTGGGCCTGTCCCCGCAGGTGGACTACGTGGAAGGCTGTTCCTGATCGATCGCGGCGGCCGTACGCGGGGCCGTCGCTGGCCGGGCCGCGGCGGCCGGGCATAGAATCGCCGGATACCACGAGGGAGGGGGACGGCGATGATGGAAGCCTGGGGATATTTCGCGCTGGGCCTGGTGCTGCTGGCGCTGGGTGGCGACTCCATCGTCAAGGGCGCTTCGGGGCTGGCGCAACGATTCGGCGCCTCGCCCTTCGTCGCCGGCCTGCTGCTGATCGCCTTCGGCACGTCGCTGCCGGAACTGGCGGTCAACGCGCGCGCGGTGTGGGTGGGCGCGCAGGATCTGGCCCTGGGCAACGCGGTGGGCAGCAACATCGTCAACCTCGGCCTGACGCTGGGCCTGGCGGCGCTGGTGGCGCCGGTGCTGATCCGCATGCGCGTGCTGTCGCCGCTGCTGGTGCTGCTGGCGGTGGCCACGCTGGCGCTGATCGTGTTCGGCCTGGATGGCGTGATCAGCCGCGTCGAAGGTTGCGTGCTGCTGCTCGGCTTCGTGGCGATGCTCGGGTTCCTGCTGGCGCGCGCGCCGCGCGAATCGCCGGACGTGCGTGCGGAAGTGGAAGCCTATGCCGGCACCCGCGTGGTGTTGTGGATGAACCTGCTGCGTTTCGGGGTGGCCGCCGCGCTGCTCTACTTCGGCGCGCGCTACGTGGTGCAGGGGGCGCCGGTGATCGGCGCGCATTGGGGCCTGTCGCCGTTGTTGACCGGCCTGCTGCCGGTGGCCATCGGCAGCGCCTTGCCGGAGGTGGCCGCCGCGGTGATGGCGGCGCGGCGCGGGCAGGGCGACATGGTCGCCGGCCACGTCATCGGTTCCAGCCTGTTCAACCTGCTGGTGGTGGTGGGCGGCATGGCGGCGTTCCGTCCGCTGGCGTTGCCCGAGTCGTTCGTGCGGCTGGAACTGCCGGCCGCCATCGCCTTCGTGCTCGTGCTCTATCCCATGCTGCGCGGCGACCTGAAGGTCAGCCGCGTGGAAGGCGGCATCCTGGCGGCGGCGTTCGTGGGCTGGGTGGCGCTGGAAGTCGCGCTGCTGGCCTGAGGGCCTTCTCCTGCATCGACGCGCCGACCTTACGCCATGGGCGGTGGCGTTCGCGGGCCTGTTAAACTCGGATATTGCTCGCGAATCTCGCATTCCCTGCAACGCAAGGCGGTTGATGATCCCTTTCCTCGAAATCCTGCTGGCCCTGCCGTTCGTGTTGGCGCTGGTGGTGGCGTTGGCGCGCGGCGTTTCGCGCGGTACGACGGCCTGGCTGGCGGCCTCGGCGCCGGTGCTGGGCCTGCTGTTGTTGGCCTGGCTGACGCCGGCGGTGCTGGCCGACCACATCGTGCGCGGCGAACACGCCTGGTTGCCGCAGATCGGCCTGGCCTTCTCGCTGCGGCTGGACGGGCTGGCCTGGATGTTCGCCGGCATGGTGCTGGCCATCGGCGCGCTGGTGGTGATGTACGCGCACTACTACCTCGGCCGCGACGACAGCGCGCCGCGCTTCTACGCCTACCTGCTGCTGTTCATGGGCGCCATGCTGGGCATGGTGCTGGCCGGCAACCTGTTGCTGCTGGTGGTGTTCTGGGAACTGACCAGCATCAGCTCGTTCCTGCTGATCGGGTTCTGGTCGCAGCGCAGCGACGCCCGCGAGGGCGCGCAGATGGCGCTGGTCATCACCGGCGGCGGCGGACTGGCGCTGCTGGCCGGCGTGCTGCTGATCGGCCGCATCGTCGGCAGCTACGAGATCGACGCGGTCTACGCGGCGGCCGACACGCTGCGCGCCAGCCCGTGGTACCCGGCCGTGCTGGCGCTGGTGCTGGCCGGCGTGTTCACCAAGAGCGCGCAGTTCCCGTTCCATTTCTGGCTGCCGCACGCGATGGCGGCGCCCACGCCGGTGTCGGCCTACCTGCATTCGGCGACGATGGTGAAGGCGGGCGTGTTCCTGCTGGCGCGCCTGCACCCGGCGCTGGCCGGCACCGACCTGTTCTTCTACGTGGTCAGCACGGTGGGCGCGCTGACGATGCTGATCGGCGCGTGGAACGCGATCTTCCAGCACGACCTGAAGGGAGTGCTGGCGTATTCCACCATTTCGCACCTGGGCCTGATCACGATGCTGTTCGGCCTGTCCAAGCCGATGGCGGTGGTGGCGGGGCTGTTCCACATCCTCAACCACGCCACTTTCAAGGCCTCGCTGTTCATGGCCGCCGGCATCATCGACCACGAGACCGGCACCCGCGACATGCGCCGGCTGGGCAACCTGCGACGGTCGATGCCCTTCACCAGCGCGCTGGCGATCATCGCCTCGCTGGCGATGGCGGGCATTCCGCTGCTCAACGGCTTCCTGTCCAAGGAGATGTTCTTCGCCGAGGCCTTGGAGATCGACGAGCGCGGCCCGATGCGCATCGCCATGATCGTCGCCGCGTTCCTGGCCGGCGTGTTCGGCGTGGCCTACAGCCTGCGCTTCGTCTACGAGACCTTCTTCGGCAAGGGGCCGCGCGCGCTGGACCGCGAGCCGCACGAGCCGCCGCGCTGGATGAAGATCCCGGTGGAGGTGCTGGTGGTGCTGTGCGTGGCGGTGGGCGTCGCGCCGGCCTGGACGGTGGCGCCGGCATTGCGCGCGGCGGCGACGTCCCTGCTGGGCGAGCGGATGCCGGAATACAGCCTGGCGGTATGGCACGGCGTCAACCTGCCGCTGTTGATGAGCCTGGGAGGCGTGGTGGGCGGCGTGGCGCTGTACTTCAGCCTGCGCCGGCTGTTCGACCTGCACGCGGTGGTGCGCCAGTCGCTGGGGCGCACGCTGTTCCGGTTCAACCTGGAGGCGATGTTCCGGCTGGCGTCGCGGTTCACCGATGCGCTGGCCAACGGCAGCCTGCAGCGCAGCGTGCGCTGGCTGGTGGGCGCGGCCATCGTGGCCGGCGCATGGCCGTTCCTGCGCGAAGTGGCGTTGCCCGAGCCGCGCCTGCACACCATGCCGGCGCTGGGCTGGCTGCTGTGGCTGTCGATGCTGGCGGCGACGGCGACGACGCTGGTGCTGTACCGGCAGCGGTTGCTGGCGGTGATCGTGATGGGCGTGATCGGCCTGATGGTGAGCCTGGCGTTCGCGTTCCTGTCGGCGCCGGACCTGGCGCTGACCCAGTTGCTGGTGGAGATGGTGACGCTGGCGCTGCTGCTGCTGGCGATGAACTACCTGCCGCCGACCTCGCCGCCGGAGCCGTCGCGCTGGCGGCAGTGGCGCGACGCGGGCATCGCGCTGGCGGCGGGCGCGGGCGTGGCCATGCTGGCCTACGCGATGATGACGCGCCCGGCCGACACCATCGCCGGCGAGCTGCTGGCGCGTTCGTTGCCGGAGGCCTACGGGCGCAACGTGGTCAACGTGATCCTGGTGGACTTCCGCGGCTTCGACACCTTCGGCGAGATCACCGTGTTCGGCATCGCGGCGCTGGTGGTGCATGCGCTGCTGCGGCGCGTGCGGATGGCGCCAGAGAAGCACATGCCCGGCGGCCCGATCGCGCTGCCGGTGCCGGCGGACCTGACCCAGATCCTGTTCCCGATGGCGCTTACCGTGTCCGTCTACCTGTTCCTGCGCGGCCATAACGCGCCGGGCGGCGGCTTCATCGCCGGCCTGGTGCTGGCGGTGCCCTTGCTGATGCAGTACGTGGTGCAGGGCGCGGCCTCGGTGGAATCGCGCTTCGGCTTCAACTACGTGGCCTGCATCGGCGCGGGCCTGCTGATCGCCGGGCTGACCGGCGTGGCGCCGATGCTGCTGGGCCTGCCGTTCCTGACCAGCGGGCATGCCGAACCGGTGCTGCCCTGGATCGGCGAAGTGCCGCTGGCCAGCGCCATCGGCTTCGACATCGGCGTGTACCTGGTGGTGTTCGGCGGCGCGATGCTGATCCTGTCGATGATGGGCACCATCGAGCCGGCCCGCCGGCGCGCCTCGCGCCGCGGCCGGATCGATCCGGTGAAACGTTCGCCACGCACCGCGGAGCTGCGCTGATGGAAATCGCACTGGCCAGCGCCATCGGCATCCTGACCGCCGCAGGCGTCTATCTGCTGCTGCGCGCGCGCAGCTTCGACGTGATCCTGGGCCTGACCCTGCTGTCCTACGCCACCAATCTGCTGATCTTCTCCGGCGGCCGGTTGTCGGTCGGCCGCGCACCGGTGCTGCGCGACGGCGTGCCGGCCACGCTGGAGCACTACATCGATCCGCTGCCGCAGGCGCTGGTGCTGACCGCCATCGTGATCGCCTTCGCGATGACGGCGGTGACGATCGTGGTGGCGATGCGCAGCCGCTCGGACAACCACAGCGACCACGTGGACGCCAAGCCCGAAGCCGCGCCGTCGCCGATCTCGCCGGACGGCGGCCTGCGCGATGGCGTGGAAGTGGAAGAGGAGGGCGGCGGATGACGCACCTGCCCGTCCTGCCGATCCTGGTCCCGCTGTTCGCCGGTGCGCTGGCGCTGTTGCTGGAACGCCGCGGCATACGCACGCAGCGCGCGATCGCGGCGCTGGGCACGGTCGCGCTGCTGGGCGTGGTCGGCCTGCTGCTGTACCGCGTCTCCGGCGGCGAGGTGGCGGTGTACCTGCTGGGCGACTGGCCGGCGCGGCTGGGCATCGCGGTGGTGGCCGACCGCCTGTCCGTGCTGATGCTGGTGGCCGGCAACCTGCTGGCGGTGGCCTGCCTGCTGTACGCCTGCGCCGGTTGGGACAAGCGCGCGCCGCACTTCCATGCGCTGTTCCAGTTCCAGCTGATGGGGTTGAACGGCGCCTTCCTGACCGGCGACGTATTCAACCTGTTCGTGTTCTTCGAGGTGATGCTGATCGCGTCGTACGGCCTGCTGCTCAGCGGCGGGCGCGACGAGCGCATGCGCGCCGGCCTGCACTACGTGGCGTTCAACATCGCCGCGTCCACGCTGTTCCTGATCGCGCTGGGATTGATCTACGGGTTGCTGGGCACGCTGAACATGGCCGAGCTGGCGCTGCGCATCGGCCAGCTGCCGCCGGACAGCGCGCGGCTGGTGCAGGCGGCCGGCGGGCTGCTGCTGGTGGTGTTCTGCGCCAAGGCCGCGCTGTTGCCGATGTACTTCTGGTTGCCGGACACCTACACGCGCGCGCCGGCGGCGGTGGCGGCGCTGTTCGCCATCATGACCAAGGTGGGCCTGTACGCGGTGCTGCGGGTAGGGACGTTGCTGTTCGGCGCGCAGGCGGGCGCACTGGCCGGGTTCGCCTGGGACGGCCTGCTGTACCTGGGCCTGGCCACGCTGCTGCTGGCGGCGTTCGGCGTGCTGGCGGCCGTGCGCCTGCGCACGCTGGTGGCCTATCTGATATTGGTGTCGGCGGCCACGCTGTTCATCGCTTTCTCGCTGGACAGCGAGAAGGCGATCGGCGCCGGCCTGTACTACCTGGTGCACAGCAGCCTGGTCGGCGCGGCGCTGTTCCTGATCGCCGACCTGGTGTGCCGCCGCCGCGGCGCCTCCGGCGACCGCATGGACCTGATCGCGCCGATGCCGGAGAAGACCGCGCTGGGCCTGCTGTTCCTGGTGGCGGCGGTATCGGTGGCGGGCCTGCCGCCGCTGTCCGGCTTCCTGGGCAAGGCGTCGCTGATGCAGGCGGTGCCGGAAGGACGCGTGGCGCTGGTCTGGAGCGTGCTGCTGCTCAGCAGCCTGATGGTGCTGGTCGGCCTGGCGCGCGCGGGCAGCCGCATCTTCTGGCGCGTCGACGACGTCTCGGAACTGGCGCCGGCGCCGATCCGCCGCATCGAGTACGGCGCGGTGACGGTACTGCTGGCGCTGGGGGTGGGCATGGCGGTGAAGGCGCAGCCGGTGATGGCGTACGCGCAGGCGGCGGCGCGGCAATTGATGGCGCCCGTGGATGCGATCGACCACATCCGCGGCACGGCGCCGCAGAAGCGGAGTCCGTCGCCATGAAGACCATGCCGAAGACGTTGTTCCCCTCGCCGGGATTCTCGCTGGTGGTGTTCGCGCTTTGGCTGCTGATGGTGGGCGGCGTGGCCGCGGGCGACCTGGCGATGGCGGCGGTGCTGGCGGTGGTGGTGCCGTTGTTCGGGGCGCGGCTGGACCGCGAATTCGCCCGCATCGGCACGTTGCGGCCGGTCCCGCGCATGCTGGCGGTGGTGGCGTGGGACATCGTGCGCTCCAACGTGGAGGTCGCGCGCCGCATCCTGGGGCCGGAGTCGGCGATCACGCCGGGCTTCATCTGGGTGCCGCTGGACATCCGCAACATCCACGGCATCGCCGCACTGACCAGCATGATCACGCTGACGCCGGGCACGGTGTCGGCCGCGCTGTCGGAAGACCGCCGCTACCTGCTGGTGCACTGCTTCAACCTGAAGGACGCGCAGGCGACGATCGACGAGATCAAGCGGCGTTACGAAGCCCCGTTGATGGAGGTATTCCCATGATCCAGTACGCGATCGCCGGTTCGATGATGGTGGTGGGCGCGTCCATGCTGATGGCGCTGTGGCGCGTCCTGCGCGGACCGACCGTGCCGGACCGGATCCTGGCGCTGGACACGTTGAACATCGCCGCCATCGCCGAACTGATGCTGTTCGGCATGTACCTGGACACGCCGGTCTACTTCGAAGCCGCGCTGATCATCGCCCTGCTGGGTTTCGTCAGCACGGTGGTGCTGAGCAAGTACGTGATCCGCCGGGACATCGTGGAATGAGCCTGTTCGTGGAAATCGTGCTGGTGGCGCTGCTGGCGACGGCCAGTTTCTTCATCTTCGTCGGTTCGCTGGGGCTGGTGAAGTTGAACGACTTCTTCAAGCGCCTGCACGGGCCCACCAAGGCCAGCACGCTGGGCGTGGGCTGCGTGCTGCTGGCGTCCATCGGCTACCACGCCTACACCGGCAACGACCCGCAGCCGCGCGAACTGCTGATCACCGTGTTCGTGTTCATCACCGCGCCGATCAGCGCGCACCTGATGGCCAAGGCCGCCTTGTCGCTGATGATGGAAGACCGGCCGGAACTGCCGCAGGCGCCCGGCGAGCCGGAAAAAGCCGATGCCGGCACGGACGCACGCGATGCGTGAACCGGGAGCGGCGGGCTGATGCGGACCGCGCTGGTCTTCGGCGGCACCGGCCAGATCGGCGCACCGCTGCTGCCGCGGCTGCACGGGGCGGGCTGGCAGGTGATCGCGGTGTCGCGGCGGCCCCAGCGCCCGCAGCCGGGCGTGCGGTGGTTGGCGGGCGGTTTTGAGCGATGCGACGACCTGCCGGCCCGCGTGGACGCCATTTTCAGTCTGGGTCCGCTGGACCGCTTCGCGGCGTGGTATGCGCATGGCGGGGTGGAAACGGCGCGCGTGGTGGCGTTCGGTTCGACCAGCGTGGAGACCAAGGTGGCGTCCGACGACGCCCATGAGCGCGATCTGGTGGCACGACTGCAGTCCGGCGAGACGTCGGTGTTCGCCACGGCCCGGCAACGCGGCGCCGCCGCCACGTTGCTGAGGCCCACGCTGGTCTATGGCGCGGGGCGGGACCAGACATTGACGCGCATCGCCGCGATCGCGGGCAGGCTGGGAGCCTTCGTGCTGCCGCGCGGCGCCACCGGCCTGCGCCAGCCGGTGCATGTCGAGGACCTGGCCGCCGCGGCGCTGGCGGTGGTGGATGTGCCCGCGACCCATGGCCGCGCCTATGCGTTGCCGGGCGGCGAGACGCTGGAATACCGCGAGATGGTGGCGCGCACGCTGGCGGCGCTGACGCCGCCTGCACGGTTGATCGAAGCGCCCGCGCCGTTGTTCCGGGGCGCGCTTGCGCTCGCGCGCCTGACCGGGCGCATGCAGGGACTGAGCGACGCGGCCATCGCGCGCATGCGGCAGGACCTGGCCTTCGATGCGACGCCCGCGGCCACCGATTTCGGCTACGCGCCGCGCGTGTTCGCGCCGGATGCGCGCGCACTGGGGCGCAAGGCGACGCCCCCCGATAACCCGTAAGAGCGCCCTAGGGCGCGATGCTTTTTGTGTCCCTCTCGCAAGCGCAAGAGCATCGCGCCCGAGGGCGCTCCTACGAGGCGGATCGGATCAGTACTTCCAGCCCATCTTGCGGTAGAACTTGCTCAGCACCCACACCGGCCCGATCAGCAGGTAGGTGATGTCGGTCAGGAAGCTGGGCTTGCGGCCTTCGATCTTGTGGCCGATGAACTGCGCGATCCAGGCGACGACGAACACGCCCAATGCCAGGAAGAACAGGTTCTGGATGCCCAGCGCCGCTTCCAGCCAGCGGGTCAGCCAGGCCATCGCGATGAAGATGGCCAGCATGCCCAGGCCCAGCGGGCGCGAGAGTTTGTAGTAGTACATCCATGCGGCGAACATCGCCAAGGCGGCCCAGACGCCGGACTTGACCCAGGTGCCGAACACCGGGATGCACCACAGCAGCGCGATCACCGTCCACAGGATGGCGGGCACCGCGAAGACATGGATCCGTTGGTTGGTGTCGTTGCGATGGTCGCCGGAATAACTGGCGAACCAGCGGTCCACCGGGCGTTGCGCGGTCGCGTTCATTCATCCCTCCCGAGGATGGCAATGCGGCAGGGTATGGAGCATACCCCAGCCCGGCCGGGCATGTTGGGCCGGCCGTCAGGCCTCCGCCAGTCCCCTGTCAGGAGCGTGGCGTAGGGTGCGCCCTGGCGCACCGCTTCGATCCGATCCGCAGACACGATAAAAGCCTGCGTGTTCGCCACCCACCCACGCGCGCTGCGGCGCGTTCAGCATGGTGCAGATGGAATGGGCCATCGGAGGAGCGGTGCGCCAGGGCGCACCCTACGCCGCTCCCAGGCCGTGGCTCAATCCACGACGATGCCGGCCAGCTTCTGCAGCGCTTCGGCGTACTTCGCGCGGGTGCGCTCGATCACTTCGGCCGGCAGCCGGGGGCCGGGTGCGGTCTTGTCCCAGTCCAGCGTTTCCAGGTAGTCGCGCACGAACTGCTTGTCGTAGCTCGGCGGGCTGGTGCCCACCTCGTACTCGTCGGCCGGCCAGTAGCGCGAGGAATCCGGCGTCAGCATCTCGTCCATGATGTAGAGGCGGCCGTCTTCATCCGTGCCGAACTCGAACTTGGTGTCGGCCAGCAGGATGCCGCGCTCGGCCGCGTACTCGGCGGCGTAGCGGTAGATGCGCAGGGTGGCGTCGCGCACGCGCTCGGCCAGTTCCGCGCCGACGGTCTTCACCATCGCGTCGAAGTCGATGTTCTCGTCGTGGTCGCCGACGGCGGCCTTGGTGGAGGGCGTGAAGATGGGTTCGGCCAGCTGCTCGGCCTGGCGCAGGCCATCGGGCAGTTCGATGCCGCTGACCTTGCCGGTGCGCTGGTAGTCCTTCCAGCCGCTGCCGATCAGGTAGCCGCGGGCGATGGCTTCCACCGGCACCGGCTTGAGCTTCTTCGTCACCACCGCGCGCTTGGCGTACAGCGCCGCGTCCACGCCGGCCGGCAGCACGCTGGCCACGTCGATGCCGGTCAGGTGATTGGGCAGCAGGTGCGCGGTCTTGGCGAACCAGAAGTTGGAGATCTGGCAGAGCATCTCGCCCTTGCCGGGAATCGGGTCGGGCAGCACCACGTCGAACGCGCTCAGGCGGTCGGTGGCCACCATCAACAGGTAATCGCCGGTGAAGGTCGATGACGGGTCGGCGCGCAGGCGGTCGCGGGGCAGGTCGAACACATCGCGGACCTTGCCGCGATGGCGCAGCGTCAGGCCGGGCAGATCGGATTGCAGCAACGTCGTGGGCACAAACACTCCTTGGGGAGTCCGGAAACCAACAAGGTGGATCAGGGTCCGCAGGGGCCCGGCGTGCACCGGCCGCCCTGTGCCCCGGGGCGGCCGTCCTCCCGCTGCTGCGGGGCCGGGTACCGGACCGGGCCGCGTAGTGTACGGCGCTTGGGGCCGCCGTGTGCCGTAAAATGCCCCCGATTGCCGGAGAAGGCGGGCCGAATGAAGCGTTGGTACGGGAAACTGCTGGGATTCGTGGCAGGCTGGCTGCTGATGCGCCACCCCTTGGGCGGTCTGGTCGGGCTGATCATCGGCCACGCCTTCGACGAGGACTGGTTCCGGCTGAGCCGCGACAACCCGTACCGGGTGTTCAACCTGACCAGCGACGCCACCGACGCGGAGATCGACCAGGCCTATCGCCGGCTGATCTCGCAGTACCACCCGGACAAGATGGCCGGCGCGGCGGAAGACCTGCGCCGCCAGGCCGAAAGGAAGGCCGGCGAGATCAATGCCGCCTACGACCGCATCAAGGTGCTGCGCAAGCGCCGATAGTCCTGCACGGATTGCTCTTGTGGGAGGGGCTTCAGCCCCGACGTTCCCACAGAGACTATGTCGGGGCTCAAGCCCCTCCTACATTGGAACCGCCATGTCGAACTGCATCATCGCCCCCTCCATCCTGTCCGCCGATTTCGCCCGCCTGGGCGAGGAAGTGGACAACGTGCTGAAGGCCGGCGCCGACTGGGTGCACTTCGACGTGATGGACAACCACTATGTGCCCAACCTGACCATCGGCCCGATGGTCTGCGCGGCATTGCGCAAGCACGGCGTCGCCGCGCCCATCGACGTGCACCTGATGGTGGAGCCGGTGGACCGCATCGTGCCGGACTTCGCCGAGGCCGGCGCCAGCATCATCAGCTTCCACCCGGAGGCGTCCCGGCACGTCCACCGCACCATCCAGTTGATCAAGTCGCACGGCTGCAAGGTCGGCCTGGTGCTCAACCCCGGCACCCCCGTCGACGTGCTGGACTGGGTGCTGGAAGAACTGGACCTGGTGTTGCTGATGTCGGTGAATCCGGGTTTCGGCGGCCAGGCGTTCATTCCGTCGGCGCTGGACAAGCTGCGCGCGGTGCGCACGAAGATCGACGCCACCGGCAAGGACATCCGGCTGGAGATCGACGGCGGCGTGAAGGCCGACAACATCGGCCAGATCGCGGCGGCGGGCGCGGACGCCTTCGTCGCCGGCTCGGCGATCTTCAATGCGCCGGACTACGCGGACGTGATCGGCCGCATGCGCCAGGCCGTGGCCGCCGCACGCGGCTGAGCACCGCATAGAGCGGAGCATGCACCGCCCTGCGGCCATGAAAAAGGGCGATGGCCTGTGCCACCGCCCCGGAAAACTGGAGGCTGATCCTGCCTCCGCCCATCGTCCCTGCTATGGCCTTCGACGCTACGCCCGCCAGATGACGGCGTGATGACAGGCCATGCGCTGTAGGAGCGACGTGAGTCGCGACCGCGGCCCCGGGGTCACCGTGAGGCCCCGGAAAGGCCAACGGCTTGCCCGCACCGCAGGAAAGCGGCAAAGAGGGTGGTCGGCGTGCGGTCGCGACTCACGTCGCTCCTACAGGGGGATGGATAAGCTAGGTGCGTCTTCGCGAGGAACCCCTATGACCGCACCCCGATGGCGCCTGATCCTCAACGGCAAGTGCGCGGGCGACGACGATCTGCGCGAAGCCGTCGGCAAACTGCGCGAGGCGGGCGTCGCGCTGGGCGTGCGGGTGACCTGGGAAAGCGGCGACGCCGAACGCCATGTGGACGAAGCCATCCGCGACGGCGTGGACACCATCGTCGCCGCCGGCGGCGACGGTACGCTGAGCGAGGTCGCCACCGAGCTGGCGCGCCGGGACGAGCCGGCCGAAACGCTGCCATCGCTGGGCCTGGTGCCGCTGGGCACGGCCAACGATTTCGCCAGCGCCGCCGGCATCCCCGAGGAACCGTTGCCCGCATTGCAGTTGATCCGCGACAGCGCCGCCGTGCCGCTGGACCTGCTGCGCATCGACGCCGACGACGGCACCCACTGGTGCGCCAACCTGGCCAGCGGCGGTTTCGGCACCGAGGTCACGGTGGAAACCGACGAAGGCCTGAAGAAGATGCTCGGCGGCCTGGCCTACCTGATCACCGGCATCGCCAAGCTGGGGCGCATCGAACCGCTGGCCGCGCGCGTGAGCGGGCCGGATTTCGCATGGGAAGGGGACTTCATCGCGCTGGGCATCGGCAACGGCCGCCAGGCCGGCGGCGGGCAGGCGCTGTGCCCGGACGCACGGATCGACGACGGCCTGCTCGACCTGACCATCGTCCCGGAGCTGTCCGGCGAGGTGGCGTCCACCATTGGCACGCTGGTCAAGGACGGCAAGCACGCCGCACTGGACCGCGTGGCCGTGCGCGCGCGGATGCCGTGGGTGGAACTGGTCTCGGACGAACCGCTGGCTCTCAATCTGGACGGAGAGCCCGTGCGGTCCCGGCGCTTCCGGGTGGAGTGCGTGCCGGCCCGCCTGCGCATGCACTTGCCGGCCGGTTGCCCCTTGCTCGCAACGGCGTAGCGCTCGCGAGTTCGGTCGAAAGGCTGCAGGAGGGGTTGACCAGCCATCCGGCTGTTGAAAACCAGCCCCGACCGCGATGCCTTAGCCACCGACGCGACGATGAAGGCGTCGAGGCGCGCCCACCCGGTGCGGCCGGCTTTCCGCTTGCGAGAAATCCGGCAGGCACCGAGGATCCTTGCAGGAGCGCCAAACGGGCGCGATGCTTTTCCGTCACCCCGCACAAAAGCATCGCGGGCATGGCCCGCTCCCGCAATGCGCCGCCTCGGCGATCCCTGTAGGAGCGCCCCATGGGCGCGATGCTTTTCCCGTCACCCCATACCAATAGCATCGCGGGCACTGCCCGCTCCTGCAAACCCTCGAGCCCTGCCTGCAACGGCGGCGGTCCGTAGTGGAATAAGGCGCGTTCTTCAGGTGGCGGAGCGGCCCATTGGTCGGGTAGAGTAGGCGCGTGTCCCATCCCGCGCTCCCGCTTTCCGAACTTTCCGCACGCCGTTGCTGGCGATGGTGGCCCGTCGCCGTCGTCCACACCGCCACCGCGCCCCGGAAGGAAAGCCCGCTTGATCCCGCACGCCCAGTTCCAGCAGTACGCTGCTGAAGGTTTCAACCGCATCCCGGTAGTCCGCGAAGTGCTGTCCGACCTGGACACGCCGCTGTCGGTCTACCTGAAACTCGCCGACGCCCCGCATACCTACCTGTTCGAATCGGTGGAAGGCGGCGAGCGCTTCGGCCGTTATTCCATCATCGGCCTGCCGGTGCGCCGCGTGGCCACCTTCCGCGGCCACACGCTGGAAATCCGCGACCACGGCGCACTGGTCGAATCGCGCGACGTGGAAGATCCCTTCGCCGAAGTCGAAGCGCTGCGCGTCGCGTATTCCGTGCCCAAGCTGGAAGGCCTGCCGGGCTTCACCGGCGGGCTGGTCGGCTGGTTCGGCTTCGAATGCATCGGCTACATCGAACCGCGACTGGCCGTTGGCGAGAAGCCCGACGAACTGGATACGCCCGACATCCTGCTGATGCAGTCCGAGGAAGTCGCGGTCTTCGACAACCTCAAGGGCCGCCTGTACCTGGTCGTGCATGCCGATCCACGCGAAGCAGGGGCATGGGAGAAGGCGCAGGCGCGGCTGGACGAACTGACCCGCAAGCTGCGCCAGCCCGGTTCCTACCCCACGCCGATCACCCGCGACGTGCTGGACGAGAGCCACTTCGTCTCCGGCTTCACCCACGACGGCTTCATCGCCGCGGTGGAGAAATCCAAGGAATACATCCGTGCCGGCGACATCTTCCAGGTGGTGCTGAGCCAGCGGTTGAGCGTGCCGTTCAACGCGCGCCCGGTGGACGTGTACCGGGCGCTGCGGGCGCTGAATCCGTCGCCGTACATGTACTTCCTCGACGTCGGCGACGTGCAGGTGGTCGGCTCCTCGCCGGAAATCCTCGTCCGTCTCGAACATACCGATAAAGGGGGGAATGAAGTCACCGTGCGTCCCATCGCCGGCACGCGGCCGCGCGGCAGGACGCACGACGAGGACCTCGCGCTGGAGGCCGAACTGCTGGCCGACCCCAAGGAGCGCGCCGAGCACCTGATGCTGATCGACCTGGGCCGCAACGACACCGGCCGCGTGTCGGAAGCCGGCACCGTGCGGGTCGGCGAGCAGTTCGTCATCGAACGCTACAGCCACGTCATGCACATCGTCAGCGAAGTGACCGGCAAGCTGCTGCCCGGCCTGAGCTACGCCGACGTGCTGCGCGCCACCTTCCCGGCCGGCACCGTCAGCGGCGCGCCGAAGATCCGCGCGCTGGAAGTGATCCGCGAGCTGGAGCCGATCAAGCGCAACGTCTACGCCGGCAGCATCGGCTACATCGGCTGGCACGGCGACGCCGACACCGCCATCGCCATCCGCACCGCCGTCATCAAGGACGGCCGCCTGCACGTGCAGGCCGGCGCCGGCATCGTCTACGACTCCGACCCCGAGAAGGAATGGGACGAGACGATGAACAAGGGCCGCGCGCTGTTCCGCGCGGTGGCGGAAGCGGCGAGGGGGCTGTGAGCATGATGCCGACGACCCGCGCCGCGTTTCCCGTCATCCGATGACCCTCACCCCAACCCTCTCCCGCAAGCGGAAGAGGGGGAGTAAAGCGCCATGCTTCTGATGTTGGACAACTACGACAGCTTCACCTACAACCTGGTGCAGTACCTGCAATCGCTGGGCGCCGAGGTGAAGGTGGTGCGCAACGATGCGATGACGGTGGACGAGATCGCCGCACTCGCGCCGGAGCGCATCGTCATCTCGCCCGGCCCGTGCACGCCGAACGAGGCCGGGGTGTCGCTGGAGATCATCGAGCGGCTGGGCGCCACCACGCCGATCCTGGGCGTGTGCCTGGGCCACCAGAGCATCGGCCAGGCCTACGGCGGCAAGGTCATCCGCGCCGGCCAGATCATGCACGGCAAGACCTCGCGCATCCGCCACGAAGGCCGGGGCGTGTTTACCGGCTTGCCGGATGCCTACGAGGCGACGCGCTACCATTCGCTGGTGGTCGAGCGCGGCAGCCTGCCCGCCGCGCTGGAGATCACCGCCTGGACCGAGAACGAGGATGGCAGTTTCGAGGAGATCATGGGCCTGCGCCATCGCGAGTTCTCGGTGGAGGGCGTGCAGTTCCATCCCGAATCCATCCTGACCGAACACGGCCATGCCCTGCTGAAGAATTTCCTGGAAAGGTAGTCCCCGGCAAGACATGCCTTGTAGGAGCGGGCCATGCCCGCGATGCGTTTCCTACGTGGCACCAAGAGCATCGCGGGCATGGCCCGCTCCTACAGGCGACCGAAGATGCCCCTCACCCCCCAAGAAGCCCTGCAGCGCACCATCGAGCACCGCGAGATCTTCCACGACGAGATGGTCGATCTGATGCGGCAGATCATGCGCGGCGACGTGTCGCCGACGATGACCTCGGCCATCCTGACCGGCCTGCGGGTGAAGAAGGAAACCGTGGGCGAGATCGCCGGTGCGGCCACCGTGATGCGCGAGTTCTCCCGCACCGTGGACGTGGCCGACCGCACGCATCTTGTCGATATCGTCGGCACCGGCGGCGACGGCTCGCACACGTTCAACATCTCCACCTGCTCGATGTTCGTCGCGGCCGCCGCGGGCGCGCGCATCGCCAAGCACGGCAACCGCAGCGTGTCGTCCAAGTCCGGCAGTGCCGACGTGCTGGAAGCGCTGGGCGCGGACATCGAACTGCAGCCGGAACAAGTGGCGCAGTCCATCGCGCAGGCCGGCATCGGCTTCATGTTCGCGCCGGTGCACCATCCGGCGATGAAGGTGGTGGCGCCGGTGCGCCGCGAGATGGGCGTGCGCACCATCTTCAACATCCTCGGCCCGCTGACCAACCCCGCCGGCGCGCCGAGCATCCTGATGGGCGTGTTCCATCCTGACCTGGTCGGCATCCAGGCGCGCGTGCTGCAGGAACTGGGTGCCGAGCGCGCGCTGGTGGTCTGGGGGCGCGACGGCATGGACGAACTGTCGCTGGGCGCCGGCACGCTGGTCGGCGAACTGCGCGACGGCGAAGTGCGCGAATACGAACTGCATCCGGAAGACTTCGGCATCGCCATGGCCGCCAGCCGCAACCTGCGCGTGGCCGACGCGGCCGAGTCGAAGACGATGCTGCTGGGCGTGCTGGACAACAGGCCCGGCCCGGCGCGCGAGATCGTGGTGCTGAACGCCGGCGCGGCGCTGTACGTGGCCGGGGTGGCGGACACCATCGAGGACGGCATCGCGCGTTCGCGCGACGCGATCGCCAGCGGCCGCGCACTGGAGCGGCTGCAGCGGTTCGTCGCCACCACGCAGGCACTGGGCCGGCAGGCCGGAGGAGCGTGACATGTCGGATCCCGGCTTCGCTTCACTGCCCGAGCCGCCGTACTACGCGGTGATCTTCTCTTCCCGGCGCAGCGACCGCGACGAGGCGGGCTATGGCGCGATGGCGCAGCGGATGGTCGAACTGGTTTCGCGGCAGCCCGGCTTCCTGGGTGCGGAATCCACGCGCGGCGCGGACGGCTTCGGCATCACCGTGGCCTACTTCGAGAGCGAGGAGGCCATCCGCCAATGGCGGCAGAACGCCGAGCACACGGCGGCCCGGGAGCAGGGCCGGCGCGACTGGTACGACCATTTCGAACTGCGCGTGGCCAAGGTCGAGCGCGCCTATGGCTGGGATCGCGCTGAGCCATTGTAGGAGGGGCTTCAGCCCGCTCCGCGATAGCCTTCGGCCGGCATGACCATGAGCGCACCGCAGCGCGCCCGCTTGGGGAACGGCTGGATATGGACTTGTCCCTGTAGGAATCCGGTCGGGGCTGAAGCCCCTCCTACATAAGGCAGCATGGATGCGACAATACCGTTCCCCGCGCGCCTGCGAGGGAACGAATCAAGGGCTTCAATGAGCGACATCCTCACCACCATCCTCGCCCGCAAGGCGGACGAGATCGCCGAACGCAGCGCCCGCGTGCCGCTGGCGGACCTGCGCGCGCGCGCCGAAGATGCGCCGCCGACGCGCGGTTTCGCCGATGCGCTGAACGCGACGATCGCGCAGGGCGAGCCGGCGGTGATCGCCGAAGTGAAGAAGGCCAGTCCATCGAAGGGCGTGATCCGTCCCGACTTCCGTCCGGCCGACATCGCCGTCAGTTACGAGTTCGGTGGCGCGGCCTGCCTGTCGGTGCTGACCGACGTGGATTTCTTCCAGGGCGCGGACGATTACCTGAAGCAGGCCCGCGAAGCCTGCACGCTGCCGGTGCTGCGCAAGGACTTCACCATCGATCCGTACCAAGTGTACGAAGCGCGCGTGCTGGGCGCGGACTGCATCCTGCTGATCGTGGCCGCGCTGGACGATGCGCAGCTGGTCGAACTGTCCGGACTGGCGATGCAACTGGACATGGACGTGCTGGTGGAAGTGCACGACATCGACGAACTCGAACGCGCATTGCAGGTGCCGGTGCCGCTGGTCGGCATCAACAACCGCAACCTGCGCACGTTCGAGGTGTCTTTGGAGACCACGCTGGCGATGAAGGACGCCGTGCCCAGGGATCGCCTGCTGGTCACCGAAAGCGGCATCCTGGCGTCCGGGGACGTGGCGACGATGCGCGCGGCGGGCGTGAATGCGTTCCTGGTGGGCGAAACCTTCATGCGCGCCGAAGAACCGGGCGAGGCCCTGCGTCAGTTATTCTTCGCCGCATGAGTGAATCCGCTTACCCGACCCCGCGCGCGGAAGCCCCGCTGGTGGTGTTCGATTTCGACCACACCCTGTACGACGGCGATTCCGGCGGCCACCTGGTCAAGTGGCTGATCCAGCGCAATCCGCTGCGCATCCTGGCGGCCTTGGCCGCGTCGGTGGTGCTGGGGCCGATGGTGGCCTACCTGCCCACGCGCCGGCGCGGCATTTCCGGCTACATCTGGATCGGCACGTTCGGCCTGCACGGGCGGCGCGGTTTCGATGCGCTGATCGACCAGTACGTGGCCACGCACCGCGAGGAAGTCCAGCAGCGGCTGCTGCCGCAGGCGCTGGAGGTGTTCCGCGAGCACCGTGCGAACGGCGACCGCGTCGTGGTCGCCACCGGCGCGCCGCCGGAACTGGCGCGCGCCATCCTCAGCTTCGTCGCCCACGAGGACGTGCCGGTGATCGGCACCGCCGTGGGACCGCGTTTCGGCGCGGTGGTGGCCACCCGCCACTGCCACAACGAAGAGAAGATGCGCATGCTGCGTGAGCGCGGCTACGGTGATGTGGCGGTGGCCTATTCCGACAGCAGCGCCGACCTGCCGCTGCTGAAGGCCGCGCATGCGCCGGTGGTGGTCAATCCCAAGCCCGCGCGCGTGGCCATGTTCCGCCGCGTGCTTCCGCCCGGCACGCCGATCCTCAACTGGGGTTGCAAGGAACGCGGCGGCGCTTCCGTCGGGTAGGATGCGCCCCGGCGCACCATTGGAATACTTCAGGTGATGCGGCGGATGTGGCGTATGACGAATCCAATTCGCCATACACCATCGCGAATATAGGCATGGCAATGATGGGCTAGGGTCCACGCTGCGCGATTCAAGGTCGCTCGGGCGCGTTCCAGTCCTTGACCAGGTCGGCGAATTCGCTCTCGGCCATGGCCTCCTCACGCCGGGCCGCACACTGATGCATGGCGAAACAGGGCGTCACATCGGCGCTGCCACCAGTCCCGGCCCCGTTCATACCGTCAATGCCGATCCCTGGCCCTGCTGCGTCTCGCGGGCCATCCGCTGCTCCTGCTCCCTTGTACATCTTCGCCGTGACCCGTTGCTCGACACCCAGCAGTTGCAGGCTGGACTGGGCGAAGATCCGAGCAGCGAACGGGAAGGCGAAGCGTGCATGGCGGGCCGCAGGGACCCGCCGCGACTCGATCCGGTCAGCGGGTGCCGTACAGCACGACGGTCTTGCCGCGTGCGTGGAGGGCGCCGTCGGCCTGCAGCTTCTTCAGCACGCGGCCGGCCATTTCGCGGGAGCAGCCGACCAGGCGCGCCAGTTCCTGCCGGGAGACGCGCAGCTGGGTGCCCTGGGGATGGCTCATGGCTTCCGGCTCGCGGGCCAGGTCGTGCAGGGTGCGGACGATGCGGTCGGTGACGTCCAGGAAGGCCAGGCGGCTGGCTTTCCTGCTGGTATCCAGCAGGCGCCGCGAGAGCTGCGCGCCGATGGCGTACAGCAGCTTGGGCGCATCGGCCGACAGGCTGCCGGCGAACAGCTGGTGGAGGCGCTCGTAGCTGATTTCGGCCAGCTCGCACTGGGTGCGGGTGCGCAGGATGACCTCGCGGCGGTCGGACTCGATGAACAGGCCCATCTCGCCGACGAACTCGCCGTTGCCGAAATAGCCCAGCACCAGCTCGCGCTCGTCGTCTTCCTCGGTGATGATGCTGACCGAGCCACTGACCACGTAATAGAGGGTCCCGGCCGGGTCGCCGGGGCGGAACACGTCCGCGCGCGCGGGGTAGCGCCGCCGGTGGCTATGGGCCAGGAAGCGCTCAATGGTGGCGTTATCCGGCGTCAGCGGACTGGCGGCGGGGCGAGCGGGGGCTGAAAGGGGGATGCCTAGGCTCATGGTGGTCGCAGCGTCGAATTCGGGAAGCTTAGTCTGAATACGTAGCCGACGGCAAACGCAGGCCATGCAAGCGGCGGGCCAGCGCCGCGGCGGCCGGCCGACGGCCGGCGAACGGACATTCCGCTGTCACCCGGTATGCCGCATAATTCCGGCCCCCATCCGCTTCCCCCAGAGGGACCACCGCCGTGGTAAAACCACTGCCGCGCCTCAGGCTGCAAGGCTTCAACAACCTCACCAAGGCGCTGAGCTTCAACATCTACGACGTGTGCTACGCCGTCTCCGAGGACGAGCGCCAGCGCTACATCGAGTACATCGATGAGGAATACAACGCCGACCGCCTGACCCAGATCCTGACGGATGTGGCGGAGATCATCGGTGCCAACATCCTCAACGTGGCCCGCCAGGACTACGACCCGCAGGGCGCGTCGGTGACCATCCTCATTTCCGAAGAGCCGGTGATCGACAAGAAGCAGGCCGGCAAGGAGATCATCTCCGACGCCGTGGTGGCGCACATGGATAAGAGCCACATCACCGTCCATACCTACCCGGAAACCCACCCGCAGCACGGCATCGCGACGTTCCGCGCGGACATCGACGTGGCCACCTGCGGCGTGATCTCGCCGCTGAAGGCGCTGAACTACCTGATCGAAAGCCTGGAATCCGACATCGTCATCATGGATTACCGGGTGCGCGGCTTCACCCGCGACGTGAAGGGCAAGAAGCACTACATCGACCACAAGATCAACTCGATCCAGAACTTCCTGGCCAACAACATCAAGTCGCGCTACGAGATGTTCGACGTCAACGTCTACCAGGAGAACATCTTCCACACGAAGATGCACCTGAAGGACTTCGACCTGGACCAGTACCTGTTCGAGGAAAAGGCCAAGAACCTGTCGTTCAAGGAACGCATGAAGATCGAGGCGCTGCTCAAGCGCGAGATCGAAGAGCTGTTCCACGGCCGCAACCTGTCCGAATGACGGCCGCCGCCCGGCCGGGTTACACCCGGTTCGGGCGCGGGGATGCAGGCTGGCGACACGATCCAGGCGGGACGACCCGCCAGCGGCGGGAGCCGCGCACTCAGGCCGACGGCGGCCCGGAACGCGAGTTCCGGGCCGTTCCGCGTCATGGCCCGGGCAGAATCCAAGGAGACGACGATGGCGTGGGTATATCTGGTAGTGGCGGGCGTGCTGGAAGTGGTCTGGGCGGTGGGGCTGAAGTACTCGGAAGGCTTCACCCGGCTGGTGCCCAGCGCGATCACGGCCGTGGCGCTGGTGGCCAGCTTCTGGCTGCTGGCGGTTTCGCTGAAGCACATCCCGCTGGGCACGGGCTATGCCGTGTGGGTGGGCATCGGCGCCGTGGGGACGGCCTTCGTGGGCATGTGGCTGTTCAAGGAACCCGCGACCGCGGCGCGGCTGGTGTGCATCGGCCTGATCGTGGCGGGGATCGCAGGGTTGAAACTGACGTCGAACACGTAGGGTGCGCCCCGGCGCACCACCCTGATCTTCGGGCAAGGCGGTGGCTTGGCGAAGCGACTTCGCTGCGTGCCATCGCGGGTGTGGGCATGGCGATGATGCGCCAGGGCATACCCCCGCATCAGGCGCGGGGCAGGCTCTACAGCCGGTAAGCCACGGCCTTCATCAGTTTCGATGCTCCGGCCATCAGGGTGGGGATGGGGGCGGGCAGGATGCGCGCGCCGGCCTGTTCGGCGTGCTCGGCGTGGCGGGCCTCGTCGGTCTTCATCACCGTCAGGATCTCGCGGCTGCGCAGGTCGGCCGGCGGCAGGGTTTCCAGATGTTCGTCCAGGTGGGCTTCCACCTGTCGTTCGGTCTCCACCACGAAACCCAGGCTCCAGCCGTCCCCGCGCAGCCCGGCCAGTGCGCCCAGCGCGTAGCTGCCGGCGTACCACAGGGGGTTGAACAGGCTGGGCCGGCTGTCCAGCTCGCGCAGGCGGTCGGCGCACCAGGCCAAGTGGTCGGTCTCCTCCTGCGCGGCCTCCAGCAGGTGCTCGCGGGTGGCCGCATCGCGCGCCACGGCCGCCTGGCCGAAGTACAGGCCCTGCGCACAGACCTCGCCCACGTGGTTGATCCGCATCAGGCCGGCGGCGTGGCGCTGCTCGGCGGCTTCCAGTTCGAGTTCCGGGGTGTCGCCGGCCGGGTTGGGGCGCTGCGCCGGCGGATCGCCGAAGACGGTGTCCAGCCCGCGCTGGGCTTCGACCAGCCAGCGGTCCACGGGGGAGTAGGTGCGGGAGAGAGGGCGCGCTGGCATGGAGGGTGTGTTCCTGGTGGTTGGTTCCTGGTTGCTGGCAAAGCACTGGACCGGGTCGCCTGCCAGCAACCAGGAACCAGCAACCGACGAACCCGTTCCAAGGCGCATTGTGCCGCCTCGCCGCGCGCCCGTCAGGTGGGGCAAGGCGGTGGCTTGCAAGCACCCGGCGGGCCCAGTACAATCCCGCTTCTCACGTTGTACCCTTCACATCGCGTGGCAAAGTTCCGCCGGATGAACCGCGGAATCCGCCCGACCAACACAGAGTTTGTCATGACCACCTTTACCGCCAAGTCCGAGACCGTCCAGCGCGACTGGTTCCTCGTCGACGCCACCGGCAAGACGCTCGGCCGTCTGTCCACCGAGCTGGCCCGCCGCCTGCGTGGCAAGCACAAGCCCGTCTACACCCCCCACGTCGATACCGGCGACTATCTGGTCGTCATCAACGCCGAGAAGATCGCCGTGACCGGCAACAAGCTGGCGGACAAGAAGTACCACCGCTTCACCGGCTACATCGGCAACCTGAAGACCGAGACCCTGGCGCAGGCGCTGGAACGTCATCCGGAACGCGTCATCGAGACCGCCGTCAAGGGCATGCTGCCGAAGGGCCCGCTGGGCCGCGACATGTACCGCAAGCTGAAGGTCTACGCTGGCCCCAACCATCCGCACGCCGCGCAGCAGCCGCAGGTCCTGGACATCTAATCATGGCTATCACTCAGAACTACGGCACCGGCCGTCGCAAGTCCTCCACCGCCCGCGTGTTCCTGCGCAAGGGCACCGGCAACATCACGGTCAACGATCGTCCGCTGGACGAATTCTTCGGCCGCGAGACCGCGCGCATGATCGTGCGCCAGCCGCTGGAGCTGACCAAGAACACCGAAAGCTTCGACATCAAGGTCACCACCACCGGCGGCGGCACCACCGGCCAGGCCGGCGCCATCCGCCTGGGCATCGCCCGCGCGCTGGTGGAGTATGATGAAACCCTGAAGCTTGAACTGCGCAAGGCGGGCTTCATGACCCGCGACGCCCGCGAAGTCGAGCGCAAGAAGGTCGGTCTGCACAAGGCACGTCGTGCCACGCAGTTCTCGAAGCGCTAAACTACGCTTCACTGGTTACACAGCCCCGTCGCCAAGCGGTAAGGCACCTGACTCTGACTCAGGCATTCGGTGGTTCGAATCCATCCGGGGCTGCCAAATCGAAGTCCGCTGGACATCCGCAAAAGCCCGCCTCGTGCGGGCTTTTGCGTTGAGGGGTCATGCCGATGGTCGCCACGTTCCAACCCCCGTTCTCGCCGCCCGGCCAGGCGCTGCCGCGCATCCGCGAGCGCGGCTATGCCGTGCTGGCGCCGAAGGCCGTCGGCCAGTTGTGCGGTTTCGCACCCGCCGACCTGCAGGTCCTGCTGCCCAGCTGGGACCGCCTGGAACCGGACGAATACCTGAAGGATGGCGGCCGCTACCGTCGCCGCCGGCATTCCTGCTTCGTCGTCGAAGGCGACCGGCTGGAACGGGTGCCGCACCGGGCGCATTGGCAGTCGCTGGACTACAACGCCCTGCATGGCGGCATGCAGCGCTGGTTCCAGCCCATCGAGCCCGGGGTCGTGTCGCAGCCGGTCTGGCAGGCGCTGCTGGTATCGCTGGGCCGGTGGTGCTCCGAGTTGAAGGGCGAACGCCCATGGTTCGTCGAGGCGCATCAGTTCCGCATCGACACCACCGACGGTATCGGCCGCCCCACGCCGGAGGGTGCGCACCGCGACGGCGTGGATTTCGTGGCGGTGATGCTGGTGGACCGCGGCGGGATCAAGGGCGGCGAGACCCGGGTGTTCGAGGCGGCGGGCCCGGACGGCCAGCGTTTCACACTGGAAGCACCCTGGTCGCTGATCTTCCTGGACGATGAGCGGGTGATTCACGAGTCCACGCCCATCCAGCCCCTCGATGGCACGGGCCACCGCGATACGCTGGTGCTGACCTTTCGCGCCGGCGGGTTCCAGGGCGGGGAGGCGCAGGCTTAGCGGTCGCCCCCGGAAGCGTCCGCCATGCACGGCCAGGATGGATGGCCTGGCCGGTGCGCAGAGCAGCATCATGGAGGGCGATGGGGGAGGGGCCGGAGGGAAGCAAGCGTCCGGCAATTCGTTACAATTGAAACCATGGCGCACCCGCGCGCAATGCATCCTGGAGTTCCGATGAAGCTGGGTTCCCTGAAGGAAGGCGGTCGCGACGGCACCCTGATCGTGGTGTCGCGCGACCTGACGCGCGCCGTGCGTGCCAGCGGTGTCGCGGCGACGCTGCAACAGGCCCTGGAAGACTGGTCCAACGTCGCCCCGCGCCTCAATGCGCTGTCCGAATCGCTCAACGACGGCGATGCCGATGGCGTGTTCGAAGTGGATTTCCAGGCGTTGGCGGCGCCGCTGCCGCGCGCCTACGAGTTCGTCGACGGCAGCGCCTACCTGCCGCACGTCGAACGCGTGCGCCGCGCCCGCAATGCCGAGGTGCCGGCCAGCTTCTACACCGATCCGCTGATGTACCAGGCCACCAGTGCGGCCTTCTACGGCCCGCGCGACCCGGTGCGGGTGGTCAGCGAGGACTATGGCATCGATCTGGAGGCCGAACTGGTCGTCGTCACCGACGACGTGCCGATGGCGGTGACGCCGCAGCAGGCCGCCGGCCACATCCAGCTGATCGGGCTGGTCAACGACGTGTCGCTGCGCAACCTGATCCCGCCGGAACTGGCCAAGGGCTTCGGCTTCCTGCAGTCCAAGCCGCGTTCGGCGCTGTCGCCGGTGTTCGTGACGCCGGACGAACTGGGCGAGGCCTGGCGCGACAACAAGGTGCACCTGCCCTTGCTGACGCACATCAATGGCGAATGGTTCGGCGCGCCGGAAGCGGGCGTGGACATGCAGTTCGACTTCGCCCAGCTGGTGGCGCACGCGGCCAGGACCCGGCCGCTGTCGGCGGGCACGATCGTCGGTTCCGGCACCATCGCCAACGAGGACACCTCCAGGGGCGCGTCCTGCTTCGCCGAGAAGCGCACCGTGGAGACCCTGCGCGACGGCAAGCCGTCCACGCCCTTCATGAAGTTCGGCGACGTGGTCCGCATCGAAATGCAGGACCGTGACGGCCGTTCCATTTTTGGTGTGATCGAGCAGCGGATCGAGCCGCAGCCCTTGCCTTGATGGCCCGCCAAGGCCCAGTGTGAACGCACGGAGACGAAGGCTACGGGGCATGGACGGACATCACGCGCACATGGCACCGCAAACCGCAGGGGGCGGCTTGCATGGCTGAGCAACTGCGGCTGTATTCGTACTGGCGTTCCAGCGCCGCCTATCGCGTACGCATCGGCCTGAACATCAAGGGACTGGCCTACGAAACGGTGCCCGTGCACCTGGTCCGCGAAGGCGGGCAGCAGCACAAGCCCGACTATGTCGCCAAGAACCCGCAGCACATGGTGCCCACGCTGCAGCACGGCGTGCGGGTGATCCGCCAGTCGCTGGCGATCCTGGAATACCTGGACGAAGCCTGGCCGTCGCCGCGCCTGCTGCCGATGACGGCGCGCGACCGCGCCCGCGTGCGCGCGCTGGCGCAGATGGTGGCCTGCGACATCCATCCGCTCAACAACCTGCGCGTGCTGCAGTACTTCGACAACACCTGGAACGTGCCGCAGGCCGAGCGCGACGACTGGGTGAAGCACTGGATCGTGGAAGGCTTCACCGCGATGGAGTCGCTGCTGGCCGGCGATTCCGCCACCGGCACCTACTGCCATGGGCAGACGCCCGGCCTGGCGGACTGCTGCCTGGTGCCGCAGGTATTCAACGCGCGCCGGTTCGGCGTGGACGTGGCCGCCTTCCCCACCATCGCCCGCATCGAGCAGGCCTGCCTGGCGCTGCCCGCCTTCGACCAGGCGCGGCCCGAGAAACAACCCGACGCGCAGGTGTGAGGCGGCGTAGAGCGGAGCAAGCTCCGCCCCATGGGCCGGTTCAGCCGAAGCCGTGGGTGATCCGCGGCGAGCCGCCGCCGGGCGTGTCGTAGTCGGCGTAGGGGTCGTGCTCGCCCTTGCTGCCTTCGGACAGGCGGAACTTCAGCGCCAGGCCATCGCGCGAGTCGGCCGCGCGCAGCGCCTCCTCCTGCTCGATCTGGCCTTCCTTGACCATGCGGAACAGGCACTGGTCGAAGGTCTCCATGCCTTCCTCCAGCGACTCCTCCATGGCCTGCTTGATCTCGTGCACCTGCCCGCGGCGCAGCAGGTCGCGGATCATCGGCGTGTTGATCAGCACCTCGGCGGCCGGCAGGCGGCGCCCGTCGATGCCCTTCACCAGGCGCTGCGAGACCACGGCGCGCAGGTTCAGCGCCAGGTTCATCAGCACGTTCTTGTGCGCGCTCTCCGGGAAGAAGTTCAGGATGCGCTCGATGGTCTGGTCGGCGTTGTTGGAGTGCAGCGTCGCCAGGCACAGGTGGCCGGTCTCGGCGAAGGCGATGGCGGCCTCCATCGTGGTGGCGTCCAGGATCTCGCCGATCAGGATGACGTCCGGCGCCTCGCGCATCGCGTTCTTCAGCGCGTTGTGGAAGGCGTGGGTGTCCAGGCCCACTTCGCGCTGGTTGACGATGGACTGCTTGTGCTTGTGCAGGTATTCGATCGGGTCCTCGATGGTGAGGATGTGCCCTGTGCTGACCGTGTTGCGGTGGTCGATCATCGACGCGAGCGAGGTCGACTTGCCGGAGCCGGTGGAACCGACGATCAGCACCAGCCCGCGCGGGGTCATGATGATGTCCTTCAGCACCTGCGGCAGGTTCAGTTCCTCGATGGAAGGAATGACGCTGCGGATGGCGCGGATCACCATGCCCACTTCGCCGCGCTGCTTGAACACGTTCACGCGGAAGCGGCCGGCGTCCTGCAGGGCGATGGCCATGTTGAGCTCCAGCTCGCGCTCGAACACGGGCACCTGGCCCTCGTCCATCAGCGAGTAGGCGATCTTCTTCACCATGCCGGGCGGCAGCCCGGTGTTGCCCAGCGGGTAGAGCTTGCCTTCAATCTTGATGTAGACCGGTGCGCCCGTGGTCAGGAACATGTCCGAGGCGTTCTTCTCGGTCATCAGCTTCAGGAAATAGCCGATGTCCATGTGCAATGCTCCCCAAGATGCGCGGCGCGACGTTGCAGCGGCGCCAAAGGCTTACGACAATGGCCGCGCGCACCCCTCAACGTCACGGCACCCCAATGACTGTTAGCTTCTCACACTTCCGCTTCCCCCTGCATGTGATGGCGGCCGCAGTAGCGGCAATGGCCTTGGCCGCCGGACCACTGCGGGCGCAGGCCGTGATGACCCCGGAAATGGAGGCGGCCGTGCAGGCCGTGCAACGCGCCGACCAGGCCGATGCCGACCAGTACGCGCCGGAACCCTTGAACGCCGCGCGCCAGGCCTTGGCGCAGGCGCAGGCCTCGCGCGACAAGAGGCTGGCGCTGGACCTGGCCCTGCGCGCGGCGGTCGATGCCGACCTGGCGCGCGCGCGCAGCCAGGAAGCCGTGGCCGCCGCCGAGGTACAGCAGCGCCGTGAGGAGATCGCCGACCTGCAGCGCACGCTGGGCGCGGAGGGCGGCCGATGAGTGCCCGCCGGATGATCCCAACCCGGTTCGCGCTGGCCGTGGCCTTGGCGATCCTGGCCCTGCCGGGCTGGGCGGCGGACAACCCGCTGGTCGTGCAGTTGAACCAGCGATTGACCGCGCTGCAATCCGATCCGGAACTGGCCGAACTGGCGTCCTACGAGAAACTGCAGGCCCAGAACGCCATCGCCGCCTTCGACAAGGCGCGCCGCAACCAGCGCGCGACCGCGCAGTACATCGCCGAACGCCGCGTCGAGATCGCCGAGACCGCCGCCCGCGCCCAGGCCGCCCGCCGCGAGGCGGACCGGCTGGACCGCACTCGCAGCGAACTGCTGGTGGAAGCCAGCCGCCGCGAAGCGGAACGCGCCCGCCGGGAGGCCGAGCGCCTGCGCGTGCAGGCCCAGATCCAGGCCGAGGAGACCGAACGCCTGCGCCTGGCCGCCGAGGCCGAGGCGCTGGCCCGCCAGGAGGCGGAGACCACGCTGGATACCGTCGCCGGCCAGCAGGCCAACCGCCTGAGCGCGGCCCGCCAGCGCGAACTCAGGCTGGCCCGGCAGGAAGCCGAACTGATGTCCGGCGCCAAGCTGCCGGCGTCGAAGTTCGAGAGCCGCGGCGAGGTGTTCACGCTGGCGGCGGAAGCCTTCGCCAGCGGATCGGCCAAACTGTCGGCGAGCGGTGCGTCCAGTGCCAGCGCGCTGGCCGCCTACCTGCAGGCCAACCCCAGGGCCAAGGCACGCATCGAAGGTTACGGCGACAACCAGACGCCCGGCCAGCGCCGCGCCGATGCCGTGCGCGATGCGCTGACGGCGGGCGGCGTGACCCGTTCGCGCCTGCAAAGCAGCGGCAAGGGGAGTGGCAGCCGCGCCAGGGCCGTGGAAGTGATCGTCACGCATTGATTTTCCCTTTGGAAACAGCAACATGAACGAAGCCGTGGTCGTTTCGCGCGGTGCCCGGCGAATGGCGTTCAGTTTCCTGATTCCAAGGCAATCAAGTACTTGCGTCGGGCCTTGCCGGGTCGGTTTTCGAGGAGTAGGGTCGTATACCCAAGCGGCATCCGTCGCTTGGCTCACCGGAGAATCAGGCCGATGACGCCCGTACCGCCCCCGCAGGAGACCGCCGCCGGCAACCAGGCCGCAGCGGGCATTCCTGAGGGACGTGCCCGCGACACCCGCACGATGCTCCGCTCCCAAGCCAACGCCCCGAACCTGTGAAGGCCGGGGCGTTTGTATTTCCGCTGAAGGAGGTAACGACCATGTTCGAAGGACAACCGCAGGCCGAAATCGACGCACTCATCAAGGCCGATCCGGAGTTCAAGCAGCTGTACCAGCGCCACCGCGAACTGGACAAAAAGGTCACCGACGCCGAGCTCGGCGTGCTGCCCATCGACGACAACCTGCTGGGCCAGATGAAACGCGAAAAACTGCATGCCAAGGAGCGATTGCTCCGGATCTACGACGCCAAACCGCACTAGCGCCTCCCCCGGACGCTTTCATTGTCGCGGGCGGCGACGGCTTCCTCGTCCGTCGTCGCCGCCCGCGCCACCCAGGTGCGATAATCCGGGCCATTCTTCCGCACTGGATGCACGGCCCGCATGGCGATCCACTCCTCCGTACTCGAACTGATCGGCGACACGCCGATCGTCAAGGCCCAGCACCTCGACGCCGGTGTCTGCGAGCTCTACCTGAAGCTGGAAAGCGCCAACCCGGGCGGGTCCATCAAGGACCGCATCGGCATGTCGATGATCGAGGCAGCCGAAAAGCGCGGCGACCTGAAACCCGGCGCCACCCTGGTGGAGGGCACCGCCGGCAATACCGGCATCGGCCTGGCCCTGGTGGCCCAGCAGAAAGGCTACAAGCTGGTGCTGGTGGTCCCGGACAAGATGAGCCGGGAAAAGATCTTCAACCTGAAGGCCATGGGCGCCGAGGTCATCCTGACCCGTTCCGACGTGGCCAAGGGCCACCCCGAGTACTACCAGGACCTGGCCGCGCGCATCGCCCGCGAAACGCCGGGCGCCTACTTCATCAACCAGTTCGGCAACCCGGACAACCCGGCCGCGCACGAATTCGGCACCGGCCCGGAGATCCTCCGGCAGATGGACGGCCAGTTGGACGCCATCGTGTTCGGCTGCGGCAGTTCCGGCACCATGACCGGCCTGTCGCGCTGCTTCGCCACGCATTCGCCGCATACCGAACTGGTGCTGGCCGACCCGGTCGGCTCCATCCTGACCCAGTACATCAACGAGGGCACGCTGAGCGAGAAGTCCGGCACCTGGCTGGTGGAAGGCATCGGCGAGGACTTCCTGCCGCAGATTTCCGATTTCACCCGGGTCAGGAAGGCCTACGCCATCAGCGACCGCGAGAGCTTCCTGACCGCGCGCGAGCTGCTGGCCAAGGAGGGCGTGCTGGGCGGCTCGTCCACCGGCACCCTGCTGGCCGCCGCGCTGAAGTACTGCCGCGAACAGACCACGCCGAAGAAGGTGCTGGTGTTCGTCTGCGACACCGGCAACAAGTACCTGTCCAAGATGTACAACGACTACTGGATGCTGGACAACGGCTTCATCGAGCGGCCCCAGTACGGCGACCTGCGCGACCTGATCCTGCGCCCGTACAACCAGCGCGACACCGTGGTGGTCAGCCCCACCGACCTGCTGACCACGGCCTACCAGCGCATGAAGCTGTACGACGTGTCGCAGTTGCCGGTGATGGAGGGCGACAAGCTGGCGGGCATCGTCGACGAGAGCGACGTGCTGCTGCACGTGTACGGCGACGAGGCCCGCTTCCGGGACCCGGTGTCCACGGCCATGGTCAGCAAGCTGGACCGGCTGGACGTGCGTTCGCCCATCGAGGCCCTGCTGCCGGTGTTCGACCGGGGTCAGGTGGCCATCGTCACCGACGGCGACGCCTTCCTGGGCTTGATCACCCGCATCGACCTGTTGAACTACCTGCGACGCCGCGCACAATAATCGCGGCATCCCCCGCGGCCGGACCCGGACGACGGCGTGGCATGGACGGTACGTTAAGACCCGGCTGGTAGAATGACCGGCTGCTTCAAGGAACCAGAAAATGGCGCAAAACCCATCCCCGACCAGCGGGGAGCCCGGCGGACTCGCACTGGGCACGCTGGCCATCCACGGCGGGCAATCCCCCGACCCCAGCACCGGCGCGGTCATGCCGCCGATCTACGCCACCTCGACCTACGCCCAGAGCAGTCCGGGCGTACACCAGGGTTTCGAGTATTCGCGCACCCACAACCCGACGCGCTTCGCCTACGAGCGCTGCGTGGCGGCGCTGGAAGGCGGCAGCCGGGGGTTCGCGTTCGCTTCCGGCATGGCGGCCACCTCCACGGTGCTGGAACTGCTGGACAGCGGCAGCCACGTCGTCGCCATGGACGACCTCTACGGCGGCAGCTACCGCCTGTTCGAGCGCGTGCGCAAGCGCAGCGCGGGGCTGGACTTCAGCTTCGTGGACCTGACCGACCTGTCCGCGCTCGAGGCGGCCATCCGCCCGGAGACGCGCCTGGTCTGGGTGGAAACCCCCACCAATCCGATGCTGAAGATCGTCGACATCGTGGCCGTGTGCGAGATCGCGCACAAGCGCGGGCTGCGGGTGGTGGTCGACAACACCTTCGCCTCGCCGATCCTGCAGCGCCCGCTGCTGTTGGGCGCCGACATCGTGATGCACTCGGCCACCAAGTACCTCAACGGCCACTCCGACATGGTCGGCGGCATGGTGGTGGTGGGCGACGACGCGGAACTCGCCGAACAGATGGCCTTCCTGCAGAACTCCATCGGCGCCGTGCAGGGCCCGTTCGACAGCTTCCTGGCCCTGCGCGGCCTGAAGACCCTGCACCTGCGCATGAAGGCCCACTGCGAGAACGCCCAGGCACTGGCCGAATGGCTGGAAACCCATCCCGCCATCGAGAAGGTCATCTACCCCGGCCTGCCATCCCACCCGCAACATGAACTGGCCAAGCGCCAGATGCAGGGTTTCGGCGGGATCATCTCGATCGTGCTGAAGGGCGGTTTCGACGCCGCCCGCAAGCTCTGCGAGAACACGCGGCTGTTCACCTTGGCGGAGTCGCTGGGCGGCGTGGAAAGCCTGATCAACCACCCGGCGATGATGACGCATGCGTCGATTCCGGTGGAGCGGCGGGAGAAGCTGGGGATATCGGATGGATTGGTGCGGTTGAGTGTGGGGGTGGAGGAGGCTAGCAACCTCGTTACGGATATTCAGAGTGCATTCGCAGCATGACCCGTCACCTAGTTCGAGATTACCTGGAAAGCTTTCGTCATCCTGAATTCTGGATCTACGCGACATGGTTGGATCTGGTAACTAAGTATCGACGTTCACGTCTTGGCATGTTCTGGGCATTCTTTCCGCCGGTTCTTTACACTTTCGGTGTCGGCAGTTTCTTTGCCCATCTCCAAGGAATTCCTGCAGGAAAATTCGTTGCCCACCTTGGTCTGGGCTATATGATTTTCCGCTTCGTAACCGTGTCGCTGAGCGAGGCAACCACGACTTATGCAGGGCACGCCAACTTCATCTTGGATGGGCGGGTCAGACTGACTGACTATGTGCTTAGAGTAGTTGCAAAGGCATTGTTCTATTTCATGCTTGCAATCCCCGTTATGGCGGTTGCCTTGGCGATGAGCCCGGACTTCCGTGTTGTCGGGTTACTCGCTCTTTTGCCGGCTCTGGCTTTGGTGTTCATCAATGTGGCTTGGATGGGCGCTGTAGTGTCAGTGATTGGGGCAAGGCTGCAGGACGTATATGAGTTGGTGGGCAGTGCTCTGATGTTCAGCTTTCTGTTCACCCCCATTCTCTGGACGGCAGCAAACGCACCTCCCGACACTCTCAGAGGCGGCATTGCCCGTCTGAATCCTTTGTTCCATCTTGTTGAGATCGTGCGGGCGCCTTTGCTTGGCGAGCCGATCGAGTCGTGGACATACAAGTACCTCGTGGTTTTCACGTTGATTGGTTGGTTGATGGCCATCCACGTGTATCGCAGGTACGCGCGATTTGTCCCGCTATGGGTGTGACTATGAATGCTCATCTAAATGCCCATTCAGTTGGTCTCGACATTCCTGTATTCACCCAAGACCAGCGTAGCGTGCGCGCAAGCCTGAGATTGTTCTTGCGAGCAGCTTTTGAGCCGCCTCGAAGGGTTACTCGCACCATCTTGGATGGAATCGATTTCAAGCTCTCGTCCGGCGACCGCCTTGGGATCGTGGGGCGTAACGGGTCGGGGAAATCAACGTTACTCAAGGTGCTCGTGGGCGCTTATGGTCCAAGCAGAGGGCATATTGAGGTGGAGGGAGAGCGACAGGGCCTATTGAATCTTTCATTAGGATTCAACCAAGAGGCGACTATCGTCGAAAACATAATGCTCCGTGGGATTGCGATGGGATTGCGTCCGGCGCAGGTTTCCACGATCACCGACGAGGTGCTTGAGTTCGCGGAACTCGGCGAGAAGGCCGGACACCGTCTAAGAACGTTGTCTTCCGGCCAGCGCATGCGTCTTGGATTTGCATTGGCGACTGCAGTGCAGCACGAAATATTGATCATGGACGAGTGGCTAGGCACCGGTGACGCATCTTTCGTGGAGAAGGCCAAAGTCCGCATCCAGTCGCATGTGGATGGTGCCCAGATTGTCGTGCTCGCAAGTCATAGCTTTTCGCTGCTCCGCAGCGTCTGCAACAAGGCGATCCTGCTCGAGGGCGGAAAAATGATGGCGTTTGGTGATGTCAATCCGGTGCTTGAACAGTATGCCAAGCTTCTCAAGACACCCATGGCCGTAGCGGAAGAAGACGAATAGTCGATTTGCGTATGCGTATATTTCTGGTCGCGTATGAATTTCCGCCAATTCCCTCGCCGCAGAGCCTGCGTTGGGCTTATCTGGTGCGTGAGCTGTGCGCCCTCGGTCATGAGGTTCGAGTGCTGACTGCCGATTTACCTGGATATGGCTTGGGTGGATTGCCGGAGATTCCGGAGGACGTGCTGGTATACAGGGTATGGCCGGGGCTGCTATCTGCTGGCTTCAATTTTCGGCGCACAAAAATATGCAAGGGCGTGCCGTACCGGCGTAGTGCGTTTGACAGCACAGTCGGATTGCTTGCGGAAGGCGTTCGCAATCTCCCTTATGATGAATTGAACCGGAAAGGAAAGTTTGCCTATTGGGTAAGGTTTCTATTGCGTGGGCAAACTCCGGGAGTATTGGCACGGAAAACCGTTGCCTTTATCAGGTCCCGTGTCTCACTCAAGGTGTTTCCCGACTATCGTGCGGAATGGGCGTTTTGGGCCCGGCGGAAGATGAGGAGTATCCTCCGAGAGTTTTCTCCTGACTTGGTGGTTACCTCGCATGAGCCAGCATTCACCTTGCCGTTGGGCATGGAGGCAAAGCGGCTCGGATTCCGCTGGTCCGCAGACTTGGGAGATCCAGTGGCTGCCGCATACACGCCGCCGCATTGGGTGGCGAGAGCATTGGATGTGGAACGGGAAGTCTGCTGCTCGGCGGATCTGATCACGGTGACTACGCTCCGCACGATTGAAGTTCTTATGTCGAGGCATGGTGTTGGAGAGGACCACTTCTATTTGCTGACCCAGGGTTTTGACAGGGAGTTCCGTTCCGTTAATAGTGGCTCCGATGGCATAGAGTTTGATCCTGATCGGCTCGAACTTGTCTATACGGGTAGCTTCTATGCTTTCCGGCGAATCAACGCTTTGTTGCAGGCTGTGATCGAGACGCCAAAGACGAGAATCTCCATTGCTACCATCTCGCCTCCACAGGATGTGCTCCAAGCATCGGAGGCTCACCCCGAGAAGATCAGGTTGATGGGTTTCCTTCCGCATGATGAGGCCTTGCGGCTTCAGCGGAAATGTGACGTGCTTGTAAACATCGCCAACGATGACCCGATGCAGATACCGGGAAAGATTTATGAGTACTTGGGAGCAGGTGTGAGTATCCTGCATATAGGGGATGGGGATGATGCAGCGTCGGCGTTGATCGAACGGGTTGGCATAGGAGTATGCGAGAAGAACGAGTCGAGCGCGTTGGCTAGTAGATTGACCTTGTGGCGGAATGAGAAGCTCGCGGGGCGGTTGAACAATGCTACTCGACGGACCCCGGGCGTCGAGCCGTATAGCTGGCAGGCCTTGGCAGAAAAATTTTGGCGACACGTAGCGGACATGGTGCGTGCATGAGTCTGGCCCCATCCGACGAATTCGAGCTTAGGCTTCAGCTGCTGCGAGCACAGCGAGAGGTGGGTGAGCTTCGTGCCTCGCTTGATTCAGCATCCGAAAATGCTAAGGCGCTCCAGGGGCGATTGGCAGAAATGGCCAAAGAGAAGTCTGTTCTACGAGCAAGTGTACGTTTCAGGCTTGGAGATTGCATGGTGGAAGGAGTCAAGTTGCCCTTGAAGCTGCTCCGTCGTGCAAGGAATATCTTTGGCAGCCAGGCTAGGCGTGATCGGGTTCCGGACACGCTATTGGCTTCGTCGCCTATGATGCACAGTACCTTGAAGGATGGCGGAGTGGGCTTGGGCTCGTCTGAGGATGCGCCGCTGCTCGTGGATGTAAGGCCATTGCCATCTCCCGGACCAGTGCCGTCCGAACTGTCGGTTCTGTGCATTGCTGCGGTGATGGACCCGTTCTCAGTAGCCAGTTTCAGTCCTGAATGCCGTTTCATCTCTCTGCACCCGAATGACTGGCTGCATCAGATTCGTGAATCTCGTCCAGATCTCCTGCTGGTCGAGTCTGCCTGGACTGGGCTACAGGGTGAGTGGAGGGGAAAGGTAGAACGGGCTCCTTCGGAGCTTCAGTCGCTGGTCGCGTCCTGCAGGGCGGCAGGTATACCCACCATTTTCTGGAACAAGGAGGACCCACTCCACTTTGAGGCATTTGTCGAAACTGCCCGATTATTTGATCATGTCTTCACCACGGATGCGCTTAGCATCCCCAAGTACCGTCGGGCTCTCGGGCATGATCGGGTGGCCTTGCTGCCTTTTGCGTTGCAGCCGCGGACCCATCATCCCGTATGCAGTGCCGAGCGAGATGCATCGTCCGTGTTCGCTGGAGCTTGGTACGGTCGCATGCACGATCGTTGCAGTGATTTCGAAGCCGCCGCGGACGCATTGATGCTAGCTGGCCCACTGTTCATCCATGATCGCCACAGCGGTCACGGCGAATCCCACCAGCGATTCCCGGAGCGGTTCTCCGCGTGCATACGACCAGGCGTTCCGTTCGAGGAAACTCCGAATCTATATCGATCCCATGTCATCGGGCTCAACCTGAACACTATCAAGCAGTCGCCGACTATGTTCGCGCGGCGCGTGCTGGAACTCATAGGCTGCAACACGTCGGTGTATGGGAATTTTTCGCTAGCATTGAGGCTGTTGCTGGGTGACTTGACCGTTTCCTCGGATGATCCAGAACGACTGTTTGCCCGGGCCTGGGAAGAGCTGCGTAACCCGGGGGGCATGGAGCACCGGAAGCGGCGGCTACTCGCCTTGCGGAAGGTCCTGAAGGAGCACACTTGGGCTAGGCGTCTTCAGACAATATCACTCGCCGCATTCGGACGCGCACCGAACAGCGGGTATGGACGCGTTCGTGTGGTTGCCAAGGCGAAGGATGGTAGGCAACTCGAGAGCATTCAACGGGCATTCGCTCGCCAGCAAGGAGTGGACGCCGTCCTTGTGCTGGCGTTGGCACCTGGCTTGCCGTTGCCCGTTCATGCTGAGAGATTGGAGGAATCCCCCCTTGTTCCCGGGGACTGGATTGCGATGCTCCACCCAGACGACTACTACGGTGATCATTACCTAGAGGATCTGGCCTTGGGGCGTTTCTTCGGCCTCGGATCCTCCGCATTAGGAAAGGCGGCTTGGCTCGAGCGTGATGCTAGCGGTGGTTTGAAGCTCAACAATGCAGATGGCGAGTATAAGAAAGCCAAAACACTGCTTTTGCGTAGAAGCTTGGTCAGATTGGATCGTCTGCCGGGGCAACTGGTAGACCTGCTGGACGACTTGGATACCGCATCCCTGGAGGGAGAGAGATTGGTGTCCTTGGATGTCATGAGCTATGTAGAGAACGGTGCAGGCTTCGATTTTCCTGAACTAGAGACACACGCCCTAAATATGGGAATCGATATTGGCGACGTGGAAGCTGCCGTTAGTGCTTTGGAGCCGACTCCGGATCCGTCGTCAGCAGGTGATGATGCTATTGACGGTGAGATGCTTGTTAGGCTGTTCAACAATGGAACGATCCCGGCGCGCACTTCCGCTGGCGCCAGCATCAGTGGAATGGAAATTTGCTCGCTTTTGGAGCATGGCCAGGAGGATGCGCTGTTTTCGGCGCCGATCGAACGATCAAGAGTGGAGCGTGCTGGTTTTCTACGCGTTGGCCTGCAGGCAGCATACTCGAAGCATCTGGATCTTTACGCTGATGCCCTGGACTCAGCGGGCACGGTACTGCACCGGCTGCATTTAGAGCCCGGGGTTGAGGCGATCATGGACCCTCCCCTCAAGGTTGCACATTATCGTTTGGCCGCCGCGGTCAGGGGGCACTTCGTCCATCATGTCGAGGGGCTCTGGCTAACGGGTATGCCGGCGGCGCCGTTGGTGCTGCCGGGACGAGGCAGATTGTTGCTTGTCTGCAATGGTTACCCAGAACGTGGGCGACTCTATCGGAATGCTTTCCTTCATCGACGAGTTTTGGCGTATCGCAGTCTTGGTGTCATCGTAGACGTCATATCCGTGAGCGCTTCAGAGGCGCAGCGTGCCTATGAGCACGATGGGATCCTCGTGCAAGTCTGTTCGCCTGCCACCTTGGCGGCAACCATCAGGCACTCCAAGCATGCCGCCATTGCTGTCCATTTCCTGGACAGGGCGATGTGGGAGGGTTTGCAGGAAGCGGCTCACAATCGTCGGGTGGTGGTATGGCTGCATGGAGCCGAGATTCAGTCTCCATGGCGGAGACGCTTTAACTATCGTGCCGATGAAGAGCTTCATGAGGCCATCCGTCTTGGTGACGCACGAGCAGCATTCTGGCGGGAGTTACTACGGGATCCGCCACCTGGACTGCACTTGGTCTTTGTTTCAAAGACATTTGCCGAAGAAACCTGGACCGACCTAGGGGTCAGGTGTGCGGACGCTCGATGGAGCGTCATTCACAACCCGATTGATACTGATCTGTTCGGCTATCAGCCCAAGCCTGTGGAACAACGTTTTCACATTTTGTCTATCAGGCCGCACGACTATCGCATTTATGCGAATGATTTGGTAGCACAAGCCATCCATGCCCTCTCGCAGCACGATTTGTTTGGTTCGTTGAATTTCACTTTGGTAGGCGACGGCGCTTTGTGGGACGAGAACTTTGGCGATTTGCGACAATACCCGAACGTAAGCCTCCATCGCAGGTTCCTCCGGCAAGAAGAGATCGCCAGCTTGCATCGGCAGCATGGTGTATTTCTAGTACCAACCAGAGGTGACACGCAGGGAGTCAGCCGGGATGAAGCCATGTCTTCGGGGCTGGTACCTGTGACTGCGCGAATAGGTGCCATTCCGGAGTTTGTGGATGATGAATCGGGTATTTTGTGCCCTGTGGATGACCCGAACTCCTTCGCTGCTGCGATAATACGTTTGGCCGAGGAACCTGCCATGTTCGCTCGACTGTCTAGAGGGGCTTCCCAGAGAGTCAGGAATCAGGCTGGATCTCGACAAGTAGTGAGTCAGGAACTGCAAGTACTTGGGCTCGCCGGTATCATGGAATGAGCCTGGCCAAGGTCTGGCTAGGGATGGGTTTCTCTTGAGGTTAAAAAGGAATAATTAATGGATATTAATTCCACACGCCTTGCAGTGATTGGCTTGGGCTATGTTGGCCTACCGCTGGCTGTTGCTTTTGGCAAGAAAATGCAGGTGATTGGTTTCGACATCAATGCGACTCGCATTGATGAATTGAAGCGCGGTCACGACCATACGCTTGAAGTTTCTGATGACGAACTCCGTGAGGCTGAACTGCTCCGTTATACGGATATACCCGGCGAGATTGTCGATTGCAACGTCTACATCATCACGGTTCCAACGCCTATCGACAGTGCGCGTCGGCCGGATTTTGATCCATTGCTTAAGTCCAGCGCAGCCATTGGCGCGCTGCTCAAGAAGGGCGATATCGTGATCTATGAGTCCACTGTGTACCCGGGTGTCACAGAGGAAGTTTGTGTGCCCGTATTGGAGAGGGCGTCGGGGCTCGTGTTCAATGAGGATTTCTTCTGCGGTTACAGTCCGGAGAGGATAAATCCGGGGGACAAGGAGCGAACGGTAACCAAGATCATGAAAGTCACATCCGGTTCGACGCCTGAAGTGGCGGACTTCGTCGATCAACTCTACAAGCGGATCATCGTTGCAGGAACGCACAAGGCGAGCTCGATCCGGGTGGCTGAGGCATCAAAGGTGATCGAGAATACGCAGCGTGACGTAAATATTGCGTTGATGAACGAGTTGGCGAGGATATTCCAGCGTGTGGGTATCGATACTCATGAGGTGCTCGAAGCCGCAGGGACAAAATGGAATTTTATGCCATTCGTGCCTGGTCTGGTTGGTGGCCATTGCATCGGCGTCGATCCATATTACCTTGCGCACAAAGCGACCATGCTCGGATACAACCCTGAGCTCATTCTGGCCGCGCGGCGCATTAATGACGAGATGGGTCCCTACGTCGCCGATAGGGTGCTGCGTCTGATGGCGAAGTCTGGTTTGAACGTTATCGGCTCGAGGATCTTGGTGCTGGGCCTCTCATTCAAAGAGAATTGCCCCGATGTGCGCAATACAAAGGTAGTGGACGTACTGCAGGAACTCGCAGATATCAATGCCAAGGTCGAAATCTACGATCCCTGGGTCGATCCCGAGGAGGCAATGCGCGAGTGCGGCGTGGAACTATTGGGGAAGATTGACAATGGGGTCTACGACGCGGTGATCCTGGCCGTCGCACACAAGCAATTCATCGGCGAGGAGGCGACCATCGATATTTTTTCTCTCCTCAAGCCAAATGGCATCGTTTTTGATGTCAAGGGCGTGTTGCCTGTTGGGAAGAACGTTGCCAGGTTGTAGGTCCGTTCTGGGCCCGAATCGCGAAAATTGAGGCCGCACCGATGCCGCTAGAATCTGAGAAGAATAGTCACAGTACGAATGTGCTTGCTCCAAAAGTGAGCTATGGTGAAAAAAATTTCCAGTTTCTCCTTCCTTCTTTAACGGACCATATCTCGAAGATCGTCGCGTCCGGTACGTTCTACGAGAGCAAGCTGCTTTCCATCTTGAAGGCACAGCTTCAGGAAGGCGATCTTGTGCTCGACGTGGGTGCAAACATCGGGAATCACACGGTCTTCTTTGCCGGCGTGTGTGGTTGTCGAGTCGAAGCCTTCGAGGTAAACCCGGAGGCATGCCATTTCTTGAAGGCTACAGTTCGTCTCAATGGTCTGGAGGGGCGCGTGCAGGTCAACGAGGTTGCCCTGTCGGATGTAGATGGTCATGTGTCCATTGCCCATTCCGTGGATGATAATTTGGGAGCCATATCCTTCCGGATGGACGATGAGGGCGAATTGCCAGCACGTCGTTTGGACGGTTTCGACTTCGATTCCAGAGTCGTTCTCATTAAGATTGATGTCGAGGGCATGGAAGCGCAGGTCATTAGGGGTGCCGAAAACCTGATTCGCAGGGACCGACCCATTATCGTGTATGAGGCACAGGATGCTGATGCATACGCAGTCGCCAGTGAAATGCTATCCCGGTTCGGGTACATCGCTGTCGGTTGTTTCAATGCGACAGATACCTACATCTTTGTGGCAGATAGCACGAATGCGGAAAAAAATGCAGTTGCCACGCTGCAGGCCAGTGGACTCATTAGTGCTCAGCATGATCTTAAGGACCTCTCGAGAAGAGTCAGCGCTAGCAAGAATTCGTTGGACAAGATTGCAATGCAGCAGCGCAACTTAACGGCTGCGATATACGGATCTAATGCGACTGAAAATAACCCGGTACCGATACTTGAACGGTTGGCGAGCCTCGACCAAGTAGCCCTTAGGCTGGGTTCAAGTGTCGAAGAATCCAGGAACAAGGTGGAGAACCAGCAAGCAAGCCTTTTGACCAGCCTGACCCAATTGGCGTCCGTAGCATATAGTGCTGCCGACGTTGCAGCCCGCGTCTCTAGCTTGTCGGAAGACATCAAACGATTTGAATTGTCCGCATCGTTGGCGGCCTCTTCCTTGGAGGAGCGTATCGATGGCAGGCAGAGCGAGCATGAGCGATCAATAAATGCTCATCTGCAAGCGTTAAGCGAACAGGCAAAGGCACAGGATGCTGCACTTCTGATTCAAAAAGCTCAATTGGAAGAAGTTCGCGCGAAATTTTCTTCGCTGAGCATCGATATCGATGAAGTGGCCGACCAACTGCGATCCTATCAGGATAAGGTCGCGGTTGAGCAGGAGAATAGCCATAGTGATGTCCGACAGCTATGGGCTACGGTCAATAAGTTCGATAACGACTCGGCGAGCCGGATCAAGAACCTTCGAGCGGCCATCAGCCTGGAACAGAAAGGTCTCGCGGAACGACTGGAGCGAGATCACAGGCAACTCGAACAGCAACTCGAACGCGCCCTTGAAGGCACGCGCAGTGCGAACGAGAGATTCGACGCACTCATGAATGGAAGGATCTTCTCGTTCCTGAGGCTGCTTAAGCAGATTGGAAGACGGGTTCTACATCCATTCCCGCAGAAACGCGCGATGAACGAGTCGGTGGTGGCGGAAGCTGGCAAGGCAAGGGAGTTGACGCTGGACGTACCCTCGGCGTCTAGCGAGATAATGCACCCGACAGCTGTAACTTCCCTGGTCTCGAAGACCAGGCCTGAAACGAATCGCGTGAATGAGGTCAACGCGGCCCAAGCAGCGACGGCTGTTTCCGCGGGGGCGGATGTGTCATTCAGCGCTGGGGAGATTGTTGAGAAAGTGCTACGCGGCGGAGTGCCGTACATGTCGAGGCGATCTGTAAATAAGGATCTCTCGTTCCTGGAGCGTCCACTCCCCGTGGAGGGGCTGATATCCGTCGTGATGACGACGTTCAATACCCGAAATTTTGTTGGGGCCGCCATCGAGTCGATACTGAACCAGACACATCGGAATCTCGAGCTGATCGTAGTCGATGATGGCAGTACGGATGGCACCATCGATGTCGTGCAGGCTGCAGCATCTCGTGACTCGCGAGTCACGTGTATCAGCTTCGGTGTCAATCGAGGTACCTACTGGTGCAAAAACTATGGCATCACCAAGGCCAAGGGCGTGGCAGTGACGTTCATGGACTCGGATGACGTAAGTGAGCCGACGAGGCTCGAGAAGCAGTACGTCCTATTGGGCGAGTCAGGATGCGCTGTCACGACATGCCTGCATGAGCGAAGGGACCTCGCGGGTAGCCTGTTGGTTGTCGCGGGGCGGACAAAGCGCGTGGCCTACATCAGTCAGATGATGAGAAAGGGTGTTTTCGATCTGCTCGGTTACTTCGATTCCGTCCGCACGTCGGCAGATGACGAGATGCTACGCCGCATCAAACGTTTCATCGGCATCGATTCCCATCGAACGGTGCATGAGGTGCTTTATAAGGCAGTAGTCAGAGAGTTTTCCTTGACGCAAGATCCTTCCAATGGCGCCCTATCCGCGCAGCCAGGCATCTTGTCCGAACCGAGAAAGGCATACAGCGATGCCGTCGACCGCTGGCATGAAACTCTTTTTGAACGCGGTAGATATCCGTATGTGCCATTTCCGGTCGTAAGACGTCCTTTCCCGATCCATGAGCGTCTGCGTGTGGCGGGGAACGATCTCAATGGGGAGCCCATATCCGTTTGCATCGCGACCTTTCCTGCACGTGAGCGACAACTGAAGGTTGCCGTCAACTCACTCATCGACCAGGTAGATTTCCTGTTTGTCTACCTTAATGAGTACACTTCAGTTCCTGAATTCCTCAAACATCCGCGCATTGTGGTGAAACTGGGCGGAGCGAACTTGAGAGATAACGGAAAGTTCTACTTCATGCCTTCTGTTCCAGATGGTTACTGCTTCACGGTGGACGATGACATCGTTTATCCGAAGGATTATGTCCAATCGCTCATCAGGAGGATCGAGATTTACGGTCGCAAGGCTGCCGTTGGTGTACATGGGACTATATTTTCCCGACCCTTTGTCTCCTACTTCGAGGGGCGGCGGGTGTTCCATTTCCGCCAGGGACTGGGACGGGACCATGTCGTGGATCAGCTCGGTACCGGGACGCTCGCATTCCATACCAGTCTCTGGCGGCCATCCTGCGACAATTTCAGTTCCACCGGTATGGTGGATGCTTGGATTGCGGTTGAGGCCAAAAAGCTCGGGGTAACTCTGGTTGCGATCGAGCGCCGCAAGGCATGGTTGACACCCATTCCAGATGCGAACGGCGCACCGCCTTCATTGTTCGACGAATTCCGCTCTTCCGCGGACCAGCAGACAAGGCTGATCGCGAGTAGCCGGGGTTGGGGGGCGGGGGTCAGCCAATCGTTGCGTGACTACCTAGAGTCAAGGATCGCAGCATCCGGCTCTGCCTTTGCCGAACAGATATGCGAACTGGAGATGGTTAGTCCCGCTCAGTCGCAAGAAACGAGTCAGGCCAACCTGCCTGGATTCCATCGCGAGCGTTTCCGGCTCGCCATCGTTGGGCGGACTAATAAGGAACGCTGGAAAAAGGGAGGAATACTGAAGTCCACCCATTTGACTGCCGACATGCTAAGGCCTCTCGGTATAGAAGTGGCGCTGATCGATCTCGAGATGGACGATCCGCGCACGCTGAACGGATTTGACGCGGATATAGTCATGGTTTATCCGGGCGACCCGGAGCGGCCCGACTTCAAAGATGTCATCGAGTTGGTGGACCATCATGCCCGTCAGGCTCGTTCAATCATAGTGAATCTCTCGCTGAACGGACGCGACTCCCGCAAGCATTATATCTGTGAGCAAATGTCGACCTGGCGCGCGCTGTACGGGAAGCGGGTTGGATTGATGGTATTCGGCGATCGGGTTGAAGACGATCCATTGCTGGCTCCGGTCGCCGACATGTTGGTGGCCATCCCGAAGACCTTGAGTTATGAACATATCCCCGAGGTCGGATTCTCCGAGCGTGAGGGAATATTCCTGGGCGACTATGGGAAACTCTGCGATCAGTCCTTGCTTGCTTGGTCTGCGGAAGAAGCGATTGAATCATTACGGATTGCCTTGCCTGATGCGCACTTGTTCTGTGTGCAGCAGTATCGTCCTAGGCAGGCTAGAGACCTGGGCATCGAGGTGCTGCCGTTCCTACAAGAGGAGTACACGCGGGTTCTCTCACGTTCGCGCCTGATGATAAGCCTGGTTAAATACGCGACATTCGAGATGGTGCCGATGGAGGTGGCGGCTATGGGGGTGCCAGTTCTGCATCCCAAGATGGATAATTCGTTGTCCGATTATCTCGGTCTTGGTGCGGTCGAGGTGCGGTCGATCAAGCACATGACGAGATGTGCCAAGGCGATCTATGAAGACCCCGATGTATGGGGAGGTGTGTCTCGGGCAGGAAGTCTCGTTGCTAAGGGTTTGACATGGGAGAATATGAGCGCGCAGATGTATCTTAGACTGCTTACTTTCCATAAGTACGCTCAATCCTGAATATTTCCTCTTAATGCATTGTCTGAGTAAAACATAATTATTTCCGGAGAATTATCTTATGAATAAGAAAATTATCGTTATTGCTATGCTGCTCGTGTTGGCCGCCTGCCGCGACCCGGGGCCGGCAGAAGCGGACAACGCACAGACTCCGGCCCCGCAAGCCGAGGCAACTCAGTCGGAGGTGGCCAAGCCAGCTGTTGAAAGAAAGACTGAGTTCGTCTCTCCAATTGCGGGGGGCATCACATCGTTTCCGTTCCAGTACCATGTGAGCGTTGATCGCGAGGTTACCCGCAAGAAAGATGGCCAGAAGTCACGCGAGGTAGGGATAGAGTTCCTTGACTCTATAGTGCCCGATGTCGAGAAAGCAGTGACCGCTGAGTTCGCCAAAGAGGGCTACCAACAGGCTTCCCGGGAAGAGCAGGGCCGGGCGATCCGTGTCGTCTATTCCAAGCAGGGCCAAGGCGATGTGCTGGTATGGGTGCGCCCGGGTGCTCCCCGAGGCGAGCGCTATGTGCTGCAGATGCCTGATGCCAAAGGCACAGTTTACATGGCCTATTCGCTTGCCAATTAATCCCGGATTGATGCTCCGTTGATGTCTCGTTCAAAAGGCTCGTCAGGCTTCCGCTCTGACATACAGGGCATGCGCGCCATAGCGGTATTGGCGGTGCTGGTGTACCACGTGTGGCCAGGGGTCCTGCCCGGCGGCTATATCGGCGTGGACGTGTTCTTTGTGATTTCGGGCTATTTGATTACAGGCCTGCTGGTTCGGGAGTTTGAACGAAGCGATACGATCAGCCTGCGTGACTTCTATGCCAGGCGCATCCGCCGTCTTCTGCCCGCAGCGTCGGTGACGCTGTTGGCAGTGGCGGTTTCGGCGTGGTTATGGCTGTCAGCCTCGGAGTGGCGGGATTTGTCCCGGGAGCTTGTTGCCAGCGCGCTGTACGTGGAGAACTGGCTGCTGGTGCAGCGTTCGGTGGACTATTTGGCGCAGGATGCGGCTCCCAGTCCTGTCCAGCATTTCTGGTCATTGTCGGTTGAGGAGCAGTTCTACATCATCTGGCCGCTCCTGATGCTGGGAGTGGGGGTGCTTGCGCGGCGCCGTGGCTGGCCGATCAGGCAAGCGTTTCTGACCGCCTTGGGTGTGGTGACGTTGGCGTCACTGGCATACGGGGTCCATGTATCGTTTGTTGATCCTGCGCCAGGCTACTTTCTGACGACCACGCGGGTATGGGAGCTGGGCATTGGGGGGCTGCTGGTCATTGCCGGTCGGGACGTGGACGGGGTGACAGGCTGGATTCGCTCTGGGTTTGGTTGGCTGGGTGTGGCGGCCATCGGGACATCGGCCTGGTTCTATTCCAGTCGTCTTCCCTTTCCGGGTTACGAGGCCTTGCTGCCGACATTGGGTGCCGCGGCGCTGCTGTTCGCGAGGGTGGGCGAGCAGGAAGTGTTGGGCAGGCTGCTATCGACTCGCCCGATGCAATATGTGGGTGACATTTCCTACTCGTTATATCTCTGGCACTGGCCGGTGGTGGTGTTTTATGCGCCGGTGACGGGACGGGAAGTGGCGACCTTGCAGGATGGCGTGGTGGTGGTGGTGGTCTCGATTCTCTTGGCGCACGTGTCGAAGTATGTGATCGAGGAGCGCTTCCGGCATGCACGCAAGGGGGAGTCCTTCCGTCCTTATGTGATCGGGGCAGGGCTGACAGCCACATTGGCGTTGTTTGCCACAGGCCTCACCTTTGCTGGTGATCAGCGTGCGAGGGCCGAGTTTGAAGAATCAAGCTTGGTGGACAATAAGCATCCTGGCGCAGGAGCCATCCTCAATCTTGATTGGAACACGAACGCAGATTTCATTCCTAAGGCAGAGATTGCAAGACTTGATCGAGGCCCGGCATATGGCTTGGACGGCTCTTCGCGTTGTATTGGCAGTGTTCCGTCCAAAGATCTCAGCTTTTGCCATTACGGTCCGGAGGACGCGAAGCTTAATATTGTGATCGTGGGCGATTCCCACGCGGTTCACTGGTTGCCGGCACTCGAGAAGATCGCCGGGATACGGGGATGGCGAGTTACTGGAATCACTAAAAGCAGCTGTGCGTTCACCGCAGCACTCACTCAATTCTCGTCGCGCGGTGCTGATCGCGATTACATCGAATGCCAAATCTGGGGACAAAAGGTTGTGGAATGGATTCTGGAGCATCATCCCGACCTAGTGATTATCAGTCATTCACCTAGACAGGCAATACCGGGCACTTCATATCCATCCAGCCAGGAAGCCATTGCCGAAGGTGTCCGGAAATACGCGCGTGAGCTTGATAGGGCTGGCATACGCGTGGCAGTTATCAAGCATACGCCATGGCAACTGGAAGATGTTCCGGGTTGCATGGCGCGCCCAAATGCAAGTATTGATGCCTGTTCGACGACGGCCCAACAGGCATTATCCACGGCGTCACTTGCGATCGTGGCCAAGAAAGAAGCATCGATTAGGGTGATCGACATGCAGAATTACTTCTGCTTCAAGGGCGATTGTCCGGTTGTAATCGGGGGCGTACTTGTCTATCGCGACAAGCACCATTTGACCGCTACATACGCGAGGAGTATGGCTCCTATGTTGGCCGATGGAATTGAGAGCGCAATGCGTTAGCGCTCTTGGAACCCTATGCCAGTCCATCCTTCCTATGACCTCAAGCATGTTAGCAACTGCTAATACCGGAGGCTTCCGCTCTGACATACAGGGCATGCGCGCCATAGCGGTATTGGCGGTGCTGGTGTACCACGTGTGGCCAGGGATCCTGCCCGGCGGCTATATTGGCGTGGACGTATTCTTCGTGATTTC